>QFXJ01000041.1 GCA_003402375.1 Candidatus Nitrotoga sp. CP45
CTTGCTTGCGCCTCTCGTGGAGCACCTCCCTTGTTTGTTTTCTTGCGTCGTCTTTTTCCATACGCAATGATACATGTCTTGCTCAAAAAAATCACGGATAATTCGTGCCGAGTCTATAAGCTCCCGATAATTAAAGGGGCTCAGATTAAATTGTTTGTAAGAGGTTATCAGGCAATCGCCATAAGTCCTTTTTTCTGAATCAAGGCCAACAGCCGCAAGGCCGGGCCACCAGGTTTTTTGACACCGCGCTCCCAATCGGAAACCAAGTTCTTGGAGACGTTCAGGTAACGGGCACAAACCGGCTGGGAGATGTGCTCACGCATCCGCAAGGACTTAATTTCCTCAGGGCTAAGTGAAACATCGCGGTGAAACATCGCGGGGTCAGATACCGTCTTGAAAGTCAAGATTGTGGCCTGCAAAACTGACATCAAATGGCTGCCCCGATTTGATCACCCCGTAAATAAGATGCGCCAGTTTGCGCATCACCGCTCCCACCACCGCCTTAGGTGCCAGCCCTGTAGTACTCAGTCTATCGCCAAATGCCCGAAGAACTGGATTGTGCCTGCGCGCTACCAGTCCCGGCATATACAAAGCCCGTCGCAACTCTGCATGGCCAGTACGACTCATCATGGTTCGACCTTTGACCGAACTGCCTGACAAACGCTGCCGTGGTGTCACGCCGATGAATGCCGCCAGCGCCTTGACATTTGCAAAACGCCGCACATCACCTGCGTAAGCTAGCACCTTGGCGACCGTGGTACTGCCAAGACCTGGGGTGCTGTGCAGTAATTCGGCATCGTGTTTAAGCTTTGGATGTCGATTGATGTGGTCATTAATATCGTGCTCCAGCGCTCCGATTTGTTGCGCGAGCCAATCCAGATGGGTTTGAACCGACTCAATCAAGGATGTTTGCCCGGTTGTCGTGTGCGCTTCCAGCCGATTGCTCTCCTGTTGATGCATATCCTTGAGTGCTTGCAGTCGATCAACCCATCCGCGCAGTTCGCGCCACTCGGCGGAAGGCGGTGTCCACAGACTGGGACGCATAGCCGCACAAAAGCGTGCCAACAGTGAGGCATCGGCACGATCTGTTTTGTTACGCGCCAGTTCTCCCTGAGCAAAACCTTTGATGCGCGCCGGGTTGACTACGCTGATGTGCCAGCCCGATTCAATCAAAGCAATGGCCACGGCTTCGATGTAAGGTCCGGTCGCTTCCATGCAAATGTGAGTACGCTGCTGTTCGGCGCCTCGTTCAAGCAACCATTGCACAAGCTCACTATGACCTGTGACAGTGTTATCAAAAACTTTTGATTTAATCTTGCTGTTGGCAAGTAAAGCTATGTCGAGCTTGCGCTTGCTTGGATACGTCAATTCCAACAACGCAGGTGGCGTATTCGTTCATCGTTCATACCCTCCTCGTATGCAGGCTCTGGCTGCATTTCAGCAGCACGGCCCAAGTTACCGTTCGGTCTGATTGAACAAGAAATGGGCAACCGCACCTATCTGACCCACAAGCTTAACCGCTTAAACTCTAGCCGATGTCATGTTGCCCAGCCTGCTCAACATTGTCATTGCATAATGTTTTGCCGACAGCGTCAATATACGAGTTCTAACATTTCAACATTTCGTTGGAACGAATCGAGTTGTCAGGCCGCGAGTTGGAAACGTGGCAGCCACTGGGCACGGTGGCTGAACAGCAGCACATTGGAGTTGTAGCTTAGTAGCGTTACTGCTTTACCCAATTCCTCATCGTCTTGGCTATCTTCGACAATGACAATCCGCTGACCGTCTTCCGCACCAGCGGATTTGAGATCGAACATCTTGCCCGAAGCTTTGTACACATTACCCCAGTCAACTCGCTTATCACCATATGCCACGGGCTGGATAAACTGGCGTCCTGCCGCAAAGTCGTCAATGGCAAAAGGAAATTCAATCTGATGACCGGAAACGCCACTGACTGTGACATTGCGTTGCAATTTCTTACCCACCACGGCTTCCAGTTCCTGTCCTACGGAAGCGATAAATTTCTGTTCGCGACTCCTTGGTTTCCAGCTTTCTTCCGCATGGCTAATGGCAATAGCCGTGTTCAGCACCTCGGTTACAGTGCGTGCCAAATTGTCTTGTCCAGTGACAGCTATCAACGCGCCACCTTCTGAAATTTTCACATCCATGAACTGTGCGCGGATTTTATCCAGGCGGTTTGGAGTAAGTTTTGCACCGTGAGCGCTAGCATGCATGAGTGTGTCGGCGTGGTCAGTCACCAGCCATTGGCCGTTGCCCGACGGTTCCAGAAATAGCCCAAGGTGTTCGCCGTCATCAAAAGTGAAGGGCGACCATAGGCGCAACGCTCCATTCTGGCGCGGCGCGCAAGTGTAACCAAGGTTTTCAAGTAAGCTGGTGCAGTTCATTTTAAAAGTAAATTCAGTTGGGTGCTTGGGGGCGACTTGAAGCCGCTTCGTACATTTAAATTAGCCTTTTGACAAAAGTAGTCGAACAATGCCGAGAAGTCGGAAAAATCTGGCGAAATCGGTTCAGCATACCCATACCCATCTTCTGACCAAGTATGCTCGTGCGTTCCTAGCCCAATACGCTTCCTGTAAAGCGGCCTGCCTTTGCCAACCTTGTTGGTATGCTGCCCATCAGGGTCAAAGTCAACTGCATAAACCCGATCACTCCGGTAAAGCAGACCACAGTTATATTTGTCTCCCGCAGAGCCCACGCTAAGTCGCCACTGGACAATAAGCTGCACATCTTCAATTACCACTCCATCTATCTCGACCGCGCTGACATACTCCCACCACTGGGAATCTTTCTTCATCAGTTTTTCTCGCAAGTTCATGGGAGCCACTGCACTTTTTTGGGCGGCCATGAAGGTTTCGATTTCGGCTCGGGTCGTCATCCTTCTGGCTGGGCAATTGAATGTGCCTTTTTATACTTGGATACGCCCGTGGTCAATAGGTAATTCAAAAAAAGAGGAGCGCTTGGATCCGTCACCATGCATGGGGTTAAGTGCTCAGAGGTGCTAGCTTAGTTTCTTGATTATGGATTTTGCAAGGTTATCGTTGATTTCGTTGTGACGAGGAACGGGTTGGGATTGTTTGGTCTGCTGGTTGGTGTACCAATCATGCCGACCACCGTGACGGATGAGGATGCATCCCATATCTTCAAGCGCCTTGACCAAGTCACGCCTTTTCATTTATGCAACCATCAGCTCTTCAACCTTGCGAACATATGGCACATGCCCCGATTCCAGATCATTCAGCAAATCCTTCAGATTTTCAGCAAGCTCTTCCTTATTCATTCCCTGAGTTTGGTAGTCTGGATATTCATTCAGGAAGCCGATAAAGAACTCGCCGTCTTGCCAAAATGTAAATTTAACTGTTCGCATAATTAATCTCCTTATGGCGGTAATACTAAGCGCTTTTTCGTTATAAGCAAGGGTGGGTTGTAATGCTATCTTATTCGGCAAACCACCGGTATTAACAGGGATCATTAAAGTGGTCACCCATTGATTTAATTGATTTGCATTAGAGTACTTAAATCCTACTATTGTTATTGAGGTGTTTTCATGAAAATTGCTAATTATTTTTGCATTGTTGTTTGGTCCTTGGTTTTCCATCCAACTGCTTTCGCTCTTGAGGCGTCCACTGCTGTGAAAGCATCGGTCATATTGAAGGCCGATACGAGTTGGGACGGCAAACCAATTATTTACCCTGAGGGCAAGCCTGAAATTACTGGCATGATTATAGAAATTGCGCCTGGTGGCGAAACAGGCTGGCATTCACATCCAGTTTCATCATTTGGTCTAGTGCTTGAGGGTGAGCTGGAAGTTCAACTAAAAAGCGGTGTATTGAAACGGTTAAAAGCAGGCGAGGCATTGGCGGAGGTAATTAATACCCCTCACAATGGCCGTAATCTTGGTTTGATTCCTGTGAAGCTAGTGGTTTTTTATGCTGGGGCTGTTGGTCAAAAATTAACGGTTAAAGAGCGCGCTGAATAATATTTTGGTTAAAAATTAATTGGTCAGGCCCGATTGATAACCCCTTATTGATCTAGCACAGTTTATCCAAGAAGCCGTTCGTATTGAGTTTGCCGAAATGTGAATGGCTTCTTATGCTTCGATAAGCTCAGCACGAATGGCAGTCAAGTTCAATTCGTGCCGGATTAATAGACACCTGATGTGCACCCTATATTCGTTACTTTATAAGGCAACGGTCACTTCATGGTGCAGTGCTTCCTGCTTTGCCCTGCCTGGCCATCCGCAGCATGTGATTTATTTGCGGTAACTTGGACGCATCAAACCGGTAACTGCCGCGTGCGTCTGAACCTGTTGTTTTTCTGGAAGTGTTACGGAATCAGAATATGAGTAAAAATGTTAGCTTGATTATATTAGGATTCCTAATTATAATTAGGCCGGTTATCGTGTTTATATGAGGTCATAAGGAGAAAAAAGATGGGTAAATCAGTTTTTTATCATGCGGGTTGTCCTGTTTGCGTCAGTGCTGAACATGACATTATCAATTTGGTCGGTGCTGATAATGTGGAAATTGTCCATTTAAGTAAGGATATGTCGAGGTTTGACGAGGCGGAAAAAGCAGGGGTGAAGTCTGTTCCGGCGTTAGTAACGCCAAGCGGAAAGGTGCTGCACATCAATTTCGGTGCATCAATGGCTGATGTCAAAGGTTAAATTTTAAGGGATCCAGAATTTCTTTTGGCTTTCTTGTTAATTTCTTAAGAAAATAAAATTATGAAAAATTCGACGCTTTATCACGATGGTTGCGATATATGTGCATTGGTTGGGCAGGAAGTTGTAAATTTAATTGGGTTAGCCAATTTAGATATTGTTCATGTTGGGTTAAATCCTTTAAAACAAATTGAAGCGAAAAGCAAAGGAGTCAAAGCATTTCCAGCGCTGGTGCTGAACAATGGCAACATATTGCACTTCAATGTTGAAGAACACGAAGGAAATGTGGATTGTTTATTTTAAAAAACCAAATAGGGTGCCGAATCGTATAAAAAGCCATGGAATACTTAAGTTTGGTAAGAGTCATCGCGATTGATAGAGGTGCCTGACGCTATCAATGGTTCGAGTTACGGCACAAGTCCCATTCTTGCTACAATTAGCGCTTGCAATAAATAACGGAATTAATTATGTGTGGAATAATTGGTGCAATAGCGCAGCGCAATGTCGTTTCTATACTTTTACAAGGGCTGCAACGCCTGGAATATCGGGGTTATGACTCAGCTGGATTGGTCGTTGTCGAGAACAATGAATTACAACGCATTCGCAGCATCGGGCGTGTTGCGGAATTAACCACACGCAGTGCTGCTACCAGCGGTCACATCGGTATTGCGCATACGCGTTGGGCCACTCATGGTGTACCCAGCGAACGTAACGCACACCCGCACTTGAGTGGCAATCTCATTGCCGTGGTGCATAACGGTATTATTGAAAACTACGAAGAGTTACGCACACGCCTGACGGCGCAAGGTTCCGTATTTACCTCCGATACTGACAGCGAAGTCATTGCGCATCTTATTAATAGCCACTATGCGCGTGGCAATAGTTTGTTGGCTGCAACTCAGGCGGCGCTTGCTGAGTTGGTGGGCGCTTACGCTATCGGCGTAGTGGCTGCGGACAATCCGGGCCAGCTAATTTGTGCGCGCAAGGGTAGCCCGTTGTTGTTGGGGGTGGGAGTGGGAGAGCATTTCATCGCATCGGATGTGTCAGCGCTGTTGCCGGTGACAAATAACGTGGTGTATTTGGAAGAGGGCGACGTTGCCGAAGTCAGCTTGCACGGCTACCGGATTTTTGATGCCAAGGGCCAAGCGGTGGAACGTCCGGTACACGTCAGTAAACTGTCTAACGCAAGCATGGAGCTGGGTGAATATCGTCACTACATGCAGAAGGAAATTCACGAGCAGCCGCAAGCGCTCGCGGATACGTTGGAAGGGGTCTGTAATAGCCAATCCCTGATACCCGGCATTTTCGGTGCCGAGGCCGCCGCTGCGTTCGAACAGGTTGAAAGTATCCTCATACTCGCTTGTGGCACCAGCCACCATGCGGGGCTAGTGGCGCGTTACTGGCTTGAAGAAATCGCCGGCATTCCATGTACCGTGGAAATCGCCAGCGAATATCGCTATCGCGTGAGTGTGCCCAATCCCAAGTCGTTAGTTGTGACCATTTCTCAATCGGGTGAAACCGCTGATACTCTGGCTGCGCTCAACCACGCCAAGGCATTGGGTCACCCGCACACTCTTTCCATCTGCAATGTGCCAGAGAGCGCACTGGTCAGGCTCTCCAAGCTGCATTTTCTGACACGCGCGGGGCCGGAAGTTGGAGTCGCCTCAACCAAGGCATTTACTACGCAATTAGCGGCTTTGTTCCTGCTTACGTTGGTTCTCGCCAAGCTGCGTGGAAGGTTGAGCGCAGAAAAAGAGCAGCGCCACTTGCATGCATTGCGCCATTTGCCCAGCGCGGTTCAATTGGTATTGAAACTCGAACCCGACATTGCATTAATGGCCGAGCGCTTTGCCGACAAGCGCCATGCCCTGTTCCTTGGGCGCGGGCTGCACTATCCCATCGCACTGGAAGGGGCGCTTAAGCTTAAGGAAATATCTTACATTCACGCCGAAGCTTATCCTGCCGGTGAATTAAAGCACGGGCCGCTAGCTTTGGTGGACAAGGATATGCCGGTTATCGCCGTCGCCACTAACGACGCATTGCTGGAAAAGCTCAAATCCAACCTGCAAGAAGTACGCGCACGGGGTGGAGAGCTGTATGTATTTGCCGACGCGGGTACGCGTTTTCATTCAAGCGAGGGCGTACATCTAATGCAAATGCCCGAGCATGCCGGATATTTAAGCCCTATTCTGCACACCGTTGCGCTGCAACTGCTGGCATATTACGTGGCATTGCAAAAGGGAACTGATGTTGATAAGCCGCGCAATCTGGCCAAATCTGTCACTGTAGAGTGATGAGACAGCAAGTTATGCTTATTTCACATCCGTCCATTACCATGGGGTTGTTTCAGAATGGCGGTTATCGCTGTATTCAATCAGAAGGGAGGGGTGGGCAAAACCACCACCTGCCTTAATCTTGCCGCTGCGCTGGCCAGGGGGCAGCGGCATCCCATCGTTCTTGACCTCGATCCGCAAGGCCATTTAAGTATGGCTTGTGGGCTGAAGGATGCCACTTTATCTGATGTGGGCATGACTGCTTTTTTTAGGATGAATACTCCGCTGGCCAAGCTTCTGCGTGATACTCCGGCGGGCTGGCAGATTGTCTCCTCTTCACCCGGATTGTCCAAGATTGATGCGCTTTATGGTAGCGATCCCAAAGCTGCCACTCTGTTGAAAAAAGGCCTGAGTGCGGATTTAGCTCTTACCGGCGCGCCGATCTTGATTGACTGTTGTCCTATGTTGGGGGTACTCACGCTTAATGCTTTGCTTGCTTCAGATCGAGTACTTATTCCGGTTTCGGCGGATTTCCTCTCATTGCAGGGCGTGCATCTCCTGGATTCGGCACTTAATGTGCTTGAGGTGAAACTCAAACGTTTATTCGAGCGTCGCATCGTGGTGACCCGCTTCGATTCGCGGCGTAAACTTTCGTATGAAATTTTCGACAAACTCCGGGACCGTTACGGTTCATTGGTATGCAATACACGTATTAGCGAAAACGTTGCGCTTGCAACCAGCCCCATGCACGGTAAAGATGTCTTCGCTCATGCCCCGCAAAGTCCTGGTGCGGCGGATTACAAAGCATTAACAAAAGAGTTGATTGAAAGCGGGTTTTTTGAAGAAAGATTGACAGTTTGATTTTCAACCAGGGCGACTTCCGAGTCATATTCTTACCCCACCAGCTTCCATTTCACCATTTCATTCGCTCTCAAAGGTACTAGTTGGTGTTCTCCAAACCCAATGGTTGCAGGCACCTGCCATTCCTGTTTGCGCAAGGTAACGCTCTGGGCGTTACGCGGCAGATGATAAAAATCAGCGCCATAAAAACTGGTAAAGCCTTCTAATTTATCTAGTGCCCCGGCTTGCTCGAAAACTTCTGCATAAAGTTCGATGGCGGTGTGGGCGGTGTAAATACCGGCGCAGCCGCAAGCGGATTCTTTGGTAGGCTGTGCATGTGGGGCACTATCGGTGCCGAGGAAGAATTTTTTGTTGCCGCTGGTGGCCGCTGCAAGCAATGTTTCACGATGTATTTCGCGCTTCAACACTGGCAGGCAGTAATAGTGCGGATGAATGCCGCCGATGAGCATGGCATTGCGGTTGTATAGCAGGTGGTGCGCGGTGATGGTGGCGGCGATATTATCGGGTGCGCTTTTCACAAATTCTGTGGCGTCTATTGTGCTGATATGTTCGAACACTACACGCAAATCGGGCAGGTCGTGCAGCAGCGGTTGCAGCACGCGGTCTATGAATACTGCTTCACGGTCGAACACGTCTACTGCTGCATCTGTTACTTCGCCATGCATAAGCAGCGGCATACCACAACGCTGCATTTCTTCCAGTGCGGGATAGGTCTTGCGGATATCAGTGACGCCTGAATCAGAGTTGGTGGTTGCGCCTGCCGGATAATATTTAACTGCACGCACGATGCCGCTTTGTTTTGCTGTACGAATTTCTTTCACCGTCGTGTTGTCGGTCAGATATAAAGTCATCAACGGTTCGAAATGTGAACCCACAGGTAACGCGGCGAGGATGCGCGTGCGGTAGGCCTGTGCCTGTTCGGTGTTTGTAACCGGTGGGCGGAGGTTGGGCATGATGATGGCGCGGGCGAATTGACGTGCGGTGTCGGGCAGCACAGAATGCATTAACGCACCATCGCGTAAATGCAGGTGCCAATCGTCGGGGCGGGTTAGTTTTAATTCCATGGCAGATATTTTATCCGAATGTAAAAATGAGGTGAGCCTTGAATTAAGCTAAGGATTTGAGTGAGAGCGCGCGTTGGTATAGTTCGTTACGCCCTGCGCCAGTAATACGCACAGCGAGCTGTACTGCCTGTTTGAGCGGTAATTCGTGCAATAGCGCGGCCAATACATGTTCAGTTTCTGCATCCAATCCTTTCTGTTGCGCTGTCGCGGCGCCGGAAACCAGCAATACGAATTCGCCCCGTTGACGGTTGGTATCACCATTTAGCCAAACCATTGCCTCGGCGAGGGAGCATTGTTGAATGCTTTCGAAAAGCTTGGTGATTTCGCGCGCAAATACAATTTGCCGGTCACCGCCGAAAACGCTTTGCAGGTCGGTCACGCATTCCAGTATGCGATGCGGGGCTTCATAAAATATCAGGGTATAGGGTAAGGCGATCAGTTCTTGTAACGCGCGGCAACGTGCAGCTGATTTATTGGGCAGAAACCCATAAAACAGGAAGTGCGGTGCGGGCAGGCCGGCGGCGGACAGGGCCGCTAATGCGGCGTTTGCTCCAGGAATGGGGATTACTCGGTAACCGGCGGCGCGTACTTCTGCCACTAATATCGCACCGGGATCGCTTATCGCCGGGGTGCCTGCATCGGATACCAGGGCAACCGATTGACTTCGGGCCAGCAGCGCGATCACTTTTTCTGCCGCCGCCCGTTCGTTGTGTTGGTGCAATGCCATTAACCTATTTGCCGCAATGGAATAATGCATCAGCAGATTCGCAGTATTACGCGTGTCTTCAGCGGCAATGGTATCCGCAGATATCAGCACATCCAACGTACGTAAACTGATATCCCGCAAATTCCCAATTGGGGTGGCAACCACATATAATGCGCATTCTAATTTTTGATTTTGCCCGCTATGCACTGCATTTCCTCATATTGTTGCTTGTTAGCCGCCGTACTATACGTGAGCGTGGAAGGCTGTGCCACTCCCAAAAAATGCCTCAAGTTTGGCCATCCCATTTTTGAAATGGGACAGGGATGATTTGCTTGCATGCCAACCCGCTATTCAAGCCTGAAATGGAACGTTTTTATGCGCTCGGTGTCGATACCTTGCACTTGATGCAGAAATCAGTGTCGCCGCAAGCATGAGTACACGCGGGGCTCAGGCCGAACAGTTGGCGGCGCAATTTCTGCAACGTCATGGCCTCAAGTTACTGCAACGGAATTATAGCTGCCGTTATGGCGAAATTGACCTGATTCTGCAAGATGGCGACACGCTGGTATTTGCCGAGGTACGTTTGCGCAGTTGTGGTGATTTTGGCGGTGCTGCGGCCAGTATTAATCCGGCCAAGCAGGCTCGACTGATACACACCGCTCAGCATTACCTCGCCACACTGAGCCGAACCCCACCTTGCCGTTTTGATGCGCTGTTGTTTGATACGCTGGATAGCGCTCGATTGGAATGGATCAAGAATGCTTTTACCGCTTGATTTCGGGTAACATTCATATTCATCGCAGCGAATTTTTGGTACTAGCAATTTTTATCAGCAGAATCCGTCAGCACTTCGACGACATATTAGTGAGAGGGAAACATGCGTTATTTAACTTATTTATTATTAGCAATCGTGCTAAGCGCGACGCAAGGATGCTTTCCGATAATTGCTGCGGGTGTTGGTGCGGGTGCGATAATGTCATCAGATCGCCGTACTGCCGGCAGTATTATCGAAGACCAAAACATCGAGAACAAAGCACTCAATCAAATAAATATTCAATATAAAGACACCGTGTATGTGAATGTCACCAGTTTTAATCGCCGTGTGCTCATTACTGGCCAAGTACCCAACGAAAAAGCTAAAACTGATATTGAAAAAATAGTTACAAGCTTGACGAATGTAAAGGCTGTAAATAACGAACTACAGGTATCTTCCCTCACTGATTTATCGTGGCGCAGTAATGACGCCCTTATTACTAGCAACATTAAGTTGCGTTTTCTTAATAACAGCCGAGGATTTCAGCCTGAACATGTAAAAATAGTTACCGAAAATAGTTCGGTATTTCTGATGGGCTTGGTTTATCACAAGGAAGCTGAAGCCGCCGCTGACATCGCTAGCAGCTCGCGTGGCGTGGAGCGTGTAGTAAAGGTATTTGAATATCTTGATTAAGGGCCACCTACTATTGATCCGGCCTGATTTATCCGCGACTCATGTATGAGAGACACTCATGCAAGTCAATAAATACAAGTTCTATGAGCAATTTAAACTGGGTGACTCACGGATAAATCGGGCCGAGTCTATAATCCGCTATGTTCCAAAGTGACAAATAGAAAAAATTTCTGAGTGGCAGTTTTGTGCGAGAAAAGCTAAGGCGGCATGGAACACAATGGTCTATTGCTGCCCCTGCTTTATTATTATTACGTTGCTGAACAAAGTACGTGTGTCCATTTGAATGACCATGCTTAATCCCACCGAAATTACCCTGCATCAACAATCGAAGCTGCTGGAATTAGCCTTCGATGACGGCTCCCGCTACCGCTTGCCTTATGAATTTCTGCGCGTGCATTCGCCTTCTGCCGCAGTACGCGGACACGGCCCGAGCCAGGAGGTTCTGCAGGTCGGCAAGCAAGAGGTGAACGTGATTGACGTGCAGCCCGTAGGCAGCTACGCCATCAAGTTGACTTTCGATGATGGCCACAATACCGGCCTTTATTCTTGGGATTATTTGAATGAGCTCGGGAAATATCAGGATGCGTTGTGGCATGAATATTTAAGCAAATTGGCAGAAGCGGGAGAGAGCCGTGTTCCACATCCCCCCGTAAAGGTATTCGATAAGCCTGAGGAAATAAAATGAACAAGACAACTCATTTCGGTTTCACGACTATCGCGGAAACAGAAAAGGCCGAGCGTGTAGCCCAAGTGTTTACATCTGTCGCTACCAAATATGATGTCATGAATGATCTCATGTCAGTTGGTCTGCATCGGCTCTGGAAACGCTTCGCCATTCAGGTCAGTGGTGTACGGGTGGGGGAGCGAGTGCTGGATGTAGCGGGTGGGTCTGGTGACCTTTCTCGTCAGTTTGCCAAATGTGTAGGCAATAGTGGCCAAGTTTGGCTCACCGACATTAACAAAGCGATGTTGCGTGTCGGCCGTGACCGCTTGATTGATGATGGCGTAAATACACCTGTTGTACAGTGTGATGCGGAAAATTTGCCCTTTCCGTCTAATTATTTCAATTGTGTCAGCATTGCTTTCGGTCTGCGCAATGTGACTCACAAGGATGCTGCGCTACGTGAAATGCAGCGCGTGCTTAAGCCCGGTGGCCGCTTGCTGGTGCTGGAGTTTTCCAAAGTGTGGCAGCCGTTGGAGCCGCTGTATGATGCTTACTCGTTCAAACTGCTGCCAAAGTTGGGCGAGCTGATCGCCAAGGATGCCGACAGTTATCGTTACCTGGCTGAATCTATCCGCATGCACCCTTCACAGGAGGAGCTTAAGCGCATGATGGAAGAAGCTGGACTCTCCTGTGTTGAATATTTCAATCTGAATGCTGGAGTTGTGGCCCTGCACAAGGGATATAAAATTTAACCAGAATGTTTCACAAACTCCTGCAGTGCACTCTAAATACTCTCAATATTCAGCTTGCCTCAGGCAGACTCAGGAAGTTAGGATTTATATCCAAATACTTTAAGGATATAGCCAAGCTGGTTCGCAAAATGAACCTTTGCGTTTTGCAGTGTACTAAGGATGTAGTGTTATACTTTATCCGCTTTTTTGTTGTTAACTATTAAATGAGGTAGCCCATGAAACGTTTTCTGTTGTTGTTAACTCTTACCCTAGCTAGTTTATCCATGCTATCTGTAACCGCCGAAGCTAAGCGTATGGGTGGGGGTGGCAGCATTGGTCAGCAACGCACCATGAGTCCGCAACAAGCGTCCAAGGCGCCCGCTGCGGCACCTGCCCCGGCCGCGCCTGCGGCAGGTAATAAATGGCTTGGCCCGTTGGCTGGTTTGGCAATAGGTGCAGGCTTGGGCGCAATGTTCGCTGGTGGTATGGGTGGTTTAGGTGGCGCAATGGGCGGTATTCTGATGGCGCTACTGGCCGCAGGTTTGGTGATGTTCTTGATTTCACGGTTTCGCAAATCCCCGTCGCAGCAGCCTGCCATGCAATATGCAGGAAGCGGCGCATCATCCTACCAGCCAGAATCGAGGCAGCAGCCATTTGCAGGCGGTAGCGCTGCAACTTCTGCACCTTTAGCCAATAGCAGCAGTAACATTCCGGCAGATTTCCCGGCTGAAGCTTTCCTGCGTAGCGCTAAAACTTCATTTATCCGCCTGCAGGCTGCAAATGACCGTAAGGATCTTAATGACATTCGTGAGTACACTACGCCCGAAATGTTCGCCGAAATTTCCTTGCAGTTACAGGAACGTGGCGATGCACCTCAAAAAACAGATGTACACACAATCAATACTCAGATTGTTGAGGTGGTCAATGAAGGTGAATATGCCATTGCTAGTGTGCGTATGAGCGGCCAATTGAGCGAAAATAACGGCATGCCGGAGAACTTCGATGAAATTTGGCATGTACAAAAGAACCTACGCGATGAAAAGGCAGTCTGGTTGCTATCCGGGATTCAGCAAGTAGCGTAAACATGCCGTTTCAGCCGACTGCTTCTGCCCTTAACCACTTACTTACTCAAAGTGGCTGGGCGTTGCAGCGGTTGGTAATCCATGCAGGCAAGACGGCGCGCTTTACCATCGCGCCGTTTACTTTTACTTATACTATTCAAAGTGATGGCACGCTCTGCGCTGCCGCAGCCGATGCAAGTGCCGATGCAAGTTGCACCATCCTGCCTTCATTGCTGCCGCGTCTTGCAGTGCATGATGAAGCGGCTTTTGCGCAAATTGAAAGTTGCGGGGATACCACGCTGCTCGCCGAAGTTTTTTATCTCAGTCGTCATCTGCACTGGGATGTAGCAGAAGACTTAAGCCAGGTGACTGGCGATATCGCTGCCGAGCGTATTGTGCAATATGCCAAGGCTGGGCAGCAATATATACAGGACGCTGCACTTAACCTGTCACAAGCGTTGGCAGAATACTGGACGGAAGAATCCCCGCTGCTTGCCAAGTCCACTCATATTGCGGATTTCGTGCAGCAGACGGACAAGTTGCGCGACGACTTAGCGCGGCTGGAGCAACGCATCAATCGATTATCTAATTCCTGAAATTCCCTGCTAGTCTCTACAATATGCTGCAATACACTTAACGGTTCTTTGAAAGCCACCAAGCTGATTTTTTCAGATGGTTAAAGGCCGTGTTAAATCAGCTTTAGGGTGACTGAAATAAAATCAATCAGAAAGCGTGATTTCATCTGAATAGTTATACACCTCAGCCGTCCGAATTTTAGCCTCAGGGCACATGGGGCTAATCGCCGCAGCACGAACGAGGTGTTTGAGGATGGTGCCAAGATCGAAGCGGCGGTAAAGCGGTACTGAACCTTGGTCAGGTAGCGGTCCGCATATTTACGAAAGTTAGTTGCCCAGCACGGGTATTCACGGCGCGGAATACTGGGTTGATTTTTTATATCGCGTCCATACAGAAACGAGTGTCTGGTTTTAATTCTTCGTATATCCGGTAATCTGTTTCTATCATGTTAAGAGCTTCATATGTATTTTTGGCAAAAATATTGGTCTTTTCCACGTACAGGCGAAACCCGCAAATATTTGGATTATTATTCGCAGACTCCCGAATAAAATTATAAAGCTTGGTATAAATTCCCTTGCGGCGCTCATTCGGCTTGATGTAGACACTTTGAATCCACCAAAACAGACCATTTCGCCAATCGCTCCATTCCGGAGTTACCATTAGTGATCCAATAACTTCATTGTCGCGCTCAGCAACTACATAAAAACCAAGGTCAGGATTGTTTAAAAGTTTATTGACGCCCTTGGATATTACTTCCGGAATTAATTCTTTCTGTTCTGTTTCAAGGGCTATAGCCCGATTAAATTCGGTTATAGCTAAAGCATCACGCATTTCAGCTAGACGGATCAATATTTCATTAGGCATATTATGGTTGTTTCTATTGCAGAAACATCATGTTAGTCAAATTTAAATCGGTATGGCTGTACAAATTTAATT
This sequence comes from Candidatus Nitrotoga sp. CP45, assembly GCA_003402375.1. Classification (GTDB taxonomy): domain Bacteria; phylum Pseudomonadota; class Gammaproteobacteria; order Burkholderiales; family Gallionellaceae; genus Nitrotoga. The sequence goes on from QFXJ01000041.1 coordinate 15,001, forward strand.
CTTATGTTTTTTGTCGCTCAATAACAGCCAATGAACGTAAGCTTTCCAGTACCTGTTGTAAAACAGGGGAATCACTATCTCGTGGGAACATCATATAAGCTGGTAATTTAAACTGCGTACTGCCAGGTACAACAAACAGTTTTTTAGTCTGGATTAAAGGTTCAGCTATACGTGTAGGGAGGAAACATGATCCGCCATTGCTTATGATTAGCTGTACTCCAAGCCAGCCGATATTTACAACCTGGGGAGGGTGTTTCATATCAGGGTAATAATTATTATGCCACTCGTAAAATATCGGTCCCCAATCTACATAAATATAATCTTCATTTGGCCACGGTTCATCCGGATCGGTGGTCACTAACGCCAGTGTTTCATCAAATAAATACTCAATCTGAAGGCCAGGGTTTTGTTGTGGCGTGTACATCATGCTCACATCCATTCTGCCTTCAATGAGCCCACGAATTAAATCTTCTTCAAAGCCAATTTCACTGCGAATAGAAATATCCGGCACCAGAACACGCATCGCGCCAACCCATCGGGGTAACAATTCTTCCCACAAGGCGATCCGAGCTCCCACAGTAATACTGGCGTGGAAACGGCTAGGCAATCTAATATCATGCCGCGCTTGTTCCAGTGTTAATAAAAAAGATTTCGCATGACGAAAAAAACGTTGCCCTGCGAGTGTTAATGTTGCACCGGAACGATTACGCACAAACAGGGTAACGCCAAGATAGGCTTCCAGTCTTTGTATGCGTGTGCTGACAGTTGATTGGGTAACATGCAATCTATTGGCCGCTTCAAGGAAGCTATTATTGGCGACCACACCTAAAAAAGTTCTAATCTGATCTATATCCATAAATTTAGTATCGGATATATCGATACTAAAGTCCAATAAAAATCGTTTGTCTAATACTACACTCCTAATTTACATTACATCACATTGAGTTTACGGGCGCCTCATAGGTTTCGATGAGATTACCGCCATGTTTACCTGAGTATCGCGGAATAAGGCTTGTAATCCATCGTTAAAGACTAATTACCCTAATTAAACACTTTGTTCCCTTACAACAAACTAAACGCCATAAAAAATGATCACTAAATCATCCGTAGTTCTAGGCTTAGTCGTCTCCCTATTATTGAGTGGATGTCATCAGGCAAAAACTGAGACACATGAAGAGATGTCTAAATATGTGGCAACTACACCGTTTCGTGAAGACACTTTCGTCATGAAAGACTATGTCTGTCAGATTAAGGCCATTAGGCATATTGAAGTACGCTCTTTGGAAAAGGGCTACTTACAGGATATTTTTGTGGATGAAGGGCAATTGATAAAAAAGGGGCAGCCCATGTTCAAAATCATGCCCAATATCTATCAGGCAGAACTTCAAAAAGCGCAAGCCGAAGCGCAAAATATGAACATCGAATACCTTAATACCAAAGGCTTGGCTGATGAAAATATCGTATCACCTAATGAATTGGCTTTGGCCAAAGCAAAATTAGATAAGGCCAAGGCGGAAGTGAAAATGGCGGAAACCCGCTTAGGTTTCACCGATATCAAAGCACCTTTTGAAGGGATTATGGATCATTTAGTTGTTAGGATCGGCAGCCTTCTCGATGAAGGTGCGTTGTTGACGACACTGTCTGACGTCAGCCAATTGTGGGTCTATTTCAACGTCCCAGAAGCCCAATACCTAGATTTTAAGACGCAAAAAAAAGACAAAATCGGTGAAGAAGTACAGCTGAGAATGGCCGATGGCGAGATTTTCAATCAAAAGGGTGTCATTGAGGCAATTGTAGGTGATTTTAATAATACCTCCGGGAATATCCAATTCCGTGCCTTGTTCGCTAACCCGGACAAAATTCTCAGGCATGGTGAAACAGGAACAATTCTAATGGCCAAGCCTTACCCTAAGGCCATGCTCATTCCCCAAAAAGCGACGTTCGAAATCATGGATAAAACCTATGTTTACGTCATCAATAAAGAAGACAAAGTGGAGCAAAGGCTGATCCATATAGAGGCCGAATTACCCCAGCTGTTTATTGTTAAAGATGGCCTGAATGAGAGTGACAGGATTTTGCTCGAAGGGATACGCAAAGTTCGTCCTGGGGAAAAGGTTCAGATCGATTTAAGGCCACCCCAAAACGTTCGCTCAGAATTGAAGAAATTACATACCGAGTAACCCTTCAGTCAGGATTAAAGCATGTTTAAGATTTTTCTCAAGAGACCTGTGATGGCGATCGTGTTATCGCTGATGTTCCTGTTCATGGGGTTTGTGGCAATGAAATCATTGCCTGTTTCCCAGTTTCCGGATATTGCGCCACCGCGGGTCACGGTTTCGATATCGTTTCCCGGTTCCAGCGCTGATGTACTGGTGAAATCGTCCCTGATTATGTTAGAACGCGCTATTAATGGCGTGCCCGGTATGAAATACATCACTTCGGACGCGACCAGCGCTGGTGAAGCGACCATTCAAGTGTATTTCAATTTAGGTGTTGATCCCAATATCGCGATGGTTAATGTGAAAACGCGCGTGGATCAGATGATGAGCAGACTGCCCACACTGGTGCAGTTGGAAGGCGTGATCGTGAACTTCGTCCAGCCCAGCATGCTCATGTATGTCAACCTTTTCAGCAAAGACAAAAACGCCGATCAAAAGCTTCTATTTAATTATGCTTACGTCAATGTTATTCCAGAAATTCAGCGTATTACTGGAATCGCCCAAGCAACCATATTGGGTGCCCGCCAATATGCGATGCGGATTTGGCTGAATCCGGAACGGATGCGGGCCTATAGCGTCTCGTCAGAGGAAGTGATGGAGGCTATCGGGAATCAAAGCATTATCGGACGCCCCGGTCGACTGGGGCAAAGCACCGGCATGGCCGCCCAATCCAAAGAGTATGTGCTGGTCTATAAAGGACGTTTCACCAAGCCGGAAGAATACGGAGAAATTATTATCCGGTCTACCCCGACAGGCGAGATTTTGCGCATTAAAGATGTCGCCATGGTCGATTTAAACAGCGAGTTCTATAATATTTTCTCTGATAAAGACGGGTACCCTTCGGCGTCCATCGTGCTTAAGCAAAACTACGGCACGAATGCCCAAAAGGTCATAGAGAATGTAAAGGAAAAGCTGGCAGAAATGGAAAAGTCCTTCCCGGAAGGCATGGAATACGAAATTAATTACGATGTGTCGCGTTTCGTTGATGCGTCCATCGAAAAAGTGCTGCACACCTTGGTTGAAGCCTTCATATTGGTCTCCTTGGTGGTCTTTATTTTCCTCGGCGACTGGCGTTCCACTGTGATCCCTATTCTCGCGGTACCAGTTTCACTGGTCGGGGCATTCGCCGTTATGTCCGCGTTCGGGCTTTCCATCAACCTCATCACCTTGTTTGCCTTAGTGTTGGCTATCGGTATTGTGGTTGATGATGCCATTGTGGTGGTAGAAGCTGTGCATGCAAAAATGGCAGCCGAGAATTGCAGTCCCTATGAGGCATCCCGAAAAGTATTGGGGGAAATCGGTGGCGCCATTATTGCGATTACATTGGTCATGGTGTCGGTGTTCATCCCTATTGCGTTTATGCCAGGGCCGGTAGGGGTGTTTTATCGACAGTTCGCTATCGCGATGGCGTCGTCGATCATTATTTCAGCAGTCGTGGCTTTATCGCTGGCCCCGGTACTGTGTGCCATGATACTTAAAAACACCCACGGCCAGCCGAAACGGAAAAATCCAATCAGCCTTTTCATCGATGGCTTTAACTCTGTTTTCGAAAAGGTCACCGGGCGCTACGTCAAATTGTTGAATGTCACGGTCACCCGGCGCATTGTCACGATTTTGGTATTGGCCGGGTTTGGTTTCGGTATTTTTGTGATTGATAAAACCTTACCAGAGGGCTTCATTCCCGGCGAAGACCAAAGCATGATTTATGCGATTATCCAAACACCGCCCGGTTCAACCATCGAAGTGACCAACAGAGTGGCACGGCAACTGGAAGTGATAGCATCAAAAATCGAAGGCGTACAATCGGTTTCTTCTTTAGCCGGCTACGAAATACTCACCGAAGGCCGTGGATCGAATGCAGGCACCAGTATTATCAACCTGAAAGATTGGTCGCAACGTAAAAACTCGGTACAAAATGTTATCCATGAGTTGGAAGAAAAAGCCCATAACTTGGGCGCAATCATCGAGTTTTTTCAACCTCCGGCAGTGCCAGGATACGGAGCGGCGTCGGGTTTGGCGTTTCGCTTATTGGACAAGACATTAGACACAGATTATTTCGAGTTCGATAAAATTAACCAAGCGTTTATGGACGCGATGCGTAAACGTAAGGAACTTACCGGCTTATTTACTTTTTATGCGGCCAATTATCCGCAATACGAACTGGTTATCGACAATAAATTGGCCATGCAAAAAGGGGTGACCATCGAAAAAGCGATGAGTCACTTGGACATTATGATCGGCAGTACCTATGAGCAGGGTTTTATTCGCTTCAATAACTTTTTTAAAGTCTACACCCAGGCCTTGCCAGAATTCCGGCGTTCTCCTGAGGATGTGTTGAAATATTTTGTGAAAAATGATAAAGGCGAAATGGTGCCGTACTCCGCCTTTATGACTATGGTGAAAAAGCAGGGGCCCAACGAGATTACGCGTTACAACCTCTATAACTCGGCGGCGATCCGCGCCGAGCCCGCAGCGGGTTATACCACTGGCGCGGCCATCAAGGCAGTTGAACAGGTTGCGAAAGCCACTTTGCCGCAGGGTTTTGATGTTGCCTGGGAAGGCTTGTCATTTGACGAAGCCCTCCGAGGTAATGAAGCATTACTGATCTTCGCGATCGTTATCATGTTTGTTTACCTGGTGTTAGCCGCACAATACGAAAGCTTTGTTTTGCCTTTGGTCGTGCTATGTTCGCTGCCCCCGGGTATTTTCGGTGCTTTTTTATTGTTAAAAGGATTAGGTCTCGCCAATGATGTCTATTCGCAATTGGGAATGATTATGTTAATTGGTTTGCTTGGCAAAAATGCGGTATTGATTGTCGAATTTGCAACTCAGAAGCAAACCCAAGGCATGTCTGTTTTAGAAGCGACGATTGCGGGTGCAAAAGAGCGTTTTCGCCCGATTTTGATGACTTCATTTGCCTTTATAGCCGGGTTGGTACCGTTAGCGATGGCTACGGGAGCGGGGGCAGTCGGCAACAGGACGATTGGTACCTCAGCGCTGGGTGGGATGCTTTTCGGTACCGTGTTTGGTGTCATCATTATTCCAGGGCTTTATTATATTTTTGCCAAAATGATAGAAGGCAAAAAATTAATTCAACATGAAGACCTTGATCCTTTAACCGAAACTTATCACTACGGCCCAAATGATAATGAAAATTAAAACATTTCAGCTTATGGTTTTAGGCGCGTTAGGTTTGATGTTGCAAGCCTGTGGTACGCCTGAATTACTAATCAAAAAAGAAGACACGCGTCTTCCTACTGGTTATAAAGCGGGGGAGGCGGATCAGACCAATACGGCGAGTATTAAATGGAAAGATTTTTTCGATGATCCTAATTTATTAAATTTGATAGATATAGCTGTTGTTAACAATAAAGAAATTAATATCATGATGCAGCGCATTAGTGTTGCACAGAATGAAATTCAAGCGCGTAGAGGCCAATATTTGCCATTTGTAAATGTTGGTGCTGGTGCAGGCGGGGACAAAAAGGGCCAGTTTACGCGCAATGGCGCTGTTGAAGAGAGTCTGCCAATTGCCAATGGTCGAGCCTTCCCTACGTACCTGGGCGATTTTCACTTTGGGCTAATCTCAAGCTGGGAGATAGACGTATGGAAAAAATTGAGGAATGCGAAACAGGTCGCTGTTCTCGAGTATATGGCATCAAAAGAAGGAAAAAATTTTTTAGTGACTAACCTCGTCGCTGAAATTGCCCATTCGTACTATGAACTGCTTGCCTTGGACAACCAGCTTAAGAATTTAGAGCAAAATATTAGTATCCAGAAAAATGGTTTGGAAATGGTCAAGCAACTACTGTTTTATGCAAGAACAACTGCGCTTGCTGTCAGACGTTATGAAGCAGAAGTGGCAAAAAACAAAAGCAAAGTATACGAATTAAATCAGAATATTATTGTTGTTGAAAACCGGATTAACTTCTTGTTAGGGAGAACGCCGCAGCCTATCCAGCGTGTTTCCAGTGGTTTTATGGAGTTTGAACCCAAAGTGCTTAAGACAGGCATTCCGTCACAATTGCTACAAAACAGGCCTGATATTAGGCAAGCTGAGCTTGAGCTATCGGCAGCGGCATTAAACATAAAGGTGGCTAGGGCAAATTTCTACCCCTCCTTTAGCATAAATGCCGGAATAGGGTTTGAAGCTTTTGCACTTAGATACCTGATCAATACGCCAGAGTCATTGGCGGCCACTATTGCCGGGGAATTGGTGGCGCCGCTGATCAATAAAAATGCCATCATAGCGGAATATAAAAACGCCAATGCCAAGCAGATTCAGGCGGCTTATGAGTATGAGCAAAGCATTATTAAAGCTTATACCGAAGTAGTGAATCAAATTTCAAACATCGATAACCTCGACAAAAACTATCAGCTTAAGTCAAGCCAGGTAGGAGCGCTCACCCGATCAATAGATGCCGCTAACCAGTTATTCAAATCTGCCCGTGTGGACTATCTGGATGTGCTACTGGCACAAAGGGATACTTTGGATGCCAAAAAAGATCTAATTGAAACGAAACAAAAGCAAATTGACGCAATGGTGGATCTTTATAAATCACTCGGTGGAGGTTGGCAGTAGTTGGATGAGCGGAAGGAGTGGTTCAAAAAATAGGGTACATACTTTTGAAGTATAACTAAGTTAGAGCGACAATAATGCCCGCCTTGGCACTGAACAACGCAAGAAAAAACTGTTTAAAGACAACCCTATGGCGGGTGAGAGCAAGGTCGAAGCTTCCCCAAAAGAGTTACACATGACTGGATTTGCCTTAGTAACCATCGCCGCAATTATCGCTACTGGTTTACTTATAGGCATAGCCTCATGCATCACAGCCAAATATTTATTTCATATTGTAAATGGAGCTCCGCTTCATTGTATGTTTGAAGCTTGTTATACATTGAAAGAAAAGGAAAATGAATATAATTGAAGTATTCAAGGCGCTGCAATATTCTCCAATTTGATGGGCTTTAAGAAAGTGTTCAACAATTCAAAACCGGAAAAAAAGTAGGGCTAGCTTTCTCCAAAGCTAAATTGGTTGACCATACTTTCATGGAATTCCTTGAACACTTTTACCTTATTGATCCGGCCTGATTTATCCGCGACTCATGTATGAGAGACACTCGTGCAAGTCAATAAATACAAGTTCTATGAGCAATTTAAACTGGGTGACTCACGGATAAATCGGGCCGAGTCTATAGTTGTAAGAAAACCTATCTTTCCCTGACCAACGAACCAGGAGACAAGATCTCCTGGTTTATCCACCAACAATAGGAGTTTTACTATGAACAACCGTCAAATCATATCAGCAGCAATCGGTAGTTTGTTAGCACTTGGGCTGGCCAGCACAGCCCATGCCGCAGGCAAAAAAACCGATATGGAACAATGTTTTGGAATCGCCAAGGCAGGTAAGAATGACTGCTCCAGTAACAAGAGCGCGCATTCCTGTGCGGGCCAAGCCACAAAAAACAATGATGCTCAGGACTTTATCGCCGTACCCAAAGGCACGTGTGACAAGATTGCTGGTGGCACCCTAAAAACGATGTAATGGGAAAGCCCGCAAGCGATTCTTTGCCATGCACCGCCGGTATCGGATTGCGGGCACCTCACTATTGTGAGGTGCTGGAAAAACTGCCCAAGCTCGGCTGGGTGGAAGTGCACAACGAGAATTTTTTCGGGGGTGGTGCGTCCCTACGTACCTTGCTCAAGGTGCGCAACCACTATCCCGTCAGCTTGCATGGTGTTGGCATGGGGCTTGGCTTCGACTGCGCCGCTGGATCAGGCGCATCTATCCGCGTTGTATCGTCTTTGTGATGCGGTACAACCCGCTGCCGTGTCGGAACATCTATGCTGGAATTCTGTGCCAGACATGACAATCAACGGCTCCACGGCCATCAACGACTTGCTTCCGTTTCCCTATACCCAAGAGGCGCTTTTCCATGTGGCAAGACGTGTTGACCAGGTGCAGGAAAAACTTGGTCGCCGACTACTGGTGGAAAACCTATCCAGCTACTTGTCTTTCACATACAGTGAAATGAGTGAGGGCGAATTTCTATCTGAATTATCACAACGAACTGGCTGTGCCATCCTGTTCGATGTCAACAACCTGTATGTAAATGCACGAAACCTGGGCGTGGATGCCAAGGCTTTCATCCAGATACTTCCGGCTAAAGCGGTAGCGGAATACCACCTCGCTGGACACAGCATAAGGGACGGCTGCCTGGTAGACACGCATAGCACCCAAGTATGCGCCGAGGTATGGAAGCTGTATGAATTTGCCTTGTAACACATCGGGCCTCGCCCAACGCTGATTGAATGGGATAGCGATATACCCGTGTTGGCAGTATTGAAGGGTGAAGCGGAAAAAGCGCAACAACGGCTGGAGGAATACCATGCTTTTGTTAAATGACGACCTATCCGATTTTGCCCGCGCCATCGTGTGTGGCGAGGAGCCGTCGTCGGGAATCGACACGAGTTACCAGAATTATTCTGTCGCCATCGCCATCGAAATTTATCGCAACAATTATCGCGGTAATCTGCATGAGGCACTTGCAGGCGCGTATCCGGTTATTGAGCAACTCGTGGGCAAGGAGTTTTTCAGGCTGTTGACGCGACAATTTATCGGGCAACATCTTTCGCGCAGTGGCAACCTGCATCACTATGGCGCGGAGATGGCAGGCTTTATCGCGGCCTTTGACTCTGTGCAAGGACTGCCTTACCTGCCAGATGTTGCGACACTGGAATGGGCCTGCCACTGTGCCTATTTTGCAGACGATGCCGCCACACTGAACCTCGACAAGCTGGCACAGGTATCACCTGAGCAATACCCAGATCTGATCCTACACATCCACCCGGCATGCCAACTGGTGCGCTCCCGCTACCCGATCGCCACCATCTGGCATGCCCATCAACCCGATGCACCCAGTGACTTAAAATTGATCTGGATAGTGGTGCCAGTAACGCCCTGATCAGCCGTAAAAACGACGTTGTCGTGGTCAGCGCACTAACGGAAGGCGATGCTGCATGGTATGCAAAGCATACAGTCCGGAACTCCGCTGTGAGAAGCAATTGCCACCACGCTGGCGCATTACCCAGATTTTGATTTACAAGCCGCGCTGCTGAATTTAGTTGCGCAAAACGTTTTTGAAAGTTTTAGTTTAGGAGCGGTGCCATGACACTGTTATCACGCTTGGCAAGGTGTTACTACAAAGTGTCACACCTGCCGGAATATCTGGCGCCTCTGATTGACTTGGGGCTGAGGTTGTATCTTGCGAATGTTTTTTTTAAATCCGGCCTGACTATTGATCCGGCCTGATTTATCCGCGACTCATGTATGAGAGACACTCGTGCAAGTCAATAAATACAAGTTCTATGAGCAATTTAAACTGGGTGACTCACGGATAAATCGGGCCGAGTC
>QFXJ01000042.1 GCA_003402375.1 Candidatus Nitrotoga sp. CP45
TGATCCGGCCTGATTTATCCGCGACTCATGTATGAGAGACACTCGTGCAAGTCAATAAATACGAGTTCTATGAGCAATTTAAACTGGGTGACTCACGGATAAATCGGGCCGAGTCTATAATGCTTATTGGCATTGAATAGACTGGTTTTGTTCCCAGCTCTTCTTTCGACTCGATACTAGCCCCACCACACTCCTCTAAGTTTGGAGCATTACTAGAAACTAGACAGGACACCCACAAGTAAGGAATAATTTTTTCCTCATTTTTGAAAGCGTCCTTATCATCTCCCAAAAGATAGGCGTGGAGTTTATCTCCCGTTGTGTTGAGTAATAACTCACCTTCTTTAAGCCATACTTTTCTTTTAAGCTTGACTTGATGAGGTATAAGATCCTTGATAACAAAGTTCCATTGAAAAAGCTGCTTTTTCACGTGTAGTATTTAACTCCAAATGTAACTACGAAAACTGGAGTCAGATCAAATGAAACCAGTCATTCCTTCTTCCGGTAGACCAATATTTGAAATTCCAACCCTTATCGGTTGAGACTTATTTGCTCAGGCCGCCAGTCTCCGCCAAGTGCTTTGAGCAAAGCAGTACTGGCGATCAAGCTTCGGCCCGTTATATTGAGGCTGCGCATGTCCGCATCAAGCGCTGTGGCCTGTGCCGTGACTACATTCAGGTAGCTCACTGTGTCCCAGCTATATACTGGTTATTCAAGAGAGTGACAGATTCCTATGCAGACCGTGTCGCTTCAAGTTGTACCTTGTTAAGTTAAGGGGCGCGCCGCTTTTGGCGAGTCCCGCTTGAACGAGAGGTTAGATTGGACGATGGCTCCACAAGACGCCCAGACACAAATTTGTGAAGTACGCTAGCGATCAACGTCTGGTATGGCATACCTTCCTCAAGTGCTCGCGCTTGAATATCCATTAAATCCGGGGCGGACAGGCGGATATTGATCCGCTTTTCTTTGAGAAAAGTAGCGGTAGCGGCGGCTTTGAATTTTGCCAACCTTGCTTTGGAAGGAGACGTGGCCTTAAGCTCGCCCTTCTCATAGGCGTCCAAGATATCTTTTTCAAACGCATCAAGTTTTTTCATCTGGGTTACTCCTCATTAAGTAGTCTCTGGTTGCCTTTCTGCTTGGAATCACTGTCTTCAAAAAATAGTGATCCGACTCCTCAACGTAAGGCACCAAGTAAACATAGCCATCAAGCGTCACTACAAGAATGGACTGGTTTGGATATTTTTCCGAATTTGGGTGGCGCAACTCATCCAACAAACCATCCCCTTCAATAGCAAGTGTAATTTCCTCGAACGAAATACAGCGCTCAATTTTCAGCGCCTCATTTTTATCGGGATTCCAGCGAAATGGCTTCATACTATCAGTTTAACTTGATGTGTGCCTATTGTCACCATTTTGGTGGCAAAAACTAGGGTCAGATCAGGCTGGCACTTACTTAAGCTTTTTCGGATGTCCATATTTCATCACTTGCTCCCTTGCCAAATCCCTTGTTTTTATCAGTAGCGGATAGGTTTGGGGCGTCGCTGTCGTCACCAGCGTCTTGCCGCCAACCTCCAGCTCCCTGATGTCGAGTGTGTCGGGTGCAGACTCGTACTGTTTGACCGTCATCCATTCCGGCGGATTTTTGGTTTGGTCAGCCTAATCAGGTGATCCTTGATCCCCAGCTTTTTACCCACCTGAAAATCGGTAGAACGTTTGCGCATGCCTTGTTGTTCAAACAATGCGACCACGCCGCGCGAACGGAGTTCGGCCAGCAAGAAATACGTGCCATAGAATGCGTCCCACAACATCACGTCGCCGGACTCAAATATATCCAAGAGCGTCCACAGCAGCGCCTGCTCCCCGCTTGCCTTTGCCTTTGTACCCACCGCGTCGAGCACGGCGCCGCTGGACAGGCAGGTTACCCCTACAATGCGGCAGATGGGGAAATTCAGGCCGGGTTTCTGTCCGCGCTGTTGCGGGTAGGCGGTTTGGTTGGCCTGCGTGTCCGGCAGTGTCACGGTCGTACCGTCCACCAGCGGTACCCGCCGTCTGCGCCAGAGCCACGTATCGGAGCCTTTTGCACAGATCAAGCGGCCCGTGTGACGAACCATTCTCGTGACCGTTTCCAGCGGCAGCCGTTTGCGGGCTTTGCAGTATGCCCCCGTATTGGTACTGCAATGCGGCAAGCCGTGGATCAGGCGTTTCACCGCAGCATCATCGACGATGCCTTGGCACGAACGATCCGGTTTCAGAGCTTGCGCGAGGAACATGGACAGCGTCTCTGTTGGCGGAAATAGCCGCTCGCGATGCTCGGGCAATGAAGTTTCCAGCGTGTCCAGCAGATCGGGAGAAGTGAGCATATTGAAAAAATCGCATGCGTCGTTGGCGGTAGCGTAATGTTGGACGCGATGTTATTTGGATAACGCAGAACGATTAATATGCATGCGGGCTGGCTCCGGGTGGTTGCGATGGTTTGGCGACTGAATCGTACCACTATGCCAGCCTGTTTCTTTTGTTACTTCATGCGGTTAAGCATTAAGTAAGTGCCATTCGGAACTGACCCTGGGGTCTCTCTCTGAGGTCTTCCTTAACCGACCCACATTGGCCCGTCAGGATGATTAACATGTAGGCCTGTTGCTCCCCCCCCCCCAACGGGATGTTGAAATTTACGGCAGCGCGGCTTAGAAAGCTAATCTACTGCTTCAGTAATAGGGGCTTCGGCGTACAATATTTCAAGCCGCTCTTCGTCTACTTCAAGAAGCCGTAGGCAGGCAACACCTAGCTTTGTCCATTCCTGGGTCATGCTCAAACCAAGTTTTTTCTGCACAAGATGTTCCGCGAGTTGTGATGTTGCGATTAGTCTGCGGCTCATTATGGGTAGATCTGAATGGGCAGATTCTATCTTCGCAAGTTCGTGGTGGTTGCGAATACCGAGACAGAGCTCTTCCGGTAGCCACCAGCTTTGTGCCAAGATATGTCCTATCATGGCATGATTAGTCGGGATTTCAGTTTCCTCAACCTCTATGAAACAACGTTCGCTATCATTGTTTGCTTCAGCTAGCGCTTTACCATATTCCGGAAAATACCCCAGCAGAACCGGAATTCCGCAGTCACGGAACAAGCCGAAGGTATAAGCATCATTGACATGCAGATCACGTAACTTGAGTTCCTGTGCCAACCATGCGGACAAGCGCGCAATGCGTGCAGAAGCATCCCAAAAACGCTCCAAATTCCTCACATTTGGAAAGGATTTGCGCAGGATAATACCGGCCACAATATGACTGGATGCTTTTAAGCCGAGCATCGTAAGTGCTTCGTTTGCTGAACGCACCCGCTGGCGCATTCCAGAATAAGGCGAATTGGCTGTTTTGATCAAGCCGGCCGAGAGTGCCACATCAGCTCCAATAATATCTGCCAAACGTTTAAAGTCCGGCTCATCTTTGCCCATTTCAGCCATAAAACGATCCAGGACAGCAGGACATGGGGGGATACCAATATCAAGAATGGCACTTTCGAACAAGCTGTCGACTGGCGCTGGGCGGGAGTTTTGTTGTGTGCCGCTCATTTCATTTTCCTCGTTTTGAGTCAAGAGAGCAGGTTGTTACTAAGCTTTGTACTGCCACTTAAGCTGTCCTTGGCAACCAGAAAATATCTTTTTATTAGGTGCCCCCATATTCTGCAAGCTGATTTTTAGCTCGCTTCTGGACAGGTTTTGGAATCCGCGTAGATCTAGGGGTGTACGCAACGTTTGTACCGCGGTTTCGCCTAGCACTTCTTTGATATTGCAGTATAGCTTGGAGAGGCTGGTTTCTATTTGCTGAGACAGATCGGTAATCGTATCAAGTAGAGACTTACGCTTGCCCATTAAGGCAAGAGAGTCCTTTACTGCTGGAGGGAAGCGTGCAAATATTTTCTGCCATTCGCTATGTTGCTGCGTAGTCAGCTCGATTTTCCCTTCACGAATTTTGTCACCCAATTCAATGAATTTGGCGAGCTTTGGGTCGGTCCGCGCGGCTGCCATCTCGACGGCATTCCTCTGCAAGACTGCATCAATTTTGATTATATTTTCCTTGGCGGCGATGATTTGACTTTCAAGGGTAGGATGATTTGGCAGTAACACGGTGACGACCGTTTCCCTATCCTTACGTGCCAGCGTAGAAGAAAGATCAATCATATTGCCGACAATTGCACAACCTTCCACCACGCCGACCTGCAATGTTTCAGCAACAATGTCGCAGTTCACTGCGCGTTTGATGGAGACAGACTTGCCGAAAATTACGCAGGATTCTGCATAATTGACGGTAATGTTGCCATCCCATGCCTCAATGCTGGCGTTAATGGCCCGGCCATGTATAGAAACATTGCCACCATTGCTTTTGGCATTGCCGCCGGAAAGGTTGTCATCGATACAAATATCGCCATCTGATGAATGGATAGTACCGTACACCGCAGAGCGGAAAGTCATGTGCTTGCCCTTTACGATACGACCTTCCTGTACTTCACCATGCTCGACGAAATTATCCACGTCCAACTTGATGTCACCGGTAGATTTCGTGCTGATGCCACTTCTATTTTCGATTGTGGCAGTTACCTCCACTTTTTTTGATCGCTCGTCAAATCGCAGAAAACCATCCATGTCAGCCACAATTGTGTCGCCCTGGGCACCGGGTTCGAGGCGAGTGCCAGGGCCAGACATTGCACGCAAGTCGATATCTTTAGGCGCGCGGGGTTCGATGGTTGCGCCAGTCACACGGTAACCAGGATCGCCAAGCGCACAGGGAATCTTGCGCAGCAACGGTATGTTTTTAATCACTTGTGGAAAGTAATTTTTAGCTGCATTAAGTGATGCTTTGCCGTTAGCGTTTATTAGCGGAGAACGATCCTGGCGTAGATCGGATTTTTCTTCTACTATTTGTGCGTCTCGGCTATCGGTTGGTTCACGCTGATATGCGATTTCGATAAGTGTTGCCGCACCACTTTGAATGACTGCACGCACTGCATTAGCATCAATACCAAAAGTCACCCCATGGCACCACATTGCTGCGACAAATTCGTCGAAATCCAATTTGGTCCGGCGTAATTCGGTCTTTTGGGTAACTTCGACAATAGAACTGATACCGCGATCTCCAGAAGTGCCAAGAACCGGAGTTTCAAATGTTACCTCAGTGAATACAGGTTCAAATAGATATTGCGCGAATCCTCTTGGAGTGATTTTTGCTATTCGATACAGGCTCTTGCGGTGAGGAGCGAAAATGGCAATTTCACTGGCAAGTCGAACCTCCGTTGGTAATCCATTTTTTGCTGTGACGGGCTTTGTGCCATACAACAAATCTAAGAAGAGCGCATAGTCCAAATCTTTGAAATAAGCGTCATTTTTAAACAGACGGTCAACGAACAGTCGTAAGATATCCTGTGCAGGGGGCGGCGAAACCAAGATAAATACGCCATTTCCCCGGACTTGCACATAGGTTGGCAGCATGGGTACTTGTGACATTTAGTTATATTCAAGAGATTTAATGGCCGCAATGGTGATTGCGGGGCTGTTCAATGCTGCTAAAGCAGTTGGGGCTGATTTACTTCTAATGGCACCTTGTTGCCGATCATGACTACCCGCATCTTGCTGGATATTTTACACCATACTTGGCAGTTAATGGCACGCTGCTGCCCATCGCCCAGCAATACTAACCGACAGAAAACCGACATTCAAACACAACCACCCTTTGTATGGTGGCCACCGCCAGCGCAATCTTTTTTTGCTGCCGTTTACTGCCTTGAGTGTTGCTTGAGCTTTGAAAGAATTTGCGCTAAGTATTTTATTGATCCGGCCAGTTGAAGTTTGAAGTTTTCATGCTGCATATTTCACGCGACCATCCTGAAAGTATTTTTTGACACGCGCGGGTGATTTTTCCAATGTTTGCATCTGTTCGGTTGTTGCGGCTTTCAACTCGTCCTTGCTGCGTACCGGAACCGTTGAATAAATGGCGTACTTCAAGTCGGCGTTAAGCCTCTCTTCCGGGTTTAGCCCAGGGCTTTAGCTGAGCAGATAGAACAACCCGATTTTTTTTATGCCCCTCCACCCATTTCTTGACTGGCTTGCTGCGATGAACACGCAAATTATCGAGAATCAGAAACACTTTCTTCGCCGCATCTTGGGTCAGCGCTTCTAGGAACTCGATTAGTTTGTCCGAGTTGAAGGCCTCATCAATAATCATCCAGCGTGTCTTACCCTGATTGGTAACGGTGGCGACCATCGACAACTTTTGGCGTGTGCCGCCAACCGCGAAGGCCACCGGTGTTTTGCAAGCTGGTGCGTAGCTACGGCCACGCTCATCGGTGTTCACCACCGCCGTCTCGTCGCCCCAATGAATCTCAGCACCCTCGGCCTTGGCACGCTGCTCGATTGCCGGATATTCGTTATCCAGCCAATTCTGCACTGCCTCCGGGCGTTGCCCATAAGCCTTCTTGATCGGCTTTTGTGGCGTAAATCCCCAACGTTTGAGGCAGTTGCCAACTCCCCGAACCGACAGCCTGATTCCACATTCACGCTCAATCAGCTGCATGACAGCAGCACGGTTCCACAGCGCAAATTCCATCTTCAATTGTTCAGGTCGTTTGCCGCAGATAATTTTCCTGACCAGGCGCTCTTGCTCGCCAGTCAGGTGGCGGCCGTCGCCACCTTGCCTGCCGCGTAGCGTGGGCTTGACCGTTGCCGCCCCATCCCGCTCATACCGGTCAATGACGCCGCGCACGGTTGGGTAGGAGAGCCCACTCAACTCAGCTATACGGCATCACGCCAATCTTTTTGCGATGCAATCCACGACCCGCTTTCGCCGCTCGTGCAACTACTCCAATGTTTGAAATCCAGCATCTTCTTTATCCATGCGCAGCAGACTGATACGGTACGATAAAAGTTCAATCTTCATCGTGCCGAGTCTATAGTTAAAGTTTTAGTCGGTTTGCTGGATTTTAATGTTGTTATGAACTTCAACTACTCCTTTGGTGTTCTGCGCAATTGATACAGCCGTATCCACTTCCGTCTGGCTATGGGCTGTACCACTTAACCACACAACGCCATTTTTGTCGGTATCAACTTTAATATCTTTCAAACTATCCAAATGTGTTTTAGTGGCCAACTTGGTTTTTATTTTTGTGGTTATAACTGAGTTTTTGACGAATGCTACGGGGCCGGAGTGATTTGTGTCCTTGTCTGAATCGGTAGAGTGAGCAACGATGGGGGAAAACATGAGACCAATCGTAAGGCAGGTTATGGTAAGTGTTCTTTTCATGATTCAAGACCTTTCATTAAATTAAATAGCAGTAAACTCCGGTAAAACCATTGGTTTAACATTGAAAATAAGACGAAGTTTTGTTGAAAAATTTTTCGGAGGGCCGTACATAGCTTGACCGTTTTCAAGTTTTTTAACTATTGTGCATGGTGCATGAATTTACATATGCATCACGTTAATGGAATGGTTTTAATTTTTTTCTCCCCTACCTTGGGCAGGCGCACGGTTATTACCCCATTTTTATAGCTTGCTTCAGCCTTATCCGTATCCACATTGTGCGGCAAGGGGATGGAGCGTTGGAAAGCGCCGTAGGCACGTTCCATGATGTGATAAATACTTTCATTTCTTTCGCGCGCAAAGTGTTTTTCCCCTGAAAGATAGAGCACGTTGTTTTCGATCGTGATGCGGCAGTCTTCTTTTTCCATCCCCGGAACCTCTATGTGCACCAGTATTTCTTGGTCCGTTTCTTCAACCTCTCCGGCTAACAGGCTCCAGCGCGGCAAGGTCAAAGGAGTGGAGCCGTTTTTTTGCTCTTCATCTTTGCTTTTAACAAAATGGGTTAGCGCCTCGTTACCGCGACTAACTAATTCGCGCCAGCCTTCTGCAAGATTTTCCCAAGTACGGCCAAGCTCATGTCCGATATTCCTTCCGGCCTGCTTTAATGAATCCAACATGCTCACACTCCTTTTCTATTTTTAAATAAGTACTTGTTGAATTGGTACTGGTTAAGTCGGCACTTGTTGCAAAGTGACAAAAAAAATTTTGGTCATGCAGACCGGTACATCAATTTTTATTTCTCAATTCCATCGAATCTAGCATTCATTCACTCTGGAATTGAACTGTCATATTCTGCCGTGCGCTTTGGTTCGTGGGTTTTGACATCCCCGCGAATTTTGCGCGCGTAATCTTCAAGTTGGCGTTTGGCGGCATTAAAGGCATCGCGCAAGGCGACATAAACGTCATCGTGATGATCGCGGTTAACCACAATTTCATTGCCGGGCACACCAATTTCGATGCGTACATTGAACTGCTTGCCCTGATGGTGATGTTTGTGTGGTGCTTCGACCACAGCACGGCAGGACATAATATGTTTACAGAATTCTTCGAGTTTCTGTGCCTTGTCACGAATTCGTGTTTCCAACGCATCCGAGTGTTCGATGTTGCGAACGGTTATTTGTAATGGTGTCTGCATAATTTTCTCCATCAAAATTAAATACAAATCTGACTAACGACGACTTCTTGATTCCTTTTGTTGCTCATTTCTCACCAACTTGGCAATCTCGTGGAATTCTTCCGATAGCAATTCCAAGAGATCGTCCAATGTAAGAATTCCGACCAGTCCGCCACTTTCATCGACTATTGGTAAGCGCCGCACCGCTTTCTGGCGCATGTACTGAATGGCTTCGAATACGCCCGTGCTTTCTTTCACGGTAACTAGCTCCCGCGACATAATGTCACCCACTGTAATAGTCGCGTCATCGAGCTCCGGGGCCATAATTTCCATTATCAAATCACGGTCTGTAACCATTCCTACCAGAACCTGAACGCCGTTGTGATCATCAACGACCAGCACATTGCCAACATGATGATGGCGCATGAGTAATGATTTCACCGACAGAAGCGTCGGCATTGGCGGAAATTGCGCCGACCAGGGCAATCTCTTTGTTGGATGTACAAGGTTTTGAAATCTTTCTGAGTTCTGAAACGGTGGCGGAAACCGCCGTATCAATGCCGCGCTTTAAATCCATCGGGTTCATTCCGGCTGCTACAAACTTCATCCCTTCCCGAACAATAGCTTGTGCCAGTACTGTGGCGGTGGTCGTGCCATCCCCCGTCACGTCGGATGTTTTGCTGGCGACTTCTTTTACCATTTGTACGCCCATGTTTTCGAACTTGTCTTCAAGTTCGATTTCTTTGGCCACGATAATGCCGGAGTTGGCGACAAGAGCACGCTCCAGAATGACGTTACGCCCCCTGGGGCCGAGGGTCATTTTGACGGCATTAGCCAGAATATTTACGCCTTCGACAATTTTGCCACGGGCAGTATTGTGAAACAGGATTTGCTTCGCCGACATGAAAATCTCTGGATAGGGGTAACCTTGGGTTAGGCTTCAATGACTACCGTTGCTATATTGTTTCTGTTGTGCGGGCAATGGTTCGTTATCCATGACGTTATAGATTTACGACATATCCACCGGACAGTGTGAAACCGGGCAAAAAATTTCGGTTTATGCAGAAGACCGGTATTACTTTTTAATCGAGCCGCTACTTTGTGTGTGGCGGCTCGTATGTGATTTCCCGCCGCAAAAGACTGACCGGGTTATTTGATATCGAGCTGCTTGGCAGTTTTTCCGTTTTTCTTCGGCAGCGTCAGTTCCAGTACGCCATTTTCAAATTTTGCCTGCGATTTGCTTTCGTCCACATCGCTGCTCAGAGTAAAGCTTCGATAACTCGATCCTTGATAAAGCTCGCGACAAATAACCCGTTCTTTTTCTTTCTCTTCTTTTTCCTGTTTGATTTCGGCACTGATGGTGACGCGATTCCCGTCAACTTGTACTTTGACATCTTCTTTTTTCATTCCGGGTATTTCCGCGCGCACGGTGTAAGACGTGTCATTTTCCGTTAGATCAATTTTGATCATGGATGGTATATTCGTGTCCACGGAAAGCGGACGAGCCCAGAAATCTTTAATCCATTCATCAAAATTTGTGAATGGATCGATGCGAGCAATATTGCTAAATAGTGGGGAACGTGGAATGATATTGAACATGTTATTTCTCCGATTAGAGTGAGTTAAATTTTCCGTAGTTACAGCAGTTACATTGCATTGTTGACGGACATGCTTGCTTTACCGGTTAAAGTGATTTGGATAAATCCAATCGCCGGGAATTAAACAATCCGACAATATGTCGCATGATAAAAACAATATTCAGGTTGGTCGGTGCGGTGCCGCACATAACTCGATATTTTTGTATTTTCGTATGCCTCGCAACGGAAGGTGTACGGTAATTATGCACGTTGTTACCCGGTAATTCTGACCGGATTGAATTCTGCTTCGAATGGAAAAATCATGGCTCTTAGATTAAGGACAATTTTGATCTTTTATGATACAGATAAAAAATTTAACGTCGAAAGTCTGTCCGCTCGGGCTTAATAATTGAAATCGGTGGCCTATATGGGAAAGAAAAAAGTAACCGGGGATTAATGCGGTCATCACGCATTAATTTGATTGAGGCAAGTTCAGGCATAAGTTTTGAAATTTGCGGTGCATCCTGATGATAGCCGAACAAATATCCAGCTGAATCGGCGGAGATATCACAACCGCAGATCTTGCCTTGCTCATTCAGCGTCAGCTCCATCTTGTTTTCAAGCTCGCGGGGGGTTATTAATTGTCCGGGGAAATCGGGTGTTATAAGTACGGATCCCATCATTCCTCCTCGGCTTCGGCAGCCAGCCAGTCGTCCAATTCATAGCCAGGTGAAAATCCGCGAGCTTCCGCTTTGTAATAGGCAGATTCGGCAATACGTGATATCTGGTTTTTATCGCAAGGCAGAGGATCATGGTCAGCAGGAAAAATGTCGGTTGGTTTTTTTGCGGCCTTGCTGTTTGCTCTCACGGAACTCATATTGCCTCCTTTTTGGAGTGGGATTGAAAGGACTTCGCTAACTATGTCTTTGCGGGGATATTTAACCGAGGTTTATCCCCGACGTGTGCAACAAGGAAAATTCCTTGCGCAGGATATTTCAAAGACGATCTTAGGTCTGTTCGATAGCGCACATAACTAGATAATTTGATTTTATTGGACGCGCTGATAGATCAAGTTTCGCTCGGGATAGATAAGATGCTGAACTTGTGAAGCCCAACATTTCATTATTATCCATAACGATCTAAAGAAATTGGGGGCAAAGAAATTGGAAAAACCGGTGGGAATTCAAATTAAACCAGTCATCCGTTCTTCCAATAAACCAATGTTTGAAATCCCAACCTTTATTGGTTGAGATTTTTACGTTCTGATCGCCAGTCCCCACCAAGTGCTTTGAGTAACGCTGTGCTGGCGAGTAACCTGCGGCCGGTTATATTGAAGCTGCGTATGTCCGCGTCGAGTGCTGTGGCCTGTGCCGTAACCACATTCAAGTAGCTCACTGTTCCAGCCAGATACTGGTTATTAAAAAGAGTGACTGCTTCCTGCGCAGACCGTTTCGCCTCAAATTGCACCTTGGCTTCTTCACTCAGGATGCGTAGCGTAGAAAGACTATCTTCAACTTCCTGGAAGCCAGCCAAAACAATCTGGCGGTAATCGGCAACGCTTTTGTCAAATAAAGCAATTGCCTGCTCTTTTTGTGATGACCGCACCCCCCCGTCAAATAATGTGGCCGCAATATTCGGTCCAATAGACCATACCCGCCTTGGTAGAGATATCAAATTGGAAAGTAGGGAACTTTGATAGCCAGTTGAGGCGCCAAGTATGAGAGATGGAAAATATGCAGCCTGGATAACGCCAATCTGGGCATTTGCGGCCTTAATGCGGCGTTCCGCTGCGGCAATATCGGGGCGCCGCTCCAGCAATTCTGATGGAAGGCCAGCAGGAAATTCTGGCAAATTTGGCAGGATCAAGGTTGGCTTGATCAAAAAATTGGAAGGCGCTTTACCGATAAGTACGGCGATCGCATGTTCAAACTGTGCCCTCTGCACGCCAAGGTCTATCGCTTGGGCTTGGGTAGATTTTAATTGTGTATCAGCTTGAACAACATCAGCGCGCCCCACAATGCCGGCTTCATAGCGATTTTGAGTAATTTGTAGCGACCGCTTATAAGCTATCGTTGTCTGTTCCAGTAATTTACGTTGTACGTCATTGATACGCAATTGAAAATAAGTCTGTACCAACGTAGATTGGATGCTTAGCAGGGCAGATTGCAGGTCAGCGGCACTGGCTTCAGCCGACGCCTGATTGGATTCAACGGTGCGTCCTATTCGCCCCCACAAATCGGCCTCCCAAGTGGCATTCATCAATATTCGATTGGTATTGATAATCGCTGGGGTTGGATTGCCGGGAATTGTTACCCCAGCATTGGTTGAACTTGCGCCTTGTCCACGGGTATGGGCAAAACTACCAGACAATGTCGGTAAATAACGTGCGCGCGCAACACCAAGCAAAGCAAGCGCCTGCCGGTATTGCGCTTCAGCGCTGTGTATATTTTGGTTGGAGATTGATACTTGTTGTACAAGTGCGTTTAGCTGGATGTCGCCATATATTTCCCACCATTTGCCGCGCAGGGTATGGTCCCGGGGATCTGCCAATTTCCATTGATTTGTTTCTTCCTTGAAAGTGGTGGGGGGTATGACGCCAGGTCTTTTGTAGTCGGGTCCCACGGCACATCCTGCCAGGCTTAAAACAGCCAACACACAAAATGTTGTTATCAGTATTTTTATACTAGTCATAATTCATGTTTGTTTCGCAGTTTTAAGTGAATTAACTTGGGGTCGTTGCTTCCAAATTTTGGAGCACCATAGCCGAAATCGATCAAGGTATAGATAGACGACGGGTGTCGTGTAGAGCGTTAGCAATTGACTTAAAATCAGCCCACCAACAATAGATATTCCCAGTGGCTGGCGCAGTTCAGCGCCCATACCCGAATCCAGGGCAAGCGGCAGTGCGCCAAATAAGGCGGCCATGCTGGTCATCATGATTGGACGGAAACGTAATAGACAGGCTTCATAGATCGCATCGCGCGGATTTAAGCCGCGTTGCCGTTCGGATTCAAGCGCAAAGTCAATCATCAGGATCGCGTTTTTCTTGACAATGCCAATGAGAAGAATGACACCGATCATCGCGATGATACTGAAATCCATCTTGAACGCGAGCAACGCCAGAATCGCCCCTACGCCCGCCGACGGTAGCGTCGAAAGAATGGTTATAGGGTGGATATAACTTTCATAAAGCATACCGAGCACGAGGTACACCGCCACCAAGGCAGCAAGGATGAGCAAGGGCTGATTGGCCAGCGACATTTGAAAAGCTTTAGCTGTACCCTGAAAACTACCATGCACGGAAGCGGGTACGCCGATCTTCGCCATTACCTTCTCAATTTCCCGCGTAGCATCCGAGAGCGATACACCGATCGGGAGGTTAAATGAAATCGTTGAGGCGGCAAACTGACCTTGGTGATTGATCGCCAGTGGCGTCGCCGTTTCTTCCCAACGGGCGAATGCGGCCAGTGGCACTTGCAGGCCTCCGGGGGCAATAAAAAACACGTCCTTCAACGCTTCCGGGCTCTGCAAATATTGCGGTGCGGCTTCCATAACTACCCGATACTGGTTCAATGGGTTGTATATGGTTGATATCTGGCGCTGGCCGAATAAATCGTTCAATGTTGTATCGATCAGCCGCTGTGTCAATCCTAGCCGGGCGGCAGCATCACGGTCAATGGTCAGCGAGGTCTGCACGCCCTTGTTTTGTTGGTCGGTGTTGACATCCGTAAGTTGCGGCAACGAGCGTAATTCCTGGCGGATGCGGGGTTCCCAGGTACGCAATTCATCAATCCCATCTGCCTGGAGTGTGTATTGGTATTGCGCGTTACCGGCACGGCCGCCAACGCTAATGTCCTGAACCGATTGCAGAAACAGGTTGGCACCGGGTTCATGGCCAAGCTTGCCGCGCAACCGGGCGATAACCTTGTCAGCGGATATCTGGCGTTCAGCCAAAGGCTTTAGCCCAACGAACATTCGGCCAGTATTGACTTGCCCTCCCCCGGTAAAGCCCACGACGCTATCCACCGCAGGGTCTTGGCTGACAATATTGACGAAAGTAGCAAGTTTGTCCCGCATGGCCTGGAAAGAAATACTTTGGTCTGCCTGAATGGCTCCCATTAGACGGCCAGTATCCTGCTGTGGGAAGAAGCCCTTGGGTATGACAGTGTAAAGATAAACATTAAGGCAAACCGTTGCCAGAAGTACGAGCATCATGATGCGACCGTGCGCGAGCGCCCAATCGAGCGATACCCGATAGCCATTCAATAGCGCATTGAAGATACGCTCACTGACCTTATACAAACGGCCTGGCGGCGATTTCGAGCGTGGGCGCAATAGCCGCGCACACATCATGGGCGTCACAGTCAACGATACAACCAGGGATACCAGAATAGCCGCCGATAGCGTGATAGCAAATTCCCGAAATAGCCGGCCGACGACACCGCCCATTAATAAAATCGGTATGAACACAGCGACCAAAGACAGGCTCATTGATAATACGGTGAAACTCACCTCACGTGCCCCTTGTACAGCAGCTTTAAATGGCGCAACGCCGTTCTCGATGTGGCGAGAAATATTTTCCAGCATCACCACGGCATCGTCCACCACAAATCCGACACCAACAGTCAGGGCCATAAGCGAAATATTGTTCAGGCTAAAACCGGCCAGATACATCACGCCAAAGGTACCAATCAAAGATACCGATACCGCAACGCTTGGGATGAGAGCTGCCCGAATATCGCGCAGAAACAGAAATACAACCAACACCACTAAGGCAATTGAAATCAAAAGAGTATGTTCGACTCCCCGCAATGATGCGCGAATGGTTGGCGTGCGGTCTGACGCCACTGACAGGGTAATTGCCGCCGGTATGGATGCGCGCAATAGCGGCAACAATTGCTTTACCTGATCTACCGTTTCAATGATATTGGCACCCGGCTGGCGATTCAGAATCAGCATCACGGCCGGTTTACCATTAACCAGTCCGGCATTTCGGATATCCTGAACTGAATCCGCTACCTGAGCAATATCGGCGAGACGGATGGGTGCGCCATTACGGTAAGCTACAATTGTCGGAAGGTATTCAGCAGCAGTTTTGGCCTGATCGTTAGCCAGTATCTGCCAGCGCCGGTCTCCATTCTCAAGCGAGCCTTTAGGCCTGTTAGCGTTGGTGGCGACAATTGCAGCACGCACATCCTCAGCGCCTATGCCATACTTATTTAGGGCACTCGGGTTGAGCGACACGCGCACGGCAGGTAGCGAACTGCCCCCTACAGTCACCAGGCCAATTCCTTTCAATTGTGATATTTTTTGGGCAAGAATAGTCGATGCCGCATCGTACATTTGCCCTCGACTCATCGATTCTGAGGTAAGGGAAAGAATCATAATGGGCGCATCGGCCGGATTGACTTTGCGGTAGACCGGGTTGCTGGGAAGACCTGTGGGCAGCAGATTCCGCGCCGCGTTCATTGCTGCCTGAACATCACGCGCAGCGCCATCAATATTGCGGTCAAGATCAAATTGCAAAGTGATTCGGGTTGAACCCAGCGAGCTGGACGAGCTAATTTCAGTAACGCCCGCGATAAGACCAAGTGATCTTTCCAGCGGCGTGGCCACTGTGGCAGCCATCGTTTCTGGACTTGCCCCTGGCAGGGTTGCCTGTACCGAGATTGTTGGAAAATCAACTTGTGGCAAGGCTGCTACAGGAAGCAGCGTAAATGCAATCACCCCCGATAATACGATACCCAACGCCAATAGCGTCGTGGCAACCGGGCGATTTATGAAGGTTTCAGATAGACTCATGGCAACAAGACCGCGTTAACTCTCAAGTACGGTCGGCAGCTGGGGGCGATTTGAAACGCTGCGCCCACTGATCAAAAGCAAGGTAAATAACCGGCGTTGTAAACAGAGTCAGTATCTGGCTTACCAGTAACCCCCCCACCATCGTGATACCCAGTGGATGGCGCAACTCTGACCCAACACCAGTACCGAGCATCAATGGAAGCGCAGCAAACAAAGCACACATAGTCGTCATCAAAATCGGCCGAAAACGTAACAGGCAGGCTTCAAAAATTGCTTCGCGCGATGTTTTGCCATGCTTACGTTCTGCATCCAGCGCGAAATCGATCATCATGATGGCATTTTTTTTAACGATGCCAATCAGCAGAATGATACCGATAATACCGATTACCCCAAGCTCCGTGCGCGATACCAACAGTGCCAATAATGCCCCGACTCCAGCAGAAGGAAGCGTGGACAAAATTGTGACTGGGTGAATGTAGCTCTCGTAGAGCACGCCCAGAACAATATACATGGTAATGATTGCCGCAAGAATCAACAGCAACATGTTACTCAGAGAAGCCTGGAACGCCAGGGCAGCTCCCTGAAAACTGGTTTGAACACTAACAGGCAGTCCAATTTCTTGTTCCGCCGCACGGATAGCCTTCACTGCGCTACCCAACGAAGCGTCGGGCGCCAAATTAAAGGAAATGGTGGCGGCGGGAAACTGATCGATATGATTGATAGATAGAGGTGTCGCACGTTCTGAAATACGGGCGATCGACGATAACGGCACCTGACTTCCATTCAACGATACGATGTAAATTCCATTCAGAGCCTCCGGCCCCCGCTGAAACTCGGGCTTAACTTCCAGTACCACCCGATACAGGCTGGACTGGGTAAATATGGTTGAGATAAGCCGCTGGCCAAAAGCATTGTATAGCGTGTTATCTATTGCCGCAGGCGTAATGCCAAGCCGGCCAGCGGTGTCGCGGTCAATCTCGACATAGGCCTGTAAGCCTTGATCCTGAATATCACTATCTACATCAATCAGTTCCGGCAATTTTCGCAGACGCTCCAGCAGTTTGGGTGCCCATTCGGCCAGCTCGACCGGATTGGCGTCTTCAACACTGAACTGGTATTGAGTGCTACTTACCCGCGTTTCAATAGTTAAATCCTGCACCGGTTGCATATACATCTCGATTCCCGGCACCTCTGCCAGACTGTGTTGCAGGCGACGAATCACACCCGTAGCGTCAACGTTACGTGCATTTTTTGGTTTGAGGTTAATCAACATGCGGCCACTGTTCAGCGTGGCATTCGTGCCATCAACGCCAATGAATGACGACAAACTCTCCACCGCAGGATCTTTCAGCACAACCTGAGCGAGCGCTTGTTGTCGTTCGGCCATCGCCGCGAAAGAAATAGACTGAGGGGCTTGGGTCATGCCTTGAATCACCCCGGTGTCTTGCACCGGGAAAAAACCTTTAGGCACGAATAGATAGAGCAGAACGGTCAGACCCAGTGTGGCTCCAGCCACCAGCAATGTGGCTAACTGACGGTCAAGTACCCAGTTGAGCATGACGCCATAACGCGCGATCACCCTATCGAAAAAAGCGCCACTCTTACGGTAAAACCAACCTTGCTCGGCAGCAGGTACATGGCGTAACAACTTAGCGCACATCATCGGCGTGAGGGTAAGCGATACCAAGGCAGAAATCAGAATTGACACCGCCAATGTGATGGCGAATTCGCGGAATAACCGGCCAACAACATCTCCCATGAACAGCAGCGGAATCAGTACAGCGATTAGCGAAAAGGTCATCGAGATAATGGTAAAGCTTATTTGCTTGGCACCTTTAAGTGCCGCTTGCAAGGGCGATTCGCCAGCTTCAATATAACGCGTGATGTTCTCGATCATTACGATTGCGTCATCCACCACGAATCCGGTAGCAATCGTTAGCGCCATCAGCGTCAAGTTATTGATGCTGAAACCCGCCAGATACATCACGCCAAAAGTACCGATAAGCGACAGTGGCACGGCAATGCCGGGGATGATGGTGGCATACACGCTACGTAAAAACAGGAAGATTACCATCACCACCAGCGCGACAGAAAGCATCAATTCGAAGCGGACATCTGCCACCGAGGCACGGATCGTAGTAGTCCGATCAGTAAGAATTTTTACATTGATAGACCCGGGTAAGGTAGCTTGCAGTTGCGGCAAAAGCTTCTGAATGCGATCCACCGTTTCAATGACGTTGGCTCCGGGTTGACGCCGAATATTGAGGATCACAGCCCGAGTTTGATCAGCCCAAGCAGCGAGATGCGTGTTCTCGGCCCCATCAATGGTGTCGGCAATATCACTTAAACGAATCGGGGCACCATTGCGCCAAGCGATAATAAGATTTCTGTATTCTTCGGCTGACTTGAGTTGGTCGTTGGCATCCAGGGTTGAAGCCCGTGCCGCGCCATCAAAACTTCCTTTTGCGATGTTTACGTTGGCATTTCCAATAGCAATGCGAATATCGTCGAGGTTAAGGCCATTTGCGGCAAGCGCTCTGGGATTAGCCTGAATACGAACCGCAGGCCGTTGACCACCACCAATACTAACCAGGCCAACGCCAGGCAACTGCGAAAGTTTTTGTGCCAAGCGTGTATCCACCAAGTCTTGCACTTTCGGCAGCGGCAGCGTTTCGGACGTAATCGCCATCGTAACGATAGGAGCATCAGCTGGATTAACCTTACTGTAAATCGGTGGCATCGGTAAATCAGTAGGCAGAAAAGAACTAGCGGCGTTTATCGCTGCCTGCACTCCCTGTTCCGCCACATCAAGACTAAGATTAAGTCCGAACTGTAGTGTAATAACTGAGGCACCGCCCGAACTGCTGGAAGACATCTGGTTCAGACCGGGCATTTGGCCGAACTGGCGCTCCAGTGGTGCGGTAATTGAGGATGTTGTGACATCCGGGCTGGCACCGGGGTAAAAAGTAGTCACCTGAATAGTCGGGTAGTCAACTTCCGGCAAGGCTGAAACTGGCAGCAAACGGTAGGCCAGCATTCCTGATAACAGGATAGCGGCCATTAGCAGTGAAGTTGCAACTGGCCGGATAATAAACAGACGTGAAAGGTTCATGCCCCGTCTTTATTCTCAGCCTGGGATTTACGCCGATTTTGACGCCCATCCCCCCGGCGCGGGCCTTTGCTTTCTCCGCCCCGTTCGCCAGGTAAATTTATTTCCACTTTTGCGCCTTGCCGGAGCTTATCTGCACCGTCGATAACTACTTTTTCGCCAGGAACCAAGCCCTTCTCGACCGCCACAATATTGCCCGAAATTGGCCCGAGCACGACCGGTCTTAAGTTCACCGTTTTATTTTCATCCACAACATAGAAAAAAGTGCCCTGTGTGCCGCGCTGGGACGCTGAAGTCGGAATTAAGGTAACCCCATGCCGAGTTTCGATGTGTAAGTGGATGTTGACGAACTGATTCGGAAAAAGGGCGTTGTCAGCATTTGTAAATTCTGCCTTAAGCTTAACAGTGCCAGTTGTTGCATCAATCTGGTTATCTATCGTCAGCAACGTGCCAATCGCCAACTTATTCTTATCGTCACGATCCCATGCTTCGACCACCAGCTGTTGGTTCGCTTGCAATTTACTCAGGACGGCAGTGAGATTGTCCGAAGGAATTGAAAAAATGACGGTAATCGGCTGGGTTTGAGTAATAACAACCAAACCGCCCGTATCAGTAGTGCGCACCATGTTGCCTGTGTCAACCAAGCGCAACCCAAGGCGGCCAGCAATCGGAGCCGTAACGTGAGTGAAAGCAAGCTGGAGTTTGGCGTTATCCACCAAAGCCCGATCCGTTTGCACCACCCCCTCATATTGTCTTACCAGCGCTTCCTGCGCGTCGACCTGTTGCTTAGCGATCGAGTCTTTCGCCAACAAGCCGCGATAACGAGCCTGATCAAGCCGCGCATTGGCAAGTAACGCCTGATCCCGCATTAACTGTCCGTTCGCTTGATCAAGTTGCGACTGGAAAGAACGCGGGTCAATTTCTGCAAGCAAATCCCCAATCTTCACAACTTGGCCTTCACGAAAAGCAACTCGAACAATCTGACCATCAACGCGGGGTTTGACTGTTACAGTGTTGCGGGCGGTAACGGTGCCCAATGCGTTAATCACCACATCAATGTCACCTGTCCGTGCGATTGCAACCGCCACTGGCACAGGTCGGCTTGCACCATCCTTGCCACCACGTCCCATTGGCGGCGTTTGCGTTTGCGTTTGCTTTTCCTGCTTCCCATAGAATAAAAAGATCGCAAGTACTCCGGCGGCCACTAAAACTCCAATCGTAATCCATAGGGCTTTATTCTTCATTCAGTGTTCCTACCATTAATTTGATGCAATTTTTGACAGCTTCTAGGGCGCCTCTACATAGGTGATTTATATTTTCTTTACTCTTAATCAATTTATTTGAATATAAACCCGCCCTTATCAACATTATTTTTCTATTGAATCATCGATATATCTTTGCATATTACCATTGCTGCCTATACCACGTTTCTATTGTTCGCGAACTTCCGATGACATGTTCTCCCAGCGCTCACGCATTTTTTTACGGTGGGCTTCACGTTCAGCCGGTGTCATTTTTTGCCAGTGTTCTTTCATCTTTTCACGCATTTTATGTCGTTCCTCGGGGGGCATATTTTCCCAATGCTCGCGCATTTCCTTACGCTTTTCAGCGCGTTGTTCTAGTGTCATCGCCTCCCATCTCTTATACATTTCCTTACGCTCACCCTCAGGTTTTTTTTGGGGCACGCTTTGCCACTTCTCGTTCGTCTCAGGATGTTCTTCAATACGCTGATCAGGTGTCTTGTTTTTCCATTCCTTACGTATTGCCTCACGGGCTTTGATTTGCTCTTCAGACAATTCATTTTGCATTTGCCCGATATGGACAGCTTGTGTATTGTCATCAACCGTTTCAACTGCATAAACAGGTATGACGACACAAATCAAAACACTAGCCGCGATCAGCAATTTAAAGATGTTATTAAGGTTCATAGTCACGGATATTCGCGTAAATTAAGTGCATAGACAATGTATGGCGTAGCTGAAATTCTTCACAATTATAACGACGTATGTAACTTAACTAACGAAACCCGAGTGTTCACGAATATTTATCGTGCACACGTCGAGTGTATATTTTAAATAATCACCTCACCTGCGCACCTTTGCTAAAAGTTTTTGGTGTGGTTTTTACTAACTAATTTTTGTGTAAATTGCTTGAGCTAACTTCTTTAATGGTTATCCTGATTGAACTGTAAGAGTAAGTTTTTTCCAAGAAAAAATTTGTAACAGTTTGTTTCAACCAAGGAGCCACGACACAATTCCTTACAGCTTAAACTAAGGTTGGCTTTATCATGCTCGCCATGGACAACATGTATCGAATTCTAATTATTGACGACGACTCCCGGTTGCGCTCGTTGTTGTTGCGTTATCTCGGTGAGCAAGGCTTCACAGTGAAAGCAGCCATTGATGGTAGCGAGATGGATAAAGCCTTAGCGCTAAACCGTTATCATCTTCTGGTGCTGGATTTGATGTTGCCCAATGAGGACGGATTATCGATTTTGCGCCGTTTGCGTGGAGCGGGAGAGAATGTTCCAGTGATTTTACTCACCGCCAAGGGCGACGAAATAGATCGTATTATCGGATTGGAAATGGGAGCAGATGACTATCTTCCCAAGCCATTTAATCCACGCGAACTGGTGGCACGTATCCATGCAATTTTGCGCCGCAAGGGAACCCAACCGATTGGCGCGCCGCAAACAGAAGAAAAAATAGTTACATTCGGCGTATATGAATTAAATTTGGCGACGCGTGCGTTGAGTAAGTCAGGCGTGCCCATTGCACTCACCACCGGCGAGTTTGCATTGCTCAAGACACTCGTCACACATCCTCGCCATCCTTTATCGCGCGACAAACTCATGGAGCTGGCACGCGGCCGCAACCATGATCCATTCGATCGTGCTATAGACGTGCAAATTTCCCGGCTGCGCAAACTCATTGAAGCAGACCTCGCCCATCCACGTTTTATCCAAACGGTTTGGGGACATGGTTATGTATTTGTCCCGGATGGAATAACACCTTGATTAACTGGCCAAAAACTTTACTGGTACGCGCTCTTTTACTCATCATGGTTCTGATCGTATTATCTCTAACGGCAGCTCTGGCAATTTTTCGTCAAGTCGAACATGAACCACGTGCACAGCAGATGGCACAATTAGTTGTATCGGTGGTCAATCTCACACGCGCTGCGGTGCTGTCCGCCGCACCTGAATGGCGCTCTGCACTGCTCGCCGAACTGGCTGATGCGGAGGGGTTACGTGTACAGATGGCAGACAATAGTGATGTGCTTACACCCTTGCCAACCCATCCTCCTGAATTACATTTAATGACAAAAAAAGTGCGCGCAAGCTTAGGTCAAAATACTCGCTTCGCTGCGGAACATAACGGTGTGGAAGCGTTGTGGGTGAGCTTCTACATCGGTAGCAATGAATTCTGGGTGGCATTACCCAAAGAGCACGTCGAACATCCGGTCTCGCAAGTATTGTTGATATGGGTCAGCTTGGTGTTTGGATTGGCATTACTCGGCGCTTATTTTATCGCTCGACAGGTGGCATATCCCTTACAGCAGCTCGCGCAAGCGGCACAGCAAGTAGGCCAAGGTGCGACGCTGCATCCTTTACCGGAACGGGGCGCGCATGAAATCGTTGCGGTAACACGCGCCTTTAATCAGATGTCCGCCGATCTCACCGCGAATGAACGTGAGCGTGCTTTAGTGTTGGCAGGCATCTCGCATGACCTGCGCACTCCTTTGACACGCGTGCGATTGGCAGCTGAATTTATCGCCGATGAATCCTTACGCATGGGGCTGGCCACCGATGTAGAGCAGATGAATGCAGTCATCCAGCAATTCCTCGACTATGCCCGCCTGGATGAAAATGAAGTCGTTATCCAATTGAATATAAAACCACTCGTGCACGAAGTTGCTGAGCGGTTTGAGCAGCAAGCAGAATCGCTTACGCTCGAACTGCGTGACGTGCCTATGCTGCGAGT
Source organism: Candidatus Nitrotoga sp. CP45 (assembly GCA_003402375.1). Lineage (GTDB taxonomy): Bacteria > Pseudomonadota > Gammaproteobacteria > Burkholderiales > Gallionellaceae > Nitrotoga. The sequence continues at coordinate 22,926 of QFXJ01000042.1, forward strand.
CAGGCCATTGCTTTTAAAACGTGCTATCTCCAATCTGCTGGATAATGCTATCAAACATGGCGGAGGCAAGATCACGTTGCAGCTCAAGCAGGAAAAAAATCAAATCATCCTGGCTATAACTGATCGCGGTACTGGCATTCCTGCGGCACAACGCGAAGCTGTCAAGCGGCCATTCGCCCGGCTGGAAACCTCACGCGGCAATGTCACCGGAACAGGATTGGGATTGGCAATTGTTGAACGTGCGGCACGCTTGCACGGCGGCGAATTCCGTATGGAAGATAGCGTAGCAGGTGGACTAGTGGCTCAACTAATTTTTCCGTGCGCCTGAAAAAATTATCAGATTGAGTATGCTATAACCAATACTTGTACACCGCTTAGTGATCCTTACCAAGCATTAATCGCAGCTTATTTTTATCCCGCCATAGAAACAAATTTTTACACTTTATTCCCTACCGCAAACACTTTGCTTACATTTTCCCCATAGGATGCTCTACACGCACATCACCGCGTTAACCGAGAAACCTATTACAGGAGAAGAACCATGAACTTTAGTAAAAAAACCCTTAGCGCCATACTTTGCATAAGCTTTGCTGCTTTACTGGGAAACAGCGCGTTAGCTCATGAAAAGATGGAATCAAAAGGTGAATGTAAACATTTTTGGAGTAAAAAAGATGGATACGCTGCACATTTTGATAAACGCATGTCAGCCTTGCAAACCTCTCTTCAACTGACATCCAATCAAGAAGCGTCATGGACTGAATTTTCGAACAAATTGAAGCCGGTTAAAATAGATAGGCCTGAACATCAAGACTGGAAGGATATGAGTACGCCAGATCGTTTAGATCGAAGGCTGGATCAAATGAAATCCCGTGAAAAGGAAATGGCTGACCATGCAGCGGCTGTACGTACGTTTTATGACACATTAACCCAAGACCAGAAGAAAATATTCGACAAACATTTTCAACCACATCATTCCAACTCATATGATAAAAAGTAATTTCCCCGAAATATTGTTGCATCAGTCTGCCTCCATACAATTACAGCGGATTTTTAGTCCAACCAATAATGCATCAAATTTAGGAGGATAACCTTTTGTCGGGCAGCAGAACAATGCTGCCTGATTGCTTCCGTGCCGTAACTCAGTTTTTTGTCCAGCATGCCACGGAAACCTTAAGCTCTATGTTTACAGCCCAACAAAAACCGTAAACAAATGTATCAAACGATTGTTTTACATTAGACCGGATGGTAGAATTTTCGAGTTGTTGCGTTAAGATGTCTGCGGCTGCCGCAATATTTAGATTTTCCATGCGGCCTGTGCGTTCCGTTTCTAATATATTAAGGAGAACCCTATGCTGAAAAACAATATCATTGCCGTACTTTTGTCTGTAAGTTTGCCATTTGCCGCCCATGCCGCAGATTCATATAGCATGGATCCTCAACATACCTACGCCCATTTCAGTGTTAATCATTTAGGCTTTTCCACCATGCAAGGGCGTTTCGATAAAAGTAGTGGCAAAGTAACTTTAAATCGTGCCGCAAAGAGTGGATCAGTGGATGTCACCATTGAAGCGGCTTCAATCACCACTGGTTTTGGCAAGCGCGATGACCACCTTCGCTCACCAGATTTCTTTAATGTCACCGAATTCCCCAGCCTTACATATAAATCAAGCGCGATAAAATTCAAGGGGGATACTCCGGTCAGCGTGGAAGGCAATCTCACCCTACTCGGAGTCACCAAGCCGGTAACACTTACCATACTTGCTTTCAAGTGCGCCAATCACCCAATGAATAAAAAAGAGATGTGTGGTGCAGATGCCACTGCACAAATTAAACGCTCAGACTTTGGCATGAAATTTGGTTTGCCTAACATAGGCGATGACATAAAATTAACGTTCGAAGTAGAAGCGTACAAAGACTAATCTGTACTTGCAATGCAGAAGAAATAACAAGCGGATGCTTGCCATTTCTTCTGCTCCAATGACTGATAGTAATGACGGCAGCATTCTGTATACTTTATTACAAAAATATACCCAAAGAAACCTAAATCCCATCGCTTTTAAAGCTATTCAGGTTAGACTTTATAGATACGTATCAAAATCGCGATGATCGCAAACGTCAATACATATTTAAATCAATATGATACACCGCATACCATTTACTCAAGTTTAAATACTTAGCCCCAATAGGACTGCACTTCAACACGAAAAATTGAATCAGCTACCCTTAGACGAATTTTCTGAATTTTTAACAATATCCATGTAATGAAAAATGATGCCGATTTCATGCGCGTCGCTCTGGCGCTGGCAAGGCAAGCCGAACTATCTGGAGAGGTTCCGGTGGGTGCCATCGTGGTTAAAAATGGCACTATCATAGGGCGCGGAAGCAATGCGCCGATCAGCCGCCACGATCCTTCTGCGCATGCCGAGTTACTGGCCCTGCGTGACGCGGCACAACATTTGGGCAATTACCGGCTGATTGACTGTGAATTATTCGTTACCCTGGAACCTTGCGTAATGTGTGTAGGCGCCATATTCCATGCACGAATTGCACGTGTGGTGTTTGGAGCAAGTGATTTGAAGACTGGTGCGTGCGGCAGCGTGCTTAATCTGTTTACCGAGCAGCGCTTGAACCATCACGCTGAAATGACTGCCGGAATACTTGCTGAAGAATGTGGGCAGCTGTTAAGTGGTTTTTTTGCCGCGCGTCGCGCGCAACAACAAAATATTAAGGCTACATTATAAAAATCAACATTCATACCCACACGCAGGCACTTGAATTATTCGATGATGCCGGCAAACTATTGCGTCATTATCCAGTTTCTACAGCCGCTAATGGGGTGGGTGAGGAATCCGGAAGCTATTGCACGCCACGTGGTAAACACATCATCCGTGCAAAAATCGGTACAAACCAACTACTCAACACCGTATTCGTTAGACGCCGCTCTACCGGCGAAATCTATACGCCAGAACTAGGGGCACAATATCCAGATCGTGATTGGATACTGACGCGCATATTGTGGCTGTCTGGCAGTGAAGTCGGTTTCAACCGTTTAGGAGCCTGCGACACGATGCGTCGCTATATATATATTCACGGTACGCCAGATAGTACGAAACTCGGCCAACCTGGCTCTAAGGGCTGTGTACGCATGCGCAACGCCGATCTTGTGGAGCTATTCGATCTCGTTCCTGTATACACTGAAGTTTGCATTACCCTGTGACCTGTAGTGCACATCCGATTGCTTGACCTGAGGGATGCGGTAGATTTATTGTACAACGTACAACCTATACCCTGCTCCAGCCGGATTAAACCCGCTGCGCAAACTCCTCAAAATCTTTGACTGGCAGTGGCCGACTGAAGAAATAACCTTGGTAGGCATGGCAACCTATACTGGCTAAAAAATCGCGCTGCAGCTCAGTTTCAACCCCCTCTGCAATCACCCCCATTCCTAGGCTCTGAGCCAACGCCACAATAGTCCGCGCGATGGCAGCGTCATTAATGTCGGTGAGTACATCGCGAACAAACAATTTGTCGATCTTCAATTGGTTCAACGGCAAGTGCCTCAAATAGGAAAGTGAAGAATAACCAGTACCAAAATCGTCAAGCGAAAAACCTACCCCACTGACTTTCAACGCAATCATCTTTTCGACGATATCCCCAACATTGTCCACCAATAGGCTTTCAGTCAGTTCCAGCTTAAGCCGGTTCGGGTTAATACCTGCTTGGCTGATTGTTGCCATTACTGTCCCCACAAAATCAGCTTCAAGGAACTGCTGGGCACTCACATTCACCGCTACCGTGAGATGGGCCATTTCAGGCCAGATGGCCCAAAGCGCAAGCTGGGCACAGGCAGTTTCCAGTACCCATTGGCCCAATGGCAGGATCAACCCTGTTTCTTCAGCCAGAGAAATAAATTCGGTAGGTGGCAACATACCGCGTTTGGGGTGTTGCCAACGTACCAGCGCTTCCGCACCCGTGGCACGGCCATCGCTAGCCACCTGAGCCTGGTAGTGAAGCACAAATTGATTATCCTGAATCGCCATACGCAGATCCATTTCCATGGCGGCACTCTCGACGACAATAGTCTGCATGGCTGGGTCAAAGAAACACAAGCCATTGCGACCCATTGCCTTTGACTTGTACATGGCGAGATCAGCTTGCTTCAGTAAATCGTCAATAGATGCCACATTATCAAAGAACAATGTGGCACCCATGCTCGCTGTACTATGGTGATGAATACCTTCGAGCTGATAGGGTTGACTGATAGCAGTAAGGATTTTTCTACCTATGGTTTCAGTCTGGGTGGCAGTCTCCTCAATGGTGTCCGCCAATCCCTCCAGAACCACCACGAATTCGTCGCCACCCATCCTCGCTACCGTGTCACCCTCGCGTACACTAGTAAAGATACGTTGTGCGACTTGCTTGAGTAGCAGATCACCCTTGTCATGGCCCGATGTGTCGTTCAACGTCTTGAATTGATCGAGATCGATGAACAGCACCGCACCAAAAGTCCCATTACGGTTGCTAGTGGCCAAGGCACGTTTCAGGTGATCCTGCAAGAGTCTGCGGTTGGGCAAATGGGTTAGCGGATCAAAGAAGGCCAACTCCGTGATTTTGTCTTCTGCTAACTTGCGTTCCGTAATATCGATGTGTGAAGCCACATAGTGGGTGACCATCCCTCTGCTGTTTTTGACAGTACTAATGGTGAGTAACTTTGGAAAAATCTCACCATCTTTACGTCGATCCCAGACTTCTCCCTGCCATGCCCCAGTGTCCCGGATAGTCTTCCACATTGTGCGATAGAAATCAGCATCATGACGGCCAGAGTTAAGTATGCGCGGCTTTTTGCCAATGACCTCCTCTGCCGTATAGCCTGTACTCTCACAAAATGCCCGATTGACCCGCAAGATCACATTATCCGCATTGGTGATCATCAAGCTTTCCTGCGACTCGAAGGCAACCGCAGCAATGCGAAGCTCGGCCTCTGCATGCTTACGCTCAATTTCATTGACATATAGCTTGAGCTGCATTTCGGACAGGCCAGCAAGTACGCTGTTTTCCATACCAGGTTTAACCGCTATGTTGGTAGAAAAATCCCCACTACCGATTCTAACCAAATTGCTGTGGATTTCGTCAGCAGTGCCACCCAGTGTTGTGCGCAAGGAAGTATAAGTTCGCCAGAGCAAGAAGATCACTCCAAGTGCGGTCACGATGAATATCAGCCGGAACGTTAAAGCGATATCCTCCGCATCATGGACTGCATCAAACGTTCTCTTTTCCATCAATACATGAACCTCATTGATGGGCTTCATAACCTTTGCCTTACCTTGGTAGTACTCGTCACTATGTAGCATCAAATTAGCTCTCTCCCGGTTCACTTCCGTGTCCAGGCGGGATGAATCACCCAATTTCATGGCCACGAATCCAAGGGCAGCCAAACGATCCGAATTCACTTTAGCTTCCGTCAGTTTGCCAAGTTCTTCGGCAGTAAAACCAGACTGACGCATCAAGTCCAGCAAAGCAACGGTTTGTCCATTCTCTATAGGGGGAGACTGGGTATTTGCCAGCACCATATCCCAGTAGCCATAAAAGTACCCATATGGCCGCGACATCTTGCCGTCACGGATGTCCAATATTTGCTGATAATATTTCTTATACCGGGGATCACTGGTCACCACGAAGGCTCTGGCCATCCGTGTTAAGTCATCTGAGCTTTGAAGTAATTGATCAGTCAACTGAAAGGAAATTAACCGTTGTTCATTTGCACGATCAATCTTTTTTTCGGCGATAACGTAAATACTGAAAAGAATAGAAAGCGCAAAAAAGGAGAGCACTGACAGCGCAATCTTTGAAGCTACATCTCTATAAGTTTTTTTTGAATTCATTTTTCAGCTTAGTCCCTTACGCAACCAAGGTGTATAGAGAAAGGTAACAATAACTTAGCGCGTAGCGAATTCTCCCACATCCCAACTCAAAATGGCGTCATTGAATAAACCTATGTTTCCCTGTTGTCCAGACGCCAAAATCCAATGACACAAGGGGTTATAGCACGTCAAGCCCGCAAGCCCCATTTATTTCCCCAAAATAGCCCAATGCATTTCATGCAATGGCACTATTTTTTTTGCGGCGCCCAACTTAATAGCTTCTTTGGGCATGCCAAACACAACACACGTCGCTTCATCTTGCGCCACCGTGGGCGCGCCTGCGTCCAGCATTTCTTTCAGGCCGCGCGCGCCATCGTCACCCATGCCGGTCATGATGATGCCGGTGGCATTTTTTCCCGCAAACTTGGCCACCGATCGGAACAGTACATCCACTGACGGGCGATGACGGTTCACCAAAGGCCCATCCACTACTTCAACGTGGTAATACGCACCGCTGCGCTTTAACAGCATGTGCTTACCACCAGGCGCAATCAGGGCGAGACCTGGCATAACACGATCGTTATTTTTAGCCTCTCTCACTTCAATTTGGCACAGACCGTTGAGGCGTGAAGCAAATAAGGCAGTAAATTTTTCCGGCATATGCTGCACGATGACAATGCCGGGGCAGACTCGCGGCAAGGCTGTCAGCACGGCTTCCAAAGCTTGAGTGCCTCCAGTCGAGGTGCCGATGGCAACAATGCGTTCGGTGGTTTGCGCCATGGAGTGGGCAGTGGCTGCTGGAAGAATAGCATCGGCATTAAGTTTTTCCGCCACTTGCGGTAACGGTGTCGCCGCTCTGATCGTACGCCTGACGTTGGCCTGGGCTGCTGCCCTGACTGCAGTCACTAGATCGTTAGATGATTCCTGCAAAAAACTTTTCAACCCGACTTTAGGCTTGGTAATAATTTCAACTGCACCAGCGGCAAGCGCCTGCATGGTGGTTTCCGCGCCTTTTTCCGTGAGGGTTGAACAGATCACCACCGGTGTGGGGTGTTCGGCCATTATTTTTTTGAGGAAGGTGATACCGTCCATGCGTGGCATTTCCACATCCAGCACAATCACATCCGGCCATTCGCGGGTCATTTTCTCCATGGCAAAAATTGGATCGGATGCCGCGCCAATTACCTGAATGTCCGGTTCCTGATCCAACACCGCCTGCAATACTTGTCGCACTACAGCCGAGTCGTCAACCAATAAGACTTTAATTTTTTTCATTTATTTATGCCCTTAATCATGCCTGGATTGCGCCGGGTTTACGCACCCAGACACTGCCGTTACAAATATCAAACACAATTTGCCGATGGCTCGTCCCTCCCAAATCTTCAGCTGCAACCACAAATCCATGTGAAGCGACAAGCGCGCGGGCAATCGTTATATTTTTACAAGATATGTTCATGCATGCATTGATGCTATCCATGCAACCATTAGGATCACACTGGTTCTTTTTTTTTATACCGGGAAACATGTTGCCTGCCCCGAATAATTTCACGATATATTCTGAAGGATGTGTTTTCGCCGCACGAATTTCCTGCGCGAACATTTGCATGGCTTCCTTTGCGTAACGCCCATCAAGAGAAGCTCCTGAGGTGTTTTCCCGGGAAGGCAGCAGGTAGTGGCACATGCCACCAATCAGTTTTGTCGGGTGCCACATCGTGATCGATACACACGATCCAAGAAGAGTACGAAGACGGGTGTTCGTGTCACCGAAATAAAAATCGCCAGGCTGTAAGAATATCTCGATGACATGTTCAGACTGCTTCATGGCTTGCGGTATATAGACGGGGAAACCAACTTTAGGACATCGGTGATTCCGTTGAGGCTTTCAGAGTGGCTGACAATAAAATATCCGTCTGGCTTTAACAACGGCAACATCCGCGCTACAACTTGGCGCTTTGTATCCATGTCGAAATAGATCATGACATTACGCAGAAAAATAACGTCAAATTCGCCCAGCTTTGGTAGTGCTGTATTCAGGTTGACTTGCATGAATTGCATGCGACTGCGCAGGCTGCGCTCAATCATAAAAGTACCTTCCTGAGAGCCTGTACCCTTCAGGCAATACTTAGAAAGCAGAGGCTGCGGAATGTTGTGCGCCCGTTCCATGTCATAGTGGCCAGAGCGGGCTTTTTCGAGAACGCGAGTGCTGATGTCGGACGCGACGATTTCCCAAGGTGTGCTGGACAAGCCATCGGCAAGTGTCATGGCAAGACTATAGGGTTCCTCGCCAGATGAGCTAGCTGCACTCCATAAACGAAATGTTTTGCCCACTTGTACCTTGGGTAAAACCTGTCTTTTCAGAAAATCGAAATGTTTTGGTTCGCGAAAAAAATAGGTTTCGTTGGTGGTAAGCAGATCCAATGCAATCTGCAATTCCGCCGCTTCTGCATTCTGGGTGATCAACCGGAAATAATCACCATAACTGGTCAGTGCATGATGCTTCAGCCGCTTGGATAAACGGCCTGAGACCAACGCTTTCTTTGCGTCAGAGAGACTAATTCCAGCAGTACGATGTAACCATGAACGGAACTGGTTAAATTCATCATCTCTTAGAGTTTCGGTATTCATAGTTTTATTGTTCTACAGTTTGTTATAAACGTTTGGCTTACCTGAAATGGGCAAAACCACCCGAGTGGCGGGTACATGATGAGCTAAGCTTGGTACGATTAGACAATTTTAATCGTTTGCATCCAAACTGCGCTTACTCCTACCACTCCGATATATATTGCATGCACTGGCATTAACCAGCCCGATGCCCAGCAAGATTTCTATCCTTGAAAAATCCCATGACCTGATGCAACAGATGTGCCTGACTGTGAACCTCTTCTGAGGACGCGGCTAACTGCTCGGACGCAGAAGCATTTTGTTGCGTGCATTGGCTCATCTGCGACATGGCAGTATTGATTTGGGCCGCACCACTCGATTGTTCTTCTGAAGCGGCGGTAATTTCCTGCACCAAATCTGAGGTTTTGTTAATTGCCGGCACCATTTCATTCAACAACTTGCCTGCCGCCTCGGCTTTCTGCACACTCCCAGATGCCAGTTCGTCGATTTCCTTCGCTGCAATCTGGCTACGCTCGGCCAGTTTGCGCACTTCCGCCGCCACCACAGCAAAGCCTTTTCCATGTTCGCCTGCCCGTGCAGCTTCGATTGCGGCATTTAAGGCCAGCAAATTAGTTTGATAAGCAATATCGTCCACGATACCAATTTTGCTTGCAATTTGTTTCATCGCAGCCAATGTTTCTGTGACCGCTTTTCCTCCATCGACCGCCTGTTTAGCCGCTTGCATGGCCATGCCATCGGTGACCTTGGCGTTCTCGCTGTTCTGCGAAATCGAAGCGCTAATCTGCTCAACCGAGGCAGAAGTCTCTTCCACGCTCGCTGCTTGTTCACTGGATGATTGACTCAGGCTTTGCGCCGTCGCGCTCATTTCTTCAGATGCCGATGACAGCACGTTTGTGGCGCCACGAATATCAGAAACAATACTAGCGATGTTTCCGGCCATGGTATTAATCGCATGCATCAGACGTCCAATCTCAGTATGATTACCCGCCGATTTCAGCAACTGAACGTCCCCAGAAGCAATGACTTGGCAAGTACGCACCGCATCGTCAAGCGGGCGCAACAATTTGTAAAGCAAGGACCACCATATCAACCCTACAGCTGCCAATGTAGCGGCAATAATCATGCCCAACCACACTGTAGCGGCACCCCCTGCCGTCCCTTGGCTCATCTGTAACAGCCGCCCCCCGCCCAAGATAACGACCATGCCAATAAAAATACAAGCAGCCGATATTCGAGCCTTGAGGCTCATTTCACTGATAGCCGCCAGGCAACCGCGCCAGCCGGTTGAAACAATTTGTCCTTCTTTGACCGTGATCCCTCTCGCGGTTCCGTCACGAAACTGGCGGTAAACTCGCTCCGCACGCTCCACCTGCGCACGGGTTGGCTTTGTGCGCAAGGACATGTATCCGGTAATTCGTCCGTCTTCGTAAATAGGGTTGGCGTTCGCCTCTATCCAGTAATAATCACCATTCTTGCACCGATTTTTGACCATCCCGCGCCATGGCTTTCCAGCTTTTAATGTTTTCCACAAATCGCCGAACGCCGCTGGCGGCATATCTGGGTGACGCACAATATTATGATGGGCGCCCATTAAATCTTCCGCCGAAAATCCACTAATCTCCATGAAAGTGCTGTTGACGTAAGTAATTTGTCCCTTGGTATCCGTTTTTGAAACGATGTATTCACCATCTTTGAGATGACGCTCAACGTTAGTTACTGGCATGTTTACGCGCATAGTATTTCCCCTATTTAAATGTATAGCATTGTTCAGCCACAAAGATTTCTTTCAACTTTGTGAAGAACGCCTAACCTTCACGTATCGGTCCTGTCGCAGTGTTTTTTAACACTGACGACAGGGCATATACAGTCAGTAATCAACCACCTTCACTAACTATAGTGGTCAGTTATTGCTGGCCTATGCTTAACACTTCAGAACTTACCTCTATCCCGTTTGCCCCTGAAAGCATGGCCATTTCATCCACCGACAGCACACGGTCAGCATTGAGTATGATGACGAACTGGCCATCCACTTTACCCATGCCACTAATAAAGTCAGCCCGGATTCTGGCACCAAAACTCGGTGCCGGCTCAATGTCAGCGGCAGGTATTTCCAGCACTTCTGATACCGAGTCCACAACCACTCCAACATCCTGCTTTTCGTCATCCCCTTCGACTTCAATGATAACAATACAGCTACGCCGCGTGACTTCGGATGCAGTGCGGCCAAAGCGGGCCGACATATCCACCACCGGCACCACTGCGCCCCGCAAATTAATCACGCCGCGAATAAAATCGGGCATCATCGGTACGGTAGTAAGGTTGCCGTATTCGATGATCTCCTTGATACCAAGGATACTGATAGCAAACATCTCGCCACCGATCAAAAAAGTGAGATATTGCCCCTTTTCCTGCTGCAAAACAGCCGCATAAATTTCATTTTTGGCTAGTGCGCCCATGGCTGTCTCCTATTAGAATCGAGCAAATTCAGCTTCATTTGGGATACCGGCAAGGGCGTGCATAGCAGCCTTCGCCTTGGCCGGACGCATAGCTTTATTATTAGATGTCGCCACCTTGTTCACGGCAGCCTGACGCTGTTGGTTGCCAGCGGTATTTTCAACCTTAAAGAACCCCATCGTCTGTTGCAGTTGTTCCGCCTGACCGCTCATTTCTTCAGCGGTTGCAGCCAGCTCTTCGGATGCGGATGCATTCTGCTGGGTGATCTGGCTTAACTGACTCATGGCGGTATTAATCTGGCTCACGCCGGAAGATTGTTCTTCCGATGCGGCACTAATCTCTTGTACCAGATCAGAAGTCTTGTTGATGGAAGGCACCATTTCGTCCAACAGCTTGCCCGCTTTCTCCGCCATCCCTACACTGCTGGAAGCCAACTGACCAATTTCCTGCGCCGCTACCTGGCTGCGTTCTGCCAGTTTGCGCACCTCCGCTGCCACCACCGCGAAACCCTTGCCGTGTTCACCCGCACGGGCTGCCTCAATAGCGGCATTGAGCGCCAGCAAATTCGTCTGATAGGCAATGTCGTCGATAATGCTGATTTTTTTGGCAATTTCCTTCATGGCAGACACAGTCTGTTGCACTGATTCGCCACCCTCGGTAGCTTCCTTGGCAGCTTTGCTGGCCATACCGTCGGTAACCTTGGCATTTTCGGTGTTCTGATTGATGGAAGCACTCATCTGCTCGACCGATGCGCTGGTTTCCTCCACACTGGCTGCTTGTTCGCTGGTGGCCTGGCTCATGGATTGGGCGGTCGCGCTTACTTCTTCGGAAGCGCTGGAAAGACTATCCGAGGCACTACGTACTTCGGTAACAACCTGCGACAATTTGCCCACCATGTTTTGCATGGCTGCGAGCAGCTGGCCGGTTTCATCTTTAGACGTCACCTCGATCTTTGCAGTCAGGTCTCCTTCGGCCAACTGGTTTGATACGTTCACGGCGATATTCAACGGCCCGGTTATACTGCGCGTGACCCAGAAAGCGATACCCGCGGCCAATGCCAAGGCAATTCCTACCAGCGCCAGCATCACGTTGCGTGCCATGTTATAGCTTTCGGTAGCTTCCTTGACGGCTGTCGTTACCAATTCAGTTTGAAAATCGTTAAATTTATTCAAGCTGGCTTGATAAGCGCCCAAGATGGGACGCAGTACATTCTGCAAATACGCCCGCGCTTCATCATTCTTCCCTTCATTAACAATATTAATTAATGTCTTATAGCCATCAACATATTTTGTTCTTGCATCCAGAACTTGCTGCAGCATCTCCTTTCCTTTCGGCAAGATAACTATTTTTTGCAATTTCTCTACGTTTTCTGCAATTTTATTCTTCGATTCAATAATTTTTCCTTCTTGTTTCTTCATGTCATCACGGCTATCAGTGAGCATCATGTTTCTTAGCGCGATGGCAATGGCAGTGGATTCGTTCTTTATATCCGTCACTACACCCATTTTCATATACCGATCATTAACGATAAGATTCAGCATATCGTTTTGCTGCGAAAGCCGCGAAATAGCTAACGTCGCGATTATTACCAGCAAAATCACCACCAAGCCAAAACCGAACCCCAAACGCATACCTATTTTCATATTTTTAAACATAATTGTTCTCCCCGTGAATATTTTAAGTAAAGTTTATAAAATTTAATGACACGATAATTAATGTGTAAGTTGCCTGGTTGTAACATGCTGAGATTCTCGATTGACAGCCTGCTGAACCAACGATGGCACATCCAAAATAAGCGCCACTTCGCCACTACCGAGTATGGTGGAGCCACTGATGCCGCGCAGGGTACTAAATATCTTGCCCAGTGGTTTTATTACGGTCTGGAATTCGCCCATTAGCTCGTCTACAACCAGCCCTGCTTTTTGGCCTGCGCAAGTCACCACGACAACGTTCTCGCGCCGAGCTCCCGCACCCTCAACTTCGAAATGGTCGCGCAACATGACAAAAGGCAATACCTCGCCGCGCAGATTGAGATAGCTGCGCTCGCGCGTTAACTGGCGGTCAGTTTCGGTTAACTCTATACATTCCTGCACCATATCCAGCGGCACGATGTAGCTGGATTTGCCGACTCCAACCAGAAAGCCGTCGATAATCGCGAGGGTAAGCGGCAAACGAATACTGACTGTAGTGCCCTGGCCTACCGCGCTGTCCAAACTCACAGTACCGCGCAGAGCGGTGATATTGCGTTTAACCACGTCCATCCCTACGCCTCGACCTGAGATACTGGTTATAGCTTCTGCGGTAGAGAAACCTGCTTCAAAAATCATGTTGAATATTTCATGATCAGGCGGTGTTACGTTAGGGGCAATCAGGCCGCGATCCCTGGCCTTCTGCAGGATTCGATCGCGGTTAAGACCCCCTCCATCATCGACAATCTCAATCACGATACTTCCTGAATCGTGATAAGCGTTAAGCCGCAGCGTGCCTTTGGCTGTCTTACCCTTTGCCTGTCTAATTGAAGCCGACTCGATACCGTGATCCATGGCATTACGCACCAGATGCATGAGTGGATCTCCAATTTTTTCCACAACGGTCTTGTCCAGCTCGGCATCTGCACCGGTAATTACCAGTTCAATATCCTTGCCAAGTTCACGGCCTACATCACGCACCACACGCTGAAAACGGTTGAAAGTTTCACCGATTGGAACCATGCGCAAGCGCAACGCGCCATCGCGGATTTCCTCCACCAACCCCGACATCACCGAAGCGGCTTCCTGTAATGAATTATCGTTCACGCGCTGGGCAAGCAAGCTTACACCAGCTCCGGCTATGACCAATTCACCAACCATAGTGATTAGTTCGTCCAGTTTATCGGCATGCACGCGAATGTAACGGTTTTCCTTGTTTTTGCTATCTTTGGATTGGGTTTGCTTATCCAAAGCAGCTTGCACGACCTCATGTTCAACCGAACGTTGCTCCACCAAAATTTCGCCCAAAGGTGTTGTCGAACCGTCCGGACGTGCACTGGTTTGTTGTTCGCTTAACCCAGATTCAAGCTCTTGTTGGGTAAGGGCCCCTGTAGCCACTAAAATTTCACCCAAGCGTGTTTCACTTTCTGGCAACGAGCGAATTAATTCGATGTATTCCGTGAGTTTGCTGTGCGGTGGCAAAATATGGACAAGGCTGCCTTCCCGCGCAAATTCAAATACTCCGGCGATAGTCGCCTTATCGGCATCTGATTTAAAATCAATTTCAAAACCGAGGTAGCACGATTCCGCGTCCATTTCATCGGCAAACGGCAAGGCATCGAACATGGTGGTGATAGAAACAATTTCTCCGAGAGTAGATAAATAGCGAAGGAAAGAAAGTGGATCCATCCCATCTCTCATTACGTTCTGACCAAAGCGCAAAGAGATATGCCAATTGTCCGTCTCTACCAAACCACCACCGCTGGATTGCAATGGAATTTCTTCCTCAACTTGAACCGCATGGCTTATCCCAGAACTATCTTGGTAGGCTTGAAGCCGAATACGCAAACCATTTTCCCGAACAATAGCTTCTGCATCCAATTGTTCGCCTTGGGCAGCAACAACATTAACCAAGTGCAACATGTGATCGCCGCTTTCAAGCAGTACCGCGATCAGATTAGCCTCAATAACAACGTCTCCATCGCGTACCCTGTCCAGCACATCTTCAACAATATGGGTGAAACTGACGATGGGATCCAACCCAAACAAACCGGCTGATCCTTTGATAGTGTGTGCAGCGCGGAATATAGCGCCAATCGTGTCGGCATCATTCGGATCAACTTCAAGCCGCAACAGCGCGTCCTCCATATCTTGCAGAAGCTCGCGTGCTTCGGCGATGTAAGTTTGCAGTGCTTGATCGAGATCTAAACTCATTTTTATTGTCCTTTTTTCTCATTGCAAGAAAGTACTACCGGGTCGCCAAAATATGGCGCCAAATTGCACATATCCAGCACATCCAGCACCGCACGGCTGTGCCCGGTTAATCGCAGGCTAGTACCGTGCCTTTCAGCTTCGCGCTTAGCCAAGATAAGAATTTGCAGACCAGCGCTATCCATTTCACTAACCTCTGATAAATCAATTTCCCGCTCACACGGCTGAGCCATATGGGTCATTAATTCATCCTTTATTTCAGCGGCAGTGTAGATAGTCATGTCGCCATCAATATGCAGTAAAGACTGTCCATCTTTATTTGTTGTTGAACGGATAGGCATGATATTTCCTTATGTAGTCCTCATTGCCAATCTTCATGGCAATATCAATTTAGCCACGGCGGTAAGCATTTGCGCCGGTTGGAACGGTTTAACGACCCAAGCCTTGGCACCTGCTGCCTGCCCTTCCTGTTTCTTTCCTTCCTGAGACTCAGTGGTGAGCATGATGATCGGCGTGAACTTGTAATTAGGCAGTTTTTTAACTTCTTTGACGAAGGTAATCCCATCCATGTTGGGCATGTTCACATCGCTAATTATGAGATGAATTTTTTGCCCATTAAGTTTTGTCAGGGCATCCTTGCCATCACATCCCTCAATCACGTCATAGCCTGCACCTTTTAATGCGATGCTGACGACCTGCCTCACACTTGCGGAATCGTCAACTATCAATATTGCCTTACCCATACTCCCCTCCTAAAAAAATGTGATTTCTTGTTTCGTGGCTTTCATAGCCTCGCTGGATTGAACACCGCGATGGGTGTGCACTTGTTCCTGGGTGGCATAGAGCGCCTCCATTTCCGCCAACCATGCTTTAATATCGAGATGTTTAACCGGGATGGATGCCGCCTTATCCTGCTTGAATTGCTGCAAGTGCTGATGCAGCTTCTCCATATTGTTGCGCACATGAACCAATATCTGGCTGACACGATCCTGGAATTGAAGTGAAACCAACACGTCAGATAACTCATTGCGAATACCTGTACTTTCCTGTTGCAGCTGTTCAGCGGAGTCTGACAAATTCGAAGTAACGTTAGTAAAGCTTTGCAAAACCTGTTGAATAATCAATTCAGAGTTTGCAACTGATTTGGAATCATGTTCGGAAGAGCTTTCAGCGATCTTGAATACGCTAGCGATTGCGTTGCTGATAATATCCACGGTGCCTGACATTTTTTTACCGGTTTCACTGGAAAGGCTGGATAGTTTGCGCACTTCATCCGCCACCACAGCGAACCCGCGCCCTGCTTCTCCGGCACGTGCAGCTTCAATCGCGGCATTTAAAGCGAGCAAGTTTGTTTGAGCGGCAATCTCCGCTACTTTGACGGCCATGGCTCTCAGCTCACCGGTGTAATCGTTGAGGCTTCTAACTTGTTCCAGCATGTCATTGCGACTATGCTGCGCCTCCCTAAGGGAATCGATCACACTGTTCAGCGATGACTCGCTTTGCGTCATTACCGCCATCGCCCCGCCCTCTGTACTACCTGCCAAGTCATTAGCGGCGTTCTGCGAAGCGCGTACCGATGCCTCCAGTTTTGCGTTAATGCCGACAAAACGATTGGCCAAGTCCATGATGGCTGTTTCGGTCTGATTACGGGTAGTTTCAACTTGCCTGGACCAGATAGGCACCACCTCCGTGCAGACATCTTCCAAACCGCCCGCGTCAGCATTCGCAAGCTCAATGTCAAATCTTGCTTTGGCATTGTCCAACTCCTGCGCTACGGCCAGCTTAAGCAAAGCGCGATGGCGGCGAACTCCCCACTCTCCGGCAGCAGTCGATATTCCAATAAGGACTACAGCAGACACAATGTTCATCCAGCCCAATCCCCCTAGAATAAGCAACAACAAAGCGCCGGCAATACCAAGCCCCGAAGCAATACCCCTACAAAATGCTGCAGTCGCTTTATGTGTTGTCGGATTAATTTTTTTTGCTGCCATAATGTCGTCCCCCGCTTTCTTTTCAGCTTTTATTTAAAATTTAAATCGCCAAAATATTTAGCGGCGATTTTTCAATAATCTTTAATGCTAAATCAGCGTTATATGACTTGTAGTTGGTAACTCTTCGATAGTGCAAAATGAGCGAAAAGAAATAGTCAGCTAAAAATCCATTCATCCTTCGATATTCAGGACGAACAGATTTATTTCTTTTACGGGTATTGAAAGTTGATTGCC
>QFXJ01000043.1 GCA_003402375.1 Candidatus Nitrotoga sp. CP45
GATCCGGCCTGATTTATCCGCGACTCATGTATGAGAGACACTCGTGCAAGTCAATAAATACAAGTTCTATGAGCAATTTAAACTGGGTGACTCACGGATAAATCGGGCCGAGTCTATAGTAGGTGGTAGTTGAGTAATGACACTTCTGTGCGTTGAGTTACCTCATCCGGTTATAAATTTATTTTTTTACGTGTTTAGCAAGTAACTGAGGCACTTGGGAAGCTTGGACAGGCTCGCCAAGCGCGTAACCTTGCATAAATTCTATGCCTTGATTGCGTATCCAGTTTGCACTGGCTTCCGTTTCAATACGGGTAATGATGAGCTTGGCACCCAATACTTGGGCGATGCCTTTCATGATGCTGATTAAGGCGAGGCTAAAGTTGTTATCTTTATCAATTGGCAGGGCCGAGGCGGCGAATTTGATGCCTATAAAGGGTAATTTCGTCATAAAACCAAGTGAGACAAAACCCCTGCCAAAATTATCCAGCTGAGCGGCAACCCCGCCATCGCGCAATGTATTGAGCTTTTGAATGGCTAGATTGACGTCTTTGAGAATGGCGTCTTCCTTGATGTCCAGACGCAGCCATTCCCTTCCAAGGTCATGTTTTTTGGCAATATTAGTGATCTGGCCGAGCAGATCTTGAGAGGTGAATTGGGATGAGCCAATATTCACGGTAATGGGCACGCTGGGTAATCCCATGGCAAGCCAAGTTTTTTGTTGTAAGAAAGCCGCATTGAGAACCCACTCGTTTACAGTGGCGCTGAGATGAAGCTGTTTGACCAGAGGCATGAATTGTTCGGCCGTGAGTAAACCATCTTGTGGATGATGCCAGCGTATTAAACTTTCCAGTCCGCGCAATTCGCCATTACGCGCATCGACAATGGGTTGGTAAAACAGCGCCAACTGATTTTGCGCCAGGGCGTCCAATAAGGGGGTTGCATCCAGATTGCGTTCATCGCTTTCACGCATGGCAGGCGTATACATTAAGTAGGCATTACGTCCGGCTTTCTTTACGGCATAAAGCGCCAAATCGGCTTGTTTCAGTATTTCGCTTTCGTTTGAAGAGTCCACCGGAAATATGGCCACACCCACGCTGGTGCCTATTTCCACCTTATGACCCGATAATTCATATGGTTTGGCGACCTCGATCACAATTCGGTCCGCCAACAGACCTGCAGCTTCCCTATTTGTAATGCCTGCCTGAATTACAGCGAACTCATCACCACCGAGGCGTGCAACCGTGTCCTCGGTGCGGGCGAGTTGCATAAGCCGCTGTGAAACATCTTGCAGCAATGCATCACCGGCTGCATGGCCCAAAGTATCGTTCACCGATTTGAATTTATCGAGATCTATCATGTGCACGGCAAACTGGCTGTTACGCAAAAAAGTATGACGCACTTCCTGTTGTAAACGCTTCTCGAATCTAAGACGATTAGCCAGGCCAGTAAGTGGGTCATGCAGCGCTACCTGTTCGAGTTTGGATAGGCTGATGTAATCGATCAGTTCTTGGCGTAACGTTTCAGCGTAAGATATTTCGCTGTCATGCCAGGGTTCAGCGCTTTTGCGCACTTCCTGAGCCCAGGTTGCAAAGGAATTGCGTGGCGTCAGCGAGCGGCTGTCGTTTTCGTCCAGAGAAGCCGGTTGACCGGCCCAGTTAACCACATGCACAATTTCTTGGCGCAGCATCACCAGGTAGTCGGATGTGCTCAACGGAATATAAAGGACACCGCAGGCATTGCGAACAAGGGCAGGGTGTCGCGCAAATGTTTCGGGTAATTCGTGGTATTGGCTAACCTGATCTTTTGGAAGCAGGTCCAGCCAATCGCGCAATGGTGACAGTGATTGTTGATCGGGCGTAAGGCCGGCAAAATAATTTTCTCCCTCGAATTGCAGCCAGATGCCATTGGCTTGAAACAGATCCAGTAACTTGCCAAGGCTAAGCGCAAGCCCGCTACGTGGGCTTTCCCTCGTGGCTTGCAATGCGCCACGCACCACAGATAGCTTTTCACGCAAGTTACTTTTATGTTGTTGATCAATCAGGCCGAGCAAATTTTTTAAATGTAAGGAAACCAGTTTGGCTATTTCCTCCAGTGCAAGACACTCGTGGATTCCCAACGTTAAAGGAGCCATGTGGTGACATGCCACTAAGCCCCACAACCGGCAATTGATCACCAGAGAAAGGCTCAATGATGCCTTTACCCCCATGTTGTGCAGGTATTGAATATGAACGGGATGGACTGCACGCAAGATCGAGTAAGTCATATCGACGGGCGGTGTCTCCTTCGTCCAATAGAGTAGCGGGACGTTCTTGGTGTCCACATCGGCAATCATTCGATAACAATTCAGGGTAGAAAGCTGGCGAACATTTGCAGGCACATCGCTCGCGGGGAATCGCAATCCCATAAAACCACCAATCTCAGGACGGCAAGCTTCGCGGATGACTTCACCCTGCCAGCCGGGCAGAAAACGATAGCACATCACTCTGTCGAGGCCCGTATGACAAAAAACTGTGTCTACCAGCAGCCCAACGCATTGCTCAATTGTGTTTGTCGCTGCCAAGGCATCGATAAAACGTGTGCGGGCAATATGATTCCACCAAATAGGAAATTGCGGGGCACCGTGCACTATTTCCAGCACCATATAATCCCCTTGGCGATGCCCGATCAGCGTCATAGGTCGGCCTTCAGGCAATGCAATTTCGCCCAGTTGATGCCGGCCCTCCAGACTTGCGAGATGGTCAAATTGGCCCCAGTATTTGGCGAAAACCTGGTTAGCAGGTTGACCAAGCAGTTTGTCGGGCGATAGGCCAAAAATTTCGCTAATATTTTCTGTGCACACGCAAATAAGTTGGCTATGCACATCAATTCCGATTAACGCCCCATGTCCTTGAACGAAGCTGGTGTTTTGCAATTTCGCTTCTTTACAGTTTCCAAAAGGTAGTCCGGTAGACATGATGTTTACTCCTTTTGCGGCAACAGGCAGTTGATAAAATGGCGAAAAGTGAGGCGCGCAGCCCAAGCAGACTGGGCAATCTCGGCACGCGACTGCAAAACGGCTAGCATTCTGACCATAATGGGCCAACAGTTCTGCCATGGATTTGTGTTTGACCAGAAAGAGTTGGCAAGCATGATTTGTGTCGATATACCCGAGCGTGACAGATTGATTGCAATGACCTTCGCACCGAGATTGGCTCCTTCAATCACATACCGCATACCGAGATAGCTCGCACAGTTTGATGGTGGGGTTAACAGTGAATCAGGGACAGCAGGGGAAGTGATTCCCATCTGTTGCAAATCCGCCAAAAGGAATGGCACTCTAGCAACGTAGGACGGAAGCCCGGCAGGGCAATATGGAGCGCCTGCCAAAAGCGCTATATCTATCTGTTGATAGGCTCGGGCAAGTCCGCACATAGCCATTTGATATTCAGCATAAGAACAGTCCGCTCTGGCGATTTTAGATAAAAGCGAGTCTTTATCAAGTTTCGCATGGAGTGGCGATGTACAGTCTCTAATGAAATTTAAAGCAAGGTTGCACATAAGCTGAAAAGCAAATTGTCCGAGACTGAAATAACAATTTTGTAACTGCTCATATTTTATTGCAACGTAAAATCAACGCAATTAAAAGACTGAATTATTCAGCGGGATTGTGTCTAGTTCATTTTTTTGAAATTTATATTTTCTATTTTTGCTTCCGTATTCCTGAATTAGGCAGTGCTGCGTAGCGGTATCGGTTTTAACGAATTGTTAGACTACACCAGATTAACGTTTAACGGCCTGTGGTATGTCAGTAAAAACTGCCAATTGAGCGTCGAAAGCACGTTTGAAGGCAGGTCGCGCTTCGCCGCGGGCGACATAGGCAGAGAGGTTCGGGTATTCGTTTAGTAAGCCTGAACGGTTTAACCTGCGCAGCACCGTAACCATTAACAGGTCACCGGCGCTGAGTGTATCATCAAGTCATTCGGCATCGGCCAGTCGATTTGACAGCTCACGCAGACGCACACAGACAAGATTCTCGAGCATAGGCTGGCGTTCCTTAAACCATGTCTTGTCATACCCCATGAGCCGGGACATTTCCAGTTCAACGGTTGGTGGTTCCATTGTGTTAAGCGCTGCAAACATCCATGCAATCGCACGCGCCCGGATAATTTTATCCACTGGTAGCAAGCCTGGATGCTGCTCCGTAATGTGGAAAACGAACGCGCCCGATTCGAACAGGGCTAGATCGCCTTCTTCATAGGTGGGAATCTGCCCAAAAGTTTGAAGCGCAAGATGCGCGGGTTCCGTCATCATGCTAAACGAAACAAGACGAACCTCGTAAGGTTGGCCCACTTCTTCGAGTGCCCAGCGAACGCGCATATCGCGCGCCTGTCCTCTGCCGCCATCGGGTGAATGTTCAAAGGCGCTGATCGTGGGGATCATTGGAAGGCTCCGGGTAATTGCATGATGCATGATTGTTTGAGCCAACCAGGCGAACTAGAAATGCCGTTGGCGCTACGTTTGAGCGAAAAGATAAGCCTCACGCTTTTAGTGCTGCGTGACGACGATGGCGAACTAGAAATGCCGTTGGCGCTACGTTTGAGCGAAAAGATAAGCCTCACGCTTTTAGTGCTGCGTGACGACGATAGGGGCGCCCTTGGTTATGATCATTGTGTGTTCATACTGCGCAGACAGGTTTCCTCTTGCGCCTGCAAGCGTCCAGCCATCCGAGATTTCGGTGACGATACGGCTCTTGGTTGACAGGAATGGGCAGAATTGCTACATATAGTTAAAAAGAGATAACTCAGACACAGCCAAAAAAGATTTCTGTGCAGCTTCCAGGCTAATTTTTTGTTGGGTTAGATCACTGATCGCCTTATTGAAATCCAAGTCCTGCAGTTGCGATAGCGTTTGTTTGTATTGCTCACCTATACTTTCACCCGTGCTTTGTAGTGCTTCCAGCTCACTTAGACGAGTTCCCAACGAGGCGCGCACTGTCAACACATTATCGATGCCACGGTCCAGACTATTTAACGCTTGGTTGCGACTGTTGGTAAATTCCGCTGCCGCTACCGCTCCACCCAGTGAATTGGGCGTTCTCAAAGCAGTAATCAAATTGGCGATAGTCTTAAAGATACTTTCGTTGGTGCTGGGCGCTACGGTAAAAACATCGCCGCTCGCTGGCGCCCCTGTGATATCAAACTGCAAGCCATCAAAGCTGATTACCTGTCCGCTAACGTAGGGCGTACCCGCCGCTATTGGCACCGGTACCAATGCCCCTGGCGTAATATTTGTCACACCATAAGTTGTCACACCAGCGACCACGCTGAACGTCACCTGATAATTATTCCCAGTAAGCAACGCCGGATTAGTAGTCGCCCCTAAACTGACAATACCACTTCCGGTATTCGCGGCTGCTGCCTCGACGTTAAACGTTCCGTTACCATCTTTGACGCGCATAAAAATGTCTGCGCCGGAATCGCTGGCCGCCAATTGCCTGGAGCTGCTAACCTGAATCATGCGCTGACCATCATCAGTCTGATACTGGACACCAGCACTGGTGCTGGAAAAAGGTTGTGTTCTGCCCTGAAAACCAGAAAATAAATAATTACCGACTCCATCTGTGCTATTTGCTAACGTCACTAGTTCTTCCAGACGCCCACTCAAATCCGTCGCAAAGGTTTGCTTATCAGAATTCGTTAGCCCCCCGTTACCTGCATTAACCGCTACCGTTCTGACGTCCTGCAGCAAATTCGTTACGCTTTGCAAAACGCTCTCGGACAACGAAACGGAATGCTGCACAGCATTTCGGTTGGTCGCATATTGTGAATTGCTAGCATCCGATTGCGATATCTCCAGTGCACGGGCTGACGCAATCGGATCATCTGCCGGAGTGAGAATGCGCCGCTGAGTGGCAATTTGCAGTTGGGTGTGCAACAACTGGGTCTGCTGCTGATTAAGCAAATTTAAGTTGGCACTGTAAATGCTGCTTGTACTTATACGCATGGCTTACGACCCCCCTAAACTTAACAAAGTATCAAACAAGGTATTTGCAGTTTGGATCACCCTGCCCGCAGCTTGATAGGCACGCTGATAGCGCATCAGGTTAGCAGCCTCTTCATCCAGATTCACTCCAGAAATCGATTGTTGCGTCTGAATAATTTGATTAACCATACTGGTTTGCGCCCGACTGGTTAATTCCAGTTCGTGAGTTTTATTACCCACCTGACTGACCAATTGCGCATAAGCCCCCTGATACGAAGCAGTTCCACCCGCAATTGTATTTTTGGTTTGCAAATTTGCCAGCAATAATCCATTACGATTATCAGCTGTGGCATTGGTATTGCTTGCCACCGTGAAGGTATCCCCAGCTGCCGGGGCGCCGGTAATCTGCATAGTCCAACCGTTATAGGTGATAGCTGCACCCGTGGTATAAGCCACACCGGCAACCGGGGAGCCCGGTATTCCTGTGCCCGTCACAGTATAGGTAGCTGGTGGGTTATCGAACACAATACTGACTGGTTGCTGCAAATTGGCATTGACAGGGAAAACTGCATTGACCGTGCCCCCGCTAACGCGCCCCGAACCGATATTAGCCAATGACGCATTAGTACGAATTGGTGCCGCCGCTGCGATCTTGGACGTGTCACTGATTGCAACAGCAATATCATTCGCTCCATTTATGGTCGGGCGTATCAAATAGCTATCGCCCGCCATCGCTCCCGCAGTGGTTGTTATCGTAATGCCATCCACCGTTTGTGGCAAAGTAGCTAAGGCTGTAACCGTATTATCCGAAAGGCGTGTTAACGTATAAGCAGTCCCCCCGTTGAACCGCAACGAATAATCGCTACCGGTCAGCGCTAAAGAACTGGCAATGCTGGCGCTAACAGTAGCGGTACCAGTATTTGCTACATTGGTATTAACTAAGGGCACTGGTTGGGTAAAGAAATTGCCACCCAGCGCGCCACCCAGATCCTGCCCGAGCTTATGCTGTTGATTGAACGTATCCGCCAATACCAGAGCCACCCGGCCCAAGGCGCTTTGTTGGACATCCAGGGATTCGCTGCGGAAGGCTATCAGCCCCCCCAAATTCCCCCCCTGAAAACTACTTTGCTGCACACGTGCAAAGGTTGTACCTGAGCCATATGCCACTTCGACTTTAGAGGGGTCGCTGAAAGATTGAACGGCCTTTAAAGTAATGGCCTGCTCTCCTACCACCAGTGCTTGCCCAGTTCCGATGAATACGTTGAAAGTGCCATCGCTTTGCTTGACTACACTCGCCTTAATTTCTTTATTTAACTGCGATATAAGTTGGTCACGCTGATCCAGCAAATCGTTAGGCGTTTGCTCATTAAATGCAGCTTGTGCCAACACAATATTCTTGTTTATTGATGCAATTTGCTGCGCATAGCTGTTAATGGTTGTTACGCTGCTGCTAATCTGGCCATTAATGCTGCTATTAATGTCGCTCATGCGCTGATTTAATGACTGAAATCGCGACACCAAAAACTGTGCGCTACCCAGCATGGCTTGCCGCGCGGCTTGGGACTCCGGCGAACTGGCAACATTATTTACCGCGCTGAAAAGCTCCTGCAATGCAGGCGACAAACCGGCATCGGAATCAGCCAGCATATTATCGATCTGTCCAATCTGCTGGTAATAGGTTTCCAATTGACTTGCCTGCGCCTGTCCTTGCAAAACTTGATTAGACAGAAATTCGTTATATATTCGTTTGACAGTAGTGACGTCTACTCCCTGACCGATAAACCCCGCACCTGTCGCCTGGGGGAAACGCGTAGCTAACACAACCTCCTGCCGATTAAAACCGGGCGTATTCGCATTGGCAATATTGTGTTCAGTCGTCGACAGCCCAATTTGGGCTGCATTCAATGCACTGACCCCGCTCCCGAAAATACCGATTCCCATAAAATCCTTGTCACACTTCTCGTGTTAAAACTTATCGTATGTACTCAGCGCAAAATAAAAGGTTATAAATAGTCACAATTTTTTCCCTTATTTGTGAGAACAAGAACGCTCCGCCAGACCTAAAAACTGTAGAACGTCTTATTATTTGATTATCGACGCCCCGAAAAAATTCTTGAATTGAACGACGCCATTAACTTATTGTATTAATCCGATTCATGACTTTTACCAATTTGTCCACATAATCAGGATCAGTTGCATAACCCGCTCGCTGTAATGCGTGGGCTAATTCAGGGCTCCCCTGCCCTGATTGCAACACTTGGGCGTAGCGTGGATTGTCCCGTAGCAGATGGGCATAATCGTTGAATGCTTCGGTGTAGGATGAATAAGCACGGAATTTTTCTACCTGCTTGCTTGCTATTCCATTGTGGTACTCGGTAGTTACCACTTCCGCTACCTTTCCATTCCAGTTACCGCTGGCCTTGATACCGAACAGGTTGAAACTGGTGCTGCCATCAGGCAGACGTATCTCCCGCCGGCCCCAGCCACTTTCCAGCGCTGCCTGTCCCATTACCAGATGCGTCGGCACACCAGCTTCCTGGCTCGCTTGCACGGCGTGAGGTGTCATTCGACGCACAAAATCTTGCTGCAGCGGAGTGGGCTGGGATGGATTATTCTTCATTCCATTCACAAAATTGTCACCAACCGGCACAGGCATCACACTAGCAGGGCGTGCTGGCATAGCCGATAGCAATTCTGCCCGTGTCTGGGTAATATCAGGGCTGGCTGGCCGGCTCAATTGCTTGATCATAATGTCAGCCAAACCCACTCCTCGGCTGGACATGCTTTGCACCAATTGCTGATCCAGCATCCCGGTAAACATTTTGGTTTGTTCGTTATCAAACATGCCGTCTTGTGGTGTAGCCTCACGCATGGACTTCAGCATCATATTCATAAATACTGTTTCAAACTGTTGCGCAACCAGCTTTAGTGCTTGCTCGGGCGATTGTTTGGCCTGCATACGCAGCTTGTCCAAGCTTTGTGCGCTCACTGCCAAGCTACCGGAAACATCGGCCCTACCGGAAATGTCGATTGGATTATTCATTGTCAGCATCTCAATAACTTTATTGTTCGAAACCAGACAGACAGTTGATGTAATTCATGGTGCGCTTATTACGTTTATCAAGAGTTCATCAAATGATCTCGAGATCAGCGCGCAACGCCCCAGCAGATTTCATCGCCTGCAAGATAGCCAGCAAATCCTGCGGAGTTGCGCCTATTGAATTCAGCGCTTTCACCACTTCGCCCAACGACACGCCTTTATTCAGCATGACCAATCCCCCTTTATCAGACTGAATGTCGATTGTGGATTTGGCGACCTGCACTGTTTTACCCTGGGAGAATGGGTTAGGTTGACTCACCGCGACATCGGTGTTGATTACCACTGTCAGGTTGCCATGTGAGATGGCGCAATTATCCAGTGTCACCATCTGATTCATCACAACCGAACCGGTACGTGCATTTACGATTACACGCGCCCCGCCCTGAGCGGGGTCAACCTGCAAGTTTTCGACCTGTGAAACAAACGCCACGCGTGCGCTGCCTGTTGGCGCACGCACCTGAACAGTTCGACCATCCAAAGCCGCAGCAATTTCGGTAGATGGCGAAAGCCCTAAATTAATTGCATCGGCAAGGCGTGTGGCAGTAGTGAAGTCCATGACGTTTAATTCAAGATTAATATAATCTCCCTGCCCCAATACAGTCGGCACGGCCCGTTCTATGGTTGCCCCTCCGGGAATACGCCCGACACTCAAATGATTGACCTGCACCTTGGCATTACCGGCTGCCGCGCCCACACCCCCGACCAGCAAATTGCCCTGCGACATGGCATACACTTGACCGTCTGCACCTTTAAGTGGCGTCATTAAAAGTGTTCCTCCGCGCAGACTTTTTGCATTACCCATCGAAGAAACAGTAACGTCTATAGTTTGCCCGGGACGCGCGAATGGTGGGAGCGTTGCCGTCACCATGACTGCCGCCACATTTTTTAATTGCAGGATAGTATTGGGTGGCAAACTCACTCCCATTTGCGTCAGCATACTGATTACACTTTGCACAGTGAATGGGGTTTGAACGGTCAAATCACCACTGTTATCCAGACCAGCAACCAGGCCATAACCAAGCAACTGGTTTTCCCGCACCCCTTGAATGTTGGCGAGATCCTTAATGCGTTCAGCGGATGCGGTTACAGGCATAACAACGAGCAGAGCCAATAATATTGATCTGGCAATTCGCATCATAATTTTGAATATATGCATTGCATCAGCGCCATTCAGAACGGCATCACCGACATAAATACGCGGCCCAGCATGCTCATGACGACAGACATATCAACATGATTAGCGCCCTTATATTCGATATGCGCATCTGCGACTTGGGTGGATAGCACGGTATTGATGCCCGAAATGGTGAACGGATTGACTACTCCGGAAAAACGGATGAACTCATTAGCTTGATTAATCGCCACCTGTTTCTCACCGCTAACTAATAAATTGCCACTTGTTAACACTTCAACCACAGTCACGGTGACGGTGCCCGTAAAAGTATTGTCACCCGCATTATTGCTCTTGTTAGCCAAATTACCGTTTGAGTTACCGGCAATGCCTATCCCATTTATCCTCGACGCACCGCCTGGAATTTGTGTAACGATCGGCGTTTGCAAAGAAATACTCCCTTTATGTTCCGCGCCGCTAGTGGATTTCCCGGTAGCGGAAGTCGTTTCAGAAATGATAATGGTAAGGATGTCGCCTACGTTGCGTGCGCGTTTGCCTTCATACAATGGCCGCTCGTTCTGTCCAGCTTGAAATATGGCACCGCTATTGTTATTGGCACCTATTGTCCTATCAGGCGCACGTGCAGTCATAGGCTGATGGACGTTAGTCGAAGGGACATGCGTACACCCCACAAAAACCAACATCACGCCGCACACCATTTTGTTAAAAAAATTCCACATTACGCATCCCACTCCATTTACATCTGCGATAATTTTTGTAACATCTGGTCTGAGACCGTGATTGCCTTGGAATTGATTTCATAAGCACGCTGCGTCTGTATCATATTAACCAGCTCCTCAACGACGTTCACATTAGAAGTCTCCACATAGCCTTGAACCACTAGTCCGGCGCCATTGGTGCCCGGTACATTGGTATTGGGCGTTCCAGACGATGCAGTTTCTACATATAAGTTTTCGCCTTGGCTTTGCAGGCCAACTGGATTAATGAAAACAGCCAATTGCACGCTGCCGATCTGCACGGGTGCCGCCACTCCGGCCTGCGTCACCGACACCGTACCATCACGACCTATGGTGACACCGGTGGCATTGACTGGAATAGTCAAAGCCGGTTGCACCACAAAGCCGCTAGAAGTCACCAGCTGTCCCTGGCTATCAACCTGAAATGATCCGTCTCGTGTGTAAGCCGTCGTACCATCCGGCATTAACACCTGAAAAAATCCCGCACCCTGTATTGCTATATCAAACTGATTGCTGGTTTGCTGCAGGTTGCCCTGGGTTTGAATACGCTCGGAGGCAGTTGGACGCACGCCAGTGCCAATCTGCAAACCAGATGGAATCTGGGTCTGTTGCGAAGATTGCGCACCAGGCTGGCGTATAGTTTGATACAACAAATCCTCAAATACCGCACGCGAGCGCTTGAAACCAGTGGTGCTAACATTTGCCAGATTGTTAGCAATTACGTCCATCTGAGTTTGTTGCGATTCCAGTCCCGTTTTAGAAATCCATAAGGAACGTATCATGCCCATCATCCTTTCAAAATTTATAAGAGCGCGATTAACCGCGCCAAGATCAAGCGTTCATATTTAGTAACTGGCTAGCCTGTCTGGCGTTGTTGTCGGCGCTCTGCAACATCTTCATCTGCATATCGAACTGCCGCGCCAGCGAAATCATACTCACCATTGCTTCCACAGTATTCACATTGCTGCTTTCCAAATTACCGGGAGCCACCTTCACCGCTATATCAGCTGCAGCAGGCTTGCCATCCTTGGTGCGGAACATACCGTCATCACCGCGCACCATCTGCTCTTCTGCCGGATTCACCAGCTTGATCCGCCCAACCAACACGACCTGATTAGGTGGCAATCCGGTAGGGACGGTTGATATAGTGCCGTCCTTACCTACAGTAACTTCGGTGTTTGGCGGAATGGTAATCAAACCGGCGTCACCGGCCACATTCAAGCCGGCACGGGTCTGTAGAATACCTTCCGGTGAAACCTGAAAACTGCCATTACGGGTATATGCCTCACTGCCGTTTTCCATCTGTATGGCAATCCAACCCCCGCCTTGTACTGCCATGTCCAGATTCCGCCCGGTTGGCTGCATTACACCAGGTGTAAAATCAGCACCGGCCGTCGAATCCACCACAAAAGCGCGCGTCGGCAAACCTTCACCAACCAGCGGCACTGCCCGAAATGCATTAACGGCAGCGCGGTAACCTGGAGTGTTAACGTTGGATAAATTTTGTCCCACCGACGCCTGCTGTTGCAGTATGTGCGATGCCCCGCTCATGGCTGTGTAAATAAGCCTATCCATACTCCTCTCCTCAGTTAAACAACAGTCAGGTCACTACTTAGCGCAGGTTGGTAATCGTTTGCAGCACTGAATCCTGCGTCTTGATGGTTTGTGCATTGGCCTGATATATACGCTGCGCCACAATCATATTCACCAACTCAGCGGTCAAATCCACGTTGGAATCTTCCACAGCGCTTGATTGCACCACGCCCAAACTTGAGCTACCCGGTGTGCCCACCAATGGCGGACCAGAGCTTGCGGAGGACATCCACTCATTGTTACCTAAAGGCTGCAAGCCCTGCGGATTGGCAAAGTTAGCGAGTAAAATCTGTCCCAATGCCTTGGATTCCCCATTGGTATAACGGCCCACAACGGTCCCATCCGCGCTAGTACTAAACCCGCTCAATTGACCGGATGTATAACCATTTTGGGTCAGCTCATTCACTGCAAATGTCGCACCAAACTGCGTGGTATTAACAAAGTTGAACATCAAAGGCTGAGGTGTAGTCGAACCTGTCCCGTAAACTATGCCGCCAGGTACAGGTACTAACCCTGTTACTGGGGTAATTAAGGTACCGGTTGAGTTAAAAGTTAAGGTGGGAGATGTGCCTAACAGGGTATTCGCTGCAGTCGCAGGCGTTCCGTCCAAGCCGAGATCATCCACGGTCATGTGGACATCCCAAGTGTTCACAGTTGCATTTTTAACAAAATATGTAGTCGCAATATGGCTATTGCCCAAACTATCATATAGCGTCAATGCGGTAGAACTGGTATATGAGGTCGAATCAGTCGGACTAAAAACAGCCGTGGGAGGCACTGATTTGCGGGAATCCAGGTTTATGCCAACTGAAGACGTGGAAGAAGGCTGAGGAGTAAGAGCCTGGGTAGAAATTTGCAATGGCGCTGAACTACCCAGCGAAATGGTTCCTGTCACCGGATTAACCGCTAAACCAGTTAATTTATGACCCTGCGAGTTAACTATAAAACCGTTTCTGTCCAATTGAAACTGGCCATTCCGGCTATAAGATGGCACGCCATTGTTGTCCATTTGATAAAACCCCTGGCCGCTAATCGCTATATCGAGCGGATTGTTGGTTACACTGACATTCCCTTGCCCAAATTGCTGGGCCACAGTTGAAACTTTCGTGCCAATCCCCGCCGATGAACCACCCGAGCCGCCCAAAATATTGGCATACACATCCGCAAATTGCGCTTGTGATTGCTTGAAACCAACGGTACTCGCGTTAGCTACGTTATTACCAATTACATCCAGATTCTTAGCCGCAGCATTTAATCCGCTTAATCCTTGTTGAAATCCCATGACACTCCCCTTAGGTTAGATAATTTGCTTTACCGCAGACATTGCAACGCTACCTGCCGACCCTACATCCAACGTAGCTCCATTTACTCCTGGGGTGACAGCGTTGACCATGCCAAATGTCAGTGCATTCGCTTCAACCTTATCGCCAGCCCGTATTGCTTCCACCGAAAATTTATAGGTTCCATTTATGGCAGGAGTACCCGCATCTGTCTGACCATCCCATGCCAGCGCTGTCACACCCGCCTTCTGCGGACCCATTTGCAATGTACTTACAGTGTTACCCGCAGCGTCCTGTATCAGCACTTTTACGCTGTCTGCAGGCTGAGTCAGCTCTATCCCACCGATTGCCTTGCCATCTTTCAGGGTAATCGCAGAGCCTGGAATCAAAACCCCATGCCCTATCATGCTAGTGGCCGATAAAGACTGTCCAATTGACATACTGTCACTTAACGCTTGCAAGGTAGCGTTAAGCTTATCAATACCAGTTACCGTACTAAGTTGCGCCATCTGCGATGTCACCTGCGCGTTATCCATCGGATTCAGCGGATCCTGATTTTTCATTTGGGTAACGAGCAATTTCAAAAATCTATCTTCCGTATCAGGGGCATTGGTTTCAGTTTTCGACGCAGAATTACTCTTGGCATTAAGCGAAGAAATAATTGCGGAAGCCGAACTGGTATCTTGGGTTGAGCTAATCATGGCTTATCCTTTCGTTACTGACCTATGGACAGAGTCTTGAGCAACAAACTCTTGGAGGTATTCATCACCTCCACATTATTTTGATAGGAACGCGAAGACGAAATCATGTTCACCATCTCTTCCACCACATTGACATTGGGCAGCGTGACATAGCCTTTTTCATTGGCCATTGGATGCTTGGGGTCGTACAGCATTTTCATCGGTGAAGCATCTTCCACTACCCCCAACACTTTTACACCGGCACCCCCTCCATCCCCCATCGGCGTAGCGCTAAACATCACCTGCTTGGCACGATACGGCTGGCCATTTGCACTAGTCGTGCTGTCGGCGTTGGCCAGATTGCTTGCCACCACATTCAGACGCTGCGATTGGGCTGCCATTGCAGAACCTGAGATATTAAAAATATTAAATAACGACATAATGGTTATCCTTGCAACGCGGTTAATACACTTTTTATTTGGTTATCCAAAAACTTCAAACTGGCTTCATAGCGCAAGGCATTATCAGCAAACTGCGCACGCTCGACATCCATGTCCACCGTATTACCATCCGCACTAGGCTGCACTACATTGCGAAACATTACCGGTGCACCCATTACATTTTCACCTGTGCCAGCGCTTAAGTGATGGGGCGCGCTGCCTGCCAACTGCAATTTCACCCCACTACCTGACATTGCACCTTGTAACGCCTTGGCAAAATCAATATCTTTCGCCTTGTAGTTAGGTGTGTCGACGTTAGCGATATTGGAAGCGATAAGTTCCTGACGCGCCGAGCGTAAGTTCAGCACGGTTCGATTAAACTGTAATGCGCTGTCAATTTTGCTGACCATACAACTTACCTCCTTCATTACTTTTATACTTCTTCCATGACGCACATACTAATCACCAATGCGCTATGGCTATTGAACGAATAAGCCTGGGAAATCGCCTTAATTTCCGCGTTATAAACACAGGAAAAACTAAGCGCCCTGAAGCTGTCCACCAAAATAAATAGACAAAACATGGGGTCAGGCGGAAAATTGCCACCAAAATGTTATGAATAACACCAGCCACTTCAACTTATTCCCGATTTCAGTCAAACTGACAAACCTCACCACATGCCAATTCAGGTTGAAAAAGATATGAACAAATTATTCATGGCGTTGATTTTGTTATTAACGGGGTGCGTTGGAATTCCTGAAAATGTGAAACCCGTTGAAAACTTCAAGTTAGAGAACTATCTCGGTAAGTGGTATGAAATTGCAAGGCTGGATCACTCATTTGAACGGGGTTTATCTCAAGTAACAGCAAATTACAATTTACGGGATGATGGCGGTTTACAAATAATAAATCGTGGTTATTCTGCAAAAGAAAATAAGTGGAAAGAAGCCGAAGGGAAAGCCTATTTCGTAAGAGGCTCAGATCAGGGTTACTTGAAAGCTTCTTTCTTTGGCCCCTTCTATGGTTCTTATATCGTGTTTGAACTTGACCATAAAAATTATCAATATTCACTCGTATCCGGCCCTGACAAATCTTATTTTTGGATTCTGGCAAGAACGCCGCAACTAAATAAAAATATAAAAAGTGCCCTCATAGAAAAAGCTGCGGCATTGGGGTTTGATACGAGCAAATTGATACATGCCAAAAACGACTAATCATGTATTAAGTAAAAAACTATGTCGCAATTGCCTGTTGAATTTGTATTCAACGGTAACAAAATGTGGTCACGGAGGTTTGCATCATGAAAGCGGCTAAATTGAGGAGCACACAATGATTAGACTGACTTATGCCAGCACCACAAACCAAGAATGGAGTCCAGAGGAGCTGTTAGGGCTGTTGAAACAATCCCGGACAAATAACGGCGCAAAAAATATAACCGGAATTCTCCTCTATTCAAACGGAACTTTTTTTCAAGTTTTGGAGGGTGACGAAGCAACCGTTGAAAACTTATATACGACAATAGAAAAAGATCCGCGTCACAAAAACTGCACGCTCATTGAAAAACTCAATATAACTGAACGAGCATTCCCATATTGGAGCATGGGCTTTGAAAAAATTGAGCCCAAAGAATTAAGAAAAATGGAAGGTCTCAATAACTTCTTCGAACATGATTTCACTCCTGCCGGTTTTGCTTCGCACAAGAACATTGTTGGCCCTTTATTGACCCACTTACGTAGCAAACTTGTAAAACAAGTGAGCACCGAAAGTCATGAAGAACTTCCAACAGAGCATGATGATCCATTTATAAAATACTTACACCGTACTATACGGATAGGCGTTAAGTTTTTGTCCATATTAATGGTTGCTGTCATCCTATTGAGCATTGTTGATGTACTTTATGTTATCTGGGTAAAAGTTAGTAACTCGCCGCATTTTCTAATGAACACAAATGATCTGCTGGAAACATTTGGGTCTTTTTTGGCCGTGTTGATAGCTATCGAAATTTTCCTAAATATAACCATATATATCAGGAGTGATGTAATACCAGTCAAACTGGTTGTAGCCACTGCGTTGATGGCCATTTCAAGAAAAGTCATCGTTTTTGATTATAAACATTTAGCTCCCGAATATGTAAGTGCTTCAGCCTTGGTGCTGGTCGCTCTAGGTATCACCTATATGCTGGTTAAAAAAAGCGATTAGCACGTTACTGAAAAACACTTATGTATTTTGCCTAACCATGAAATGAAAGCTGAACCAGCAGAAAAGAAATTTGGCTTGCATCCAGACGTACTCAAGCTGGGTCTAGTGAGCTTTTTAACTGACCTTAGCTCCGAGATGATTTTTTCCGTCTTCGCGATTTTCTTTACAATCATCGCCGGGGCATCCGCCGCTTTGCTTGGCATGATCGAAGGACTCGCCGATTTGTCCGCATCCTCGTTAAATTACTTGGCTGGCTGGTTATCCGATCGGACCGGAAAACGCAAAGTTTTCGCTCTGGCCGGATATGGTTTCTCTGCGCTGGCTAAAATCATTCTGTTAATCACCAGTTCGGTCGTAGGACTCAGCATATTTCGTGTCATCGAACGGCTGGGTAAGGGTTTCCGTGGGCCGCCACGGGATGCCTGGCTTTCGGCAGTATCCGACAAAAACACGAGGGGATATTCGTTCGGAGTGCACAAGGCTCTCGACAAATCTGGAGCCGTTCTTGGCCCACTTGTGGCGTACGGCCTACTTTCGTGGCTTGGGGACAGCGCCTCGACGTTCCGGATCCTATTTTGGGTCGCGCTCGTTCCCGCCTTGCTCGGCATCGTGGTCTTAAGTCTCATCAAGGATCAGCCAGGAATTCAACACCCACGCGAGAACATGGTCGAAACATGGAAAATTCTCAGCCCGGAATTCAAGCGCTATCTAGTCGCAGCAGGAATTTTTTCGCTGGCCTATTTCAGTTTCGGCTTTCTACTGTTGCGTGCACACAGCGTCGGA
The DNA here is from genome assembly GCA_003402375.1 of Candidatus Nitrotoga sp. CP45. Taxonomy (GTDB): domain Bacteria; phylum Pseudomonadota; class Gammaproteobacteria; order Burkholderiales; family Gallionellaceae; genus Nitrotoga. Next base: position 17,906 of record QFXJ01000043.1, read on the forward strand.
TTTTCAGTCAAGGACATCGTGTTGCTTTATGCCTTGTTCAATATTGCGTTCGTTGTTGCATCACCACTGATAGGCAAACTTGGCGATCGTTTTGGAAGGGCTCGGATAATTATGCTGGGCTACCTGATCTATCTGTTGATGAGCCTGGGCTTTGCATTCGCGACCACACAATGGCAAGTCATTATCCTGTTCATCATCTATGGCGTGTTTTATGCGATCGACGAAGCCCAGAGTAAGGCTTTTATCGCGGATATTGAATTAGAGTGGCGCGCGTCTGCGATCGGCCTCTATAGTTTTGTGACCGGCCTTATTTATCTGCCTGCATCGCTGATAGCTGGGGCATTGTGGTTGATGCATCCGTCGAGCGCTTTCTTTTTGGCTGCATGTCTCGCCTTTACCGCACTGACGGTATTCGTATTCTTGCGGCCAGACCAAAAACGCTGTTCTGACTCATCTCCCACCAAGCTGAATTGATTGATTCCAGAAATCCCATTTTTCGTCCGGTGCGAGTATCTGCATCAGGTCAGCAAAAGAAGTTCGTAATGGAATGAACCTCCTAAATTGGCGTATAAATACAAAAGTAGTGGTAACTTTACTACCACTACAGTAAGTATCCCCCGGCAAAGCCGGGGGCTTTAATTTGTGAGCCGCTCAAAGCGGCTTAACGGGGTCGCTTACGCGGCCCCTGCTCTTTGTGGCCACCTTTCGGTGGCAGGTCAGCGCCATAGGTGCATCTGCTCTAGGCGCTTGTCCTCTCCCTCTTGGTGCCGAATGTACTGTCGGATCAACTCCTCATCTCGGCCTACCGTTGACACAAAATATCCTCTCGCCCAAAAGTGTTGTCCTACAAAATTACGCTTGCGCTCACCGTATACTCGCGCCAGATGGATTGCACTTTTCCCTTTGATGTACCCGATGACTTGCGATACCGAATACTTCGGCGGAATCAACAACAACATGTGCACATGATCAGGCATCAGATGTCCTTCCTCTATCCGATTTTCTTTGTATTCGGACAGCCTCTTGAACACTTGCCCAAGGTGCGGCCTTAACTGCTCGTACAACGTTTTACGTCTACACTTCGGAATGAATATCACGTGATATTTGCATTCCCATTTACTATGGCTTAGGCTTTCGCTGTCGTCCATCTCGATCCTCCCTTCTTCGTTTGCTTGGCGGCTCACGATTCAGAGTGTCGCAGATGGACTCCCGTAAATGTCAAACTTCTACTGCCACCCCGGCATAGCCGGGGGATTTCCTATGTTGGGTTAATATATAACTATTTTGCCGGAACGAACTACTACTGATCCGGCCAAGATGTGTTTGAATTTTTCTGCCAGTCAAACCGCACAGTGGCGGCATCTCCACTTCAAATTTCATTTGGCCGTATCAATAGTGCCTTATGATTTGATGGTTTGATGGTTTTTTTGAGCAGGACATCCTTGAAAAATAAGGAAAGTTTATAATGGATACCATTAGAAACTACATTTATTTTATTGGATTCGCTGCTTCCAATGGACAATCTGGGTTAATTATTTCTTCAAACCATCGATACAAGCTTGAATTTTGTCTTTGTCACCAGCATGAGTTTTTTGGCAATCTGCTGGCGACTGAGGAGTGCTTGCAAATGACGGTAAAGTAACAATTGATACCAAAGCAAAAAGTAGCACATTCATTAAATTTTTCATTAATTTATTTCCTTATAAAAAGTTAATTTAAAACTGACTTTATGCCAGTGCTTTAGTAAAAAGCAAAATACATGCCAGTTTTTATAACATATACGAAGCAGGCACTTACGAAAATAATAGATATAGCAATCTAATAACAATGTCTCTTTTTGAAGACTTTGTTTTACTATTGATACTTAACATATTAAATACAAATACAATTATTTGTAGTCAATTAGAGACGATTGGCAGATTCAACTCTGAAGTGCAATTTTTGTAGTGAATTTAGGTGGCGAGCTGCGATATCAGATTTAAGGACTGAAAAAAAACGGGTTTGAATTAAACTCAGATTGCCCAAAAAATGGACGTGGACAAATCGACGATTTCACGAGAGTTCAGGCGAAACAAAGGTCACCGAGGCTGGCGGCCAAAACAGGCGCAATCATTACGTGATGAGCGCCGGCAAGCCTGTATTATAGACTCGGCCCGATTTATCCGTGAGTCACCCAGTTTAAATTGCTCATAGAGCTTGTATTTATTGACTTGCACGAGTGTCTCTCATACATGAGTCGCGGATAAATCAGGCCGGATCAATAATGGCAAGCAATTTTCATCGGACAGCTGGGCTGAAGTCGAGAGGGGAAGGCGAATTGCAGATCAGCCATAAGGCGATCTAACGGCATGTCACCGCAGATAAACGGGTGAAGATGCGCTACACCAAGCCAACATTAATTGTTGCACTTCGAACTTGAATCCGCCTAGGTAAAAATTTTTATATCAATCAAACTTAAATACATAAAATACATCAACCGCGCTATCTAATCCGGCTTGAGTGACAACTTTAATTTTTGGCGTGAGATTGTAAGTGAGTTTTGTAATGCCAATGTTTGTGGTGGTGAGGCCACGTTCATAGCTAAGGTATGCGCTTGAAGAAATACGCTTGCCGACAGTGCCAATTTGACTGGTGAGGGGGTTATTACTAGCACTGCTAGTGTCTTGTCTGAAAGATATTTCATCAACGCCTAATGTTCGGCTTAACTGTTGCGTGAGTCCTTCGCCTGATGGTTGTCCGCCGAGAATTGACCTAGCAGCAGTGAGTAGCAGTGATGTGTCTATATTGGCTGAATTGAGTGCGCGTCCAAATACAATCCAGGAAAGTTTTTCTGCATCCGATACATTGGGTGTGGAAACCAAGCGAATGACGGGCCGACGAACTGAGCCAGAAATTTCTACGCCTGCTTCAATAGCGAGCTCTTTGCGCATGGCAAGGATGTTTAATCCGGGATCATCCAAAGGGCCATTAAAATTCACAATGCCGCGCTCAACGGTTAATTGCTGCCCATAAGCCAGGTATTTGGCTTTGTCAGTCGCTATGCTGCCTGTCGCCGTCGCTATGGTACCTGTCGCTGTTAGCTTGTTTTGGTCATTTGTTTTTAGATGTAATGCACCTTTTAACTGACCCTCAAGTCCTGCCGCGCGTACATAAAACTGTTTCCCAAGATCAATGGTCGAATCTAAATTGATGTTGAACTTCTGTGTGGTTTGTGATGATCGCCCGCTTATAACAATGTCATCAGCTAACTGTGGTCGGTTGTTTGGTGGTCGTATCAGAAATCCAGCGTCTGCAGTAATGTTGCTGTTTAATGTTAGTGTCTTGCCACTGAAGTTGGCTTGACCACTTCCTGAAGCAATAATCCAGTGCTGTGATTTTAGTGCAATGGGGAGATGGTCGAGTTTAATTTTTAAATGGCTATCATTGCCTACCAAACCTATCGTGCCGGTTATATCAAGGTTGCCAGGCTTCTTTGGGATATTTACTTTCGCCAGCAAGTTATCGCGGGGATTGGGTACGAAAGGTGATGTGAAATTAAATGTATTTATGTGCAATAAGTTGCGGTCAAAATTGGCGTCAAGTCTGCCCTGCTCTAGCTGCAATCCATGGTCTAATAACGCGAAGGTTAAATCTTTTCCTTGAACATTGCCTGAGAACAGAGGGCTCTTTAGCGTGCCGCTTAGTTTTGCCTGTAAATCTAGTTGACCGCCACTTTTTATATTGTCACCGAGTAACGCTCCAATGCGAGAAATGTCATCCATTTTGATGGCGATCTTACCTTCAAGTGCAGCGCCAGGTAAGATGGTCCAGCCCGAGTCTGATAACGTGAGAGGCAATGCAATGCTGGCCCGGCTTGTGCCAATGTGCTTGCCTTTGGCGACTAATTCACCCGTCAGGATGCCATTATTTGCACGGCTGGTGATTTGTAATTTTTCCAAACCCAATGGAAAGGGGAATTCTCCGGGTAGAATCCAGTCGCCTTTTTCACGTGTAATTTGTAAGCTGCCGGTTAATTGCTTGGCCGCTTTCACATCCCAGTCGCCGCCCAGTTCTAGCGTTCCTTGAGTTTCTTCAGTATCACTTCCATGACGTAAAGAAATGCCGGTGAATCGACCTTGGGTATGCCATTGATCAGGTGTCCACTGGGTGGTATTCAATCGTATTTCACCCTTGCCAAGGGATAACTTAGTGGTGTCTAGTGATGCGTGATTTGTACTAACTTTGAGTTGTGTAGCAGCTTGCAACTTCAGGGGTAAGGCACCGCTTGACGACAGTTCAGTTAACTTGCCAGCCCAATAAGATTTGGAATTAATTTTATCAGTTGGTAGTAATCCACCGACAGCTTGTAAAGTTATTTTATTTTTATCATCAAGTTGTAGCTTGGCTTTAATCTCATGATCAGATTGCTGACCAGCAATGGTGATGTTCAACTGTTGCGCAAGCGTTTTATCGGACTTGCGGTAGCTGTTCGCCTGTAGATTAAGTTTAATGGCAGTATGTTGTAGATTTCCTTGCGCAGTTATATGGTTTAGATAATGTCCGCCAGGTAGAGAAAACTTATCGCCCGTGAGATCAAACTGTAAGACGGGTGATGTTAAAGAACCACCAAAATCACCTTGTAAATTAAGTGCGCCGCCGAATCCAAAGCCTATTTGAGCCAGCATGGGCGCCGTTATTTCTAAGTGCATACGGTCGTCTGGTGCACCGATTTTGCCTTGCGCCCGAAGGCGATTTGAACCAATGGAAAACTCAACATCCGCTTTGGCTCGGCCAGTGTTGACGAAATCTATATCGCCATGGCCTGCCAATGGTTGCTTGGCGAATTGGCTTTTTTCGAATTTAAAACTTAACAAACCGGCTGGCTGTGGACTGAGATTACCAGACAGGATCAGCTGCGCATTGAGATCAGATTCAGGTGTTTGAATAAATTCAGCGAGATTAAAATGCGCTAGCTGGCCGTTAAAATTAAACCGTTGTTGATCGCCAAGGCCAAATTTACCATGTCCAGTCAGCGTAGATTGGTTACGAGTCAGCTTGAGTTCTTGTAAATGGATGGTTGCTGCTGCATGTGTAAATTGGGCGTTCAGATTTAGTGTGTCGTCTTTAAGGACAATGATGCCACGTTGTTTTTCCGTATTGCCACCGAGCTTGATATGACCATTAAGCCGGGCGGCTTGTAAACGCGTATCCAATGCAAGTGGGTTAAGTTGTTTTATGTCTAAATTGGCTGAGCCGGAAGATAGGCTAGTGTTCCATGCAAAATTACCAGAGATTATTCCTTCGTCTAGCAAATGTAACAAAAGATCGTCAAATTGTAGCGAATCCCGGGTTATGTTAAGACGCGTTTTGATATCACGTACCGGCAAACCTCCTTGATCTAAAGCCTTTGCCAATTTATTTTTAATCAGTAAATTGCCGGCTAATTGCGACTGTTGGTTTTCTTGTAAGTTAATGGATAGCAATAAATCAGCTTTGGGTGTTTTGAGTGAAAATTGCTGGGGATTAAATCCGTCCAAAGATAAACGCAATGCGCCAATCGGAAATGATGCAAAGGGCTGTATTAATATATCACCGTCACCATTAAGAACGTCGCCCGCTGCAGTAATGGATAAATTCAGTTGGGATAAATTGCCCTTAATAGTTGCGTTGATACGGGTCTCGGATAATGAAGGTTCTGCAATTTCTGTTAAGCCGACCAGCTTAGCCTTAGCGGTTAGTTTAAAGGGTTTATTTCCTTCCAGATTAGCTGATGCATAGAGTGATCCAAATTCTGAATTGAGACTTAAACGGGGCAGGTGATGTTGCTGTCCGTCACTTTCTAAGGCTGCTTTTAACTTTGATATGGTGAAATCAGCTTTTTTTGAAATTTTGGAAAATAAACTTAAGGAATTAATTTCAATATCTTTTATTGAAATAGCAATGGGTAGGTTAAGGTGTTCAGGTAATAATAAGGGGGCTGAAGAAGGCGGCGTGAGTATTTCGACTTCTCGCGCAGATAATCGTTTGACAATAAGTTTCTTTGAGAAAAGTGCGTCCGGTTGCCAGTCAAATACAAACTCGGTAAGTTTGAATTGCTTATCTTTGCTGATGATATGAATTGATTGAATGTTAATAGCGCTGAACGTGCCACTTACACCAGAAAATTTGTAATTTCCCAAGCTGATGGATGAGACCGTTGCAAGTAGCCATTGCAAGCCAGGAGTGGTGGTTAATACCCAGGTACCAAAGGCTGCGCCACATAATGTCGCAATAAGCGATGCAGTAACGATCCAGAGCAGTATTCTGCGTTTCATTTTTATAGTGTCTGGACTTGTGGTTATTTGTTTTGGCAAAATCAAAAAGTAACGGCTATAGAAAAATGAAGTCGAAACAAGCCTGTTTTATGCCCTCGAGCTAAATCCAGTGCCAATGGGCCAGCCGGGCTACGCCAGCGTAAACCCGCGCCATATCCAACTGCAGGGCTGAATGTTTTCCAACTATCCGCAGCGCTACCAATATCGGTAAATACCGCCCCCCCCCATTTGTCTAATAGCCAATGAGTGTATTCAATGGTGCCGGTTGCCATTGTGCGTCCACCCACGATGGCATTCCCTTCATGGACGCCTAAACTCAGGAAATCATAACCACGTACAGAATTAATTCCTCCTGCCCGAAATAAATATTCCTGTGGGATACCAAAACGTGATTCAGCCACTGTAAAACCTGCTTCGCCACGTATAAATAGCACATCACGTTTACCAATAGACCACCAGAATTGTTGGCGTGCGTATGTGCGTAAAAAAGTTTGGTCAGACAAAACCTGTTGACTGGCACCCCCAATGCGTATTTCTGAAATACTACCTTGTCGAATATTGAGTGGATCGTCGACTTTATTTTTGCGCCACTGCCAATCTATGACAAGTGCTTCGTTGTTTTCCCTGATACCACTAGAGGGGATTCTTTTTTCTCGTTGCCAGCTTAATCCTAGTTGACGTTGAACAGTTTTGGTTACATACCTTCTTGTAAGGCTGGTACTCTGGTTGATGGTTTCCAGACCCTCAATATCTGTTAGTTGCAGGCGTGAACCTACAGAGTATTGAATATGGTCTTGGTTTGGCAAGGTATCAATGCCCGCGAATAAGGTTTGCTGTTTTTGTTCTAAACGCAATGTGGAGTTGAGATTTAAATTGCGATCAAGAAAATTATAGTTTTGAAAGTTGATCTCGCCTCGTCCACCATTGTTTGAGCTGTAACCTGCACCGAGTGCTATGCTTTTTGATTTTTTTTCACTCAGTTGGACGAGAATAGGCGCAGCTTTGTGCAATGATCTGTCAGGGTTAATACTCACGGAGACAGAGCTAAAATTGGGCACTTTTTGTAGGGAATCTTGAAATGAAAAAAGTAAATCTCTGCGATAAGGATCGCCAGGTTTAAAGGGTAAAAAATTCTCAATTTTAGTATCTTGATAGCGCCCCAGACCGGTAACGATTAATTCCCCAAAGTAAAAGGCAGGTCCCGAATCAACAACAACGATAAGTTTTGCTTGTTTATTTTCACGGTCTACAACAGCCTTACTATCTATGATCTCTGCTGCAGCATAATCTTGATGCTTAATGTCTGACAATAGCTTGGCCTTAGCTTCTTCCCAATCGTGGGAACGAAAAGATTTGCCTGTTTTTAATGGCCATGCCTCACGTAACTGTTGGATCCGCTTATGTTGTGCATTTGTATTGACCGTGAGTTCGCCCCTGAACTCAATGGTTACTTCGCTGACGAGTGTACGGGGCCCAGGTTGAACAACAACCTCGAAGTCTTCAGACAATTTACGGGTTAGTGTCACGGTAGGCGAGAAATAGCCCTCAGTAGCTAATAATTCACTGATCTCACGTTTTGCTCGGCGTAAAAAAACATGTTTTGATGTTTCATCAACGAGTGGTGCATCGGGTAGTTCAAAATGTTCTTGTAGCAAGGCATTAATTGAATTTGGTGCAGACAGTGTGACGCTGGATGAATTCTTTTTTTTAAATAACGGTTGTGTTATTTGTTTAAGGAATGACTGTGCTGATGCAGGCTGATTAGTAAACGTAACAATAGTCAAGAATAATAGTGTAGTCCAGCGACCATAAAGAAAATAATTAGGAAATTTTGCCATCTGTATCTTTATACGATTTAATCTTTGATTTTTTGAAGTTAAAAAATGGTTTATTCGCTAAATTTCAAAGTAGGTGGGTTAGCGCAGCCTGGATACCGACGACTAAAGTCGTCTAACCGCATCCAGCTAAACGCGCATGGGTCAACACATTTAAAAGAGTGCGTTCTCGGCAGCCCAAGCCTTTACAGGTTTACTTTGATGAACTCTCAAGCTATCCAGTATCAGAAACACTTTGCGGCCTGTATCCTTGACGAGCGCCTCCAGAAATTCAATGAGCTTGTCGGAGTTAAATGCCTCATCAATAATCATCCAGCGCGTTTTACCCTGGTTGGTGACCGTCGCAATC
>QFXJ01000044.1 GCA_003402375.1 Candidatus Nitrotoga sp. CP45
CCAACGTGATCTGCGGCAATGGTGAGCCGCTTCTGGGCCGGGATATGGACGCCTCGCTGCCGGCGCCGCTCCTCGCGGCGCTGGGTTCGTCCCTGACGGCAGAGTCGGACATTAGTATCAAAGGCGTCCGCTATCGTTTGCGCTGCAGTAGCATGGGCGAGCACTCGCGCTCGCGGGGTACCCTGCTGGTGCTAATGCCGCCCCCCTTTTTACCATACCAGCAATGATCCAACGGCGGATTCAAGTTCGAAGTGCAACACATTGCTAATTTACCTTTATTGCATAAAGACCAAGGGGTTGATATTTCTGGTGGCGCACCGGAATTGCATGAGGGCTTTCGCAATGTGGTGCGCGCCGTATGTGCGAAAGGCTGCAGGGTGATTGAACGTTGCAATCTCACCATTTTGTTCGAGCCAGGACCGGAAGATCTCGCCGAATTTCTTGCCGCGCAGCAGGTCAAGATAGTCGCCACGTTACCCTGTTACTCGCGGGACAATGTGAACAAGCAGCGCAGCAAAGGCACGTTCGATAAGAGCTCTAACATCCCAACAAACTCTGTTGTACTTCACAAATGGATAGACCGCTTAAACTTGAATTTTCGGGCCTTTCGTGGAACATCACAGGCAGACAATAAATTCAGATAACACAAAGGCAAAGAAGGTTAATCATCTTTCAGTATCTGACCTGTTGATCTCGGGAAAACGTCGTGAGCACACATTGTTTTTACCGTTTTTCTTTACTTCATACATTAATTCATCAGCAGCTTTAAGCATTGCAGGGAACGAACGATCAGGTTCGCCGAACCACGCTACACCGATGCTTCCCTTCACGGGCGGAAAGTCCAGAAGTGCCGCGTTCACCGCACTGGAAATCTTCCGCCCTACTTCAATAGATGCTTCGTATCCAATTTCTAAAAGCAGAACGGCAAATTCGTCACCACCCAATCGCGCGCTTCGATCGATATAGCGCGAGGCCCCTCGCAGTGCCCCGGCTGTCGCCCGCAGTGCCATGTCCCCAGCATCATGGCCCTTGGTGTCGTTAAGTTGTTTAAAGTTATCCAGATCCAGAATAATAACGGCCAAGGGGTGTGCATAGCGCTTCGTGCGCTCAACTTCAAAGGTGCCAGCCTCGAGAAAGGCACGCCTGTTATGAAGCCCAGTCAGAGCATCCCGGGTCGCGCGTTCGTGCTCTCTTTCAAATTGCTGACGAACTTGAGAGGCAAGGAGAGCTATCAGGCTGTAGCCCATAAAATGGGTTAATGCATTTATCCACGGAATCCACTGGGCGCTGAATTGTCGTTCTGAAGCAATATCGCCCACGAGCCACAGGATAGACGCAAGGATAGCCACAAACAAACCATCCCTTTTGCCACCTATCCATGCAATCACAAGCACCGGTAGTACCGTCAAGGATGCAAAATCAAACTCGGCGTTAGTTGCTATCCGAAATGTAAAGATAAGAATGAATGCACTGAGGCAGATTGACCATACAACCCACAGGCGCCAACCGGTCCAGATGCCGAGGAAAAAATCAGTAATCCTTACCTTTTTCATATTTATTGAACTGGACATAAAATAGTGAGCTGTTCGGTCTTCATTTTAAAAGGGGGTTGAATTCGGACAAGCTTAGACAGGACAGTTCAAGTTTTAAAATGGCCGGCTATAGCTCGCTAAATAATCTGGCAGCGCCCCTCGTAGTGAGGTATGGAACACTTTCCGGGATTGTCACATTTAGCATCTGCTTTGACTATGTAAATAATAATACAATTATTAAAAAATGTAATACAGGTTGATTCTTGTAATTTTGATACTGATTACTGGCAAAATTTTGAAACTAAATATCAGTTAACTATCCCACAACGCGTTAAGTAAATCATAAATTAAAAGCCGGACGAGTCGTAATTAAAAATGGCAGATTGGCTAAGAATCATGCACAAGACTGATTGCGGAAGGCCGAAAGACAAACAATTACATCTTATCTGCGACTACTCCAGCATCGCTGTAATTTCACCGGCGAATAATATCGTTCATCACAACAAAGATCTCAAGCCGCTTATTTTCCAAACCTCACCAATAGATGCTCCGAGCCCACCGTTGCTTGTGGTTCAAATTCTTTTACATTGAAAAATTAATGCAAATCTTTAGATACAGAACATTCACTTTTTTATTGTATTCTGTGGCGGATGAATAAACCTCTCAAAGTGATAGATATATTTATTGATTGGTTAACACCCACGCAACGCCGAAGTACGACCGGTTACTTAATTGCGTCAGGGCTAGTTGTGGTGGCTTTGCTCGGCAGGCTGGCAATTGCACCTGCAGAATCCGGGATGCCTTACTTGACTTTTTTCCCTGCGGTAATGCTGGCTGCCATACTCGGCGGAGCAGGACCAGGCATATTCGCAATGCTAGTTTGCGTCGTTCTGGCTAGCTATATGTTTATTTCCCCCTTCAATTCACTCTCATTGACTTTTAATGCCCACGTCTTTTGGTCGAATATTGTGTTTTGCACAGAAGAGATGATAGTGATTCTCGTAATTGAGGCGATGCATCGCCAACACAGCAGGTTTACCACCACAAACTATTTACTTGAGCAAATTAAAGAGAGCGAGCGAATACTGCAAAATTCTGCGGCGGTCCTGCGTGAAAGCGAGGAGCGCTTTCATATCATGACATCAAATGTGCCTGGCATTGTGTTCCAGTGCCACCGGAGCGCTAGTGAGGATCGTCTAAGGTTTACTTACGTCAGTAATGGCGCGGAAGCGCTGTTAGGCATAAACGCGAGGGCGATCCAGCTGAATGAGAGTGAGTTCATCGGTCGCATAGTCGGGGAGCATTCGCACGTCTTTCATAACAGTATGGCACGGTCGCAGGCGACCCTATCGCTGTGGAACTGGGAAGGGGCTATCCTTACGGCGGAGGGGCAGAAGAAATGGATTAATCTGCGTGCCACGCCGCGCCGGCATGGCGAGAGTGTTTGCATGTGGGATGGTGTCGCGATCAATATTACCGACAGCAAAACCAATGAAGAGAAACTTTTACGATCGCAAAGCATGCTGCGCGAGCTTTCCGCGCATCTTGAAAACGTGCGCGAGGAGGAACGAAAGCGTATTGCGCGCGAAATTCACGATGAATTGGGGCAGATTCTTACCGCGCTGAGGATGGACGTTTCGCTGGCGCGCCTCAGCTTTGGCCAATCCAACCCGCAGCTCATGGAACGCCTGCAATCCATGACCCAACTCGTGGATCGCACAATCGATAGCGCGCGGCACATCACATCGAGCTTGCGGCCGGGGGCTCTGGATCTTGGCATCGTTGCTGCGCTGGAATGGCTGGCAGAAGATTTCACCGGGTTTGCCCATATTCCCTGTGAACTGGTGATGAATAACGGCGATATTACACTGAGTGAATTTGCAGCGACCGCTGTATTCCGTATCATCCAGGAGTCGTTAACCAATGTTGCTCGCCATGCCGCGGCGACGCAGGTCGAAATTATCGTGACTCGAAGCGATGGCCACCTTTGCTTCGAGGTACGCGACAATGGGAAAGGATTCGATCTGTATTCCGTTGCAAGCCACACATCATTCGGGCTGATCGGCATTCGTGAGCGGGTTGCAATTTTGGAAGGTGATCTAGCGATTGACAGCGAACTGGGGCGGGGTACATGCGTTCGCGTGTGCGTTCCTGTGGCATAATCAAACGCTCCGGGATGTTTTGTTGTATTTCCATGATTAGAATAGTTATTGCTGATGACCATACCATTGTCCGGCATGGACTCAAACAAATTCTCGCGCTCACTCCCGATATCATCGTTGTGGGAGAATCCGGCGACGGCGATGAACTTTTGGATGTGCTCACGCAAATCCCTTGCGATCTCGTTCTACTCGATATGAACATGCCAGGCTTGGCAGGCGTGGATCTGATTAAACGGATGCGAACGGAGTGCTCGCATCTGCCGATACTGGTACTGAGTATGCATATCGAGGGGCAGATCGCCAGCCGAGCGCTTAAAGCCGGTGCCTCTGGCTATCTAACCAAGGACAGCGACCCAGAAATCCTCGTTGGAGCCATTCGAAAGGTTGTTTCTGGAGGAAGATTCGTCGATGCCGCATTAGTTGAAACGCTCCTGTTTGACCATGATCTGGAAACCCGTGCTCCGCATGAAGGCTTGTCGCCGCGCGAACTTCAGGTGTTCCTCATGCTTGCCTCAGGCAAGACGGTAAGCAAGATTGCCAGTGAGCTGAATTTGAGCATCAAGACTATTAGCACGCACAAATGCCGTTTCATGCTGAAAATGAATATCCAAACTAAAACTGACTTGGTTCGCTACGCTATCCGGCATCAGCTGATCGACGGCTAAAACTCGGAGTACATTTTGCTGTTACCTCGTTCGCTGCTTGGCAGGTCAATTTTATTTATGTAAGAAGTTTCCTACGCTTGATGTCGGCAAATCGGCTATAAAAATTCAGATTAGGCCGACTTCATTTTATGTCATTTGGAGCCGATGATTTAGCCTAATAGATGTTTAGCTTTTAACTTTCGTATTGGTGACGGGTTAAAAAATTAATGAATTTAATTGGCCAGGCAAGTCAATCTGTTCGGAAATGTAGCTACCTTTGGCGAGTTCTTGGAATAATTGAGTTTTCTCAAAGGCAGCCATAAATACGATTTAGATCGAGGTGTAGTGCGAGGTATCAAGTTGAAGCCCCTTTTTGAAAATAAAAACCAGTACATAAGTGGCGAAGGCGCACTAGATTTGCTTCTTCACGGCATTCACGAAGTTGCCGATGAAACGTTTAATGCGCAGATGTTGTTTTATTTAAATGAAGAACAATTCGCCGCTTCGGCGGCGCAACTGAAGAGGAGCGAGTCGCAATGAACGCGCGTCTGGCCCTGGCCGTCTTACTGCCATTCGTCGCCTGCGCAGCGCAATGGCTGCTCTGGGACATCCTCAAGCCTTACGTCTGGTTCCTCTTTTTTCCCACAGCGTTTTTCAGCGCCTGGATCGGCGGTCTCATTGGCGGACTTGCTTCGACGGTCATTGGCACATTGTTGGTCTGGTATTTCTTCATACCACCATCCTTCTCCTTCACGCTGGACAATCCCCCGTCGGCCTTTTCCATCGTGGTGACCGTCTTTATGGGCTGCCTCTTTGCCTTTTTCTTCGCATGCCTGCAACACTCGATTCGCCGTACCGACGAGGCGCTGGCCGCAGCCGAGGCAGCCAACGAAAAGATCAGCCAGCTTTATCAGAAAACGCTAGAGCTGGACACGCTGAAGAGCCAGTTTTTCGCCAATGTCAGCCACGAACTGCGCACCCCCCTTACCCTCATTCTAGCGCCGCTGGAGCGGCGCCTGCTCCGCCCCGTCAGCTCTGATTTTTCCGAGGTGGAACACCACGAAACTGAGATCATGCTGCGCACGTGCGCCTGCTCTACCGCCATGTCACCGACCTGCTCGATGCCACCAAACTCGAGGCCGATCGCATGACGCTGGCTTGGACACGACTCGATCTCGCTCACCTTGTGCGGACCATGGCTAGCCACTTCGAGTCGCTGGCCGCGGAACGTCATATTGATTACAGCGTGACCGTCCCAGACTTGCTGACGGCCGAAGCGGATGGCGAAAAATTACAGGGTGTGCTGATCAACCTGCTCTCCAACGCCTTTAACTTTACGCCCGATGGCGGCGCCATCACCCTGCGCCTGTCCGAACAGAACGGTAATGCGTTGATCGAAGTGCAGGATAATGGCCCTGGCGTACCCGTCGCGTTGCGCGAGGCGATATTCGAGCGTTTCCGGCAGTGTGAGGCAGACATGCAGCGGCGCTACGGCGGCACTGGCCTCGGGCTGGCCATCGCCAAGGATTTCGTTGAATTGCATGGCGGCACGGTGACGCTGTGCGAGGCCCCGGGCGGTGGCGCGTTGTTTTCGGTGCAACTGCCACTCACTGCGCCGGTAGGTACTATGCTCGGCGATGCGGTGCCACTCGACGAGGTGATTGATCGCCAGGCCGTCGAGGAACTAGAAATGCGCGCGCCGACCGCGACCCCGGGCGAAGCGCAAGCCGCTGGCGTCGACGCGCCGCTGGTGCTGATAGTCGAGGACAACGTTGACATGAACCAATTCATCGCTGTCACCCTGCGCCCCCATTACCGGGTTGCCTGCGCCTATAACGGTTGCGAGGGTAGGGACAAGGCGCTGGCGCTGCATCCCGATCTAATCCTCTCCGGCGTGATGATGCCGGTGATGAGCGGCGACGAGATGGTGCGAGCGCTACGCCGCCAGCCCGACATGAAAAACGTGCCTATCGTCATGCTCACCGCCAAGGCCGACGACGATCTCCGTGTGCGCTTGCTCATGCAAGGTGTGCAGGACTATCTCAACAAGCCATTTTCTACAGAGGAACTGCTGGCCCGGATAGGTGGGCTGGTAGCATCGCGACAGCGCACTGTGGAAGAACTGAGTCATAGCGCGGAGCGGCTGCGCCGATTGGCCGAAGTCGTCGAGAAGATCGCGGCGGTGCGCGACCTACCGAGCCTCATGACCATCGTTCGCCGCGCAATGCGCGAACTGACCGGCGCCGATGGCGCCACCCTGGTACTGCGCGAAGATGGATATTGTCACTACGTCGACGAGGATGCCATCGGCCCACTGTGGAAGGGTCAGCGCTTCCCACTCGAATCCTGCATTTCCGGCTGGGCCATGCTCCACGCCGAAGCGGCCGTCATCGAAGATATCTATGCCGATCCACGCATCCCTCACGCCGCCTACCGTCTCACCTTCGTTAAGAGCCTTTCCGTGGTGCCAATCGGCCGGGAAACCCCGGTGGGTGCTATCGGCTGTTACTGGGCCAACCGGCACAAGGCCAGCACCGAGGAACTCGAGTTGCAGCAAGCACTGGCCGACGCTATGTCGGTGGGACTTGTTAACCTTAATCTCTATGAGGGCATGGCAAGCGCCCGGCAGGCCGCAGAACAATCTATGGCCTCACTGAAAGAGGCACAACACCTGGCCGGCATCGGCAACTGGGCCTGGGACATCCAGAGTGACACGCATATCTGGTCGGAGGAGGTCTATCACATCTACGGCCGTGACCCGACCATGCCTCCGGCCATTTACCCGGAGATTCAGAAGTACTTCACTCCAGAAAGCTGGGCAGCCCTTTCCGCCGCCGTGGAGAAATGCTTGTCGGAAGGAGTTCCCTACGAATGTGACGCTGAGATGGTGCGCGCCCCTGACTATCTTCACCGCTGGATTGCTGCCCGTGGCAAAGCCACCCGCGATGTAGACGGAAATATTGTGAATCTGCACGGTACAGTGCAGGACATCACCGAGCGCAAGCGGGTGGAACAGGCTCATCGTGAAAGTGAGGAGAGGTTGGCGGTCATTATCAACTCGGCGATGGATGGAGTCATCTCCGTGGATGAGCAGCAGCGGATACGCCTATTTAACCCTGCTGCCGGGCAGATGTTCGGCCTGAGTACGACTGAGGCTATCGGCCAGCCTTTGTCGCGGCTCATCCCGGAACGATTCCACCGCGCGCATGAGGGTCATATCCGGAATTTCGCGCACACGGGTATGACGGCGCGCCGCATGGGCGTGTTGGGTGAAATCAGCGGGATGCGCACCAATGGCGAGGAGTTTCCCATCGAAGCGTCCATTTCCCAGAGCACCATCGCCGGAAGAAAACTGTTCACAGTGATCTTGCGCGACATCACCGAACGCAAACAGGCCGAGAATGAAATCTGTCGCCTCAACCTTGATTTGGAGCAACGCGTGGCCGAGCGCACCGCCGAATTAACCGCTGCCAATCAAGAGCTGGATAGCTTCGCCTATGCTGTCGCGCACGATTTACGCGCGCCGCTACGAGCCATGAGTGGTTTTAGTCAAGCCTTGCAGGAAGATTACGGTGGCCAGTTGCAGGGCGAAGCAATGGTTTTCCTAGAGCAGATCGGCCTTGCCAGCCGCAAGATGAGCGACTTGATCGATGGTCTTCTCACGCTCTCGCGCAGCACGCGCGGCGGATTGCAATACGACTCGGTGGACATCTCAGCCCTGTCAAAACGCTTGCTGGTCGAACTGGCGCAAAGCGACCCCGAACGGCAGGTAACAGTAGAGGTGGAAGCCGGACTACAAACGCGTGGCGATGCGCGCATGATCGAAGTGATGATGTGCAACTTGTTGGGTAATGCCTGGAAATACACAGAACGCGCGGCAGAACCGAACATCCGCGTGTATGCCGAGGAACGTGATAACGCGCACCTCTTCTGCGTCGCCGACAACGGTGCCGGTTTTGACATGGCTCACGCCAACCGGTTGTTCAAGCCCTTCCAGCGCTTGCACCGCCAGGAAGAGTTCCCCGGTATCGGCATTGGCTTGGCTACCGTGCAGCGTATTGTGAACCGCCATGGCGGAGTAATTGAGGCACGAGGAGAGCCGGGCAAGGGCGCGACATTTTGTTTTACCTTGTCAGACACGCCTGCAGATTTGGTACGGGATTAATAGGAGACTTGCATAATGCAAACAAAAACCATCTTACTGGTGGAAGATAATCCTCAGGACGAAATGCTTACCCTGCGGGCCTTGCGCCGCGCCAATCTGGCCAATCGGATAGACGTCGTACGGGACGGTCAGCAGGCACTGGATTACCTCTTCCGAGAAGGCGAGTTTGCAGACCTCGAAGCACCCTGCCTTCCCACCGTAGTGCTACTCGATATTGGTCTGCCACGTCTGTCCGGCTTGGAAGTGTTGGAACGGCTGCGCGCCGATGTACGCACCGAGTTACTACCGGTGGTTATCCTGACGTCCTCAGACGAAGAACATGACCGTCTGAAGAGCTACAAAAATCATGCCAACAGTTTCGTCAGGAAGCCGGTGGACTTCACCGAATTTGCCGAGACTGTTGTACGCTTGGGTGTCTACTGGCTGGCGACCAATGAACCAATACCAGGGAGGTGACATCGTGATAAATCGCCCACTGAAACTCCTCGTTATTGAGGACATTCCCGCTGACTTTCTTTTGCTTGAGCGCAATCTGCGTCAAAACGGAATTGCAGCCGAGTGGCGGCGTATCAGCAGTGATATGGAACTGATTGATGCGCTGCAAACAGAATGGGATGTGGTGCTCACGGATTTCAATGTGCCAGGCATGGATTTTCGCACGACCCTACTACGTATCCAAGCGCATCGTCCCGATCTGCCGGTGATCATGGTGTCCGGCAGCGTCGGCGAGGAAACGGCGGTGGAGCTGCTGCGCTTGGGCATAGTGGATTTCATCCTCAAGGATCATTTGGCCCGTCTGCCCACCGCTATCCGACGAGCTCTGGTTGAAGCCAATGAACAAAGAGCCCGTCAGGCCGCCGAAATGGCGCTGTATAAGCTCGCTCAGGCTGTAGAGCAGAGTCCGGCGAGTATCGCCATCATCGACCTCGATGCTAATATTGAATATGTGAACGAATCCTATTTGCACATAACCGGCAACAGTCGCGAAGAGATCATAGGCCAAAATCAACGTCTGCTGCAGTCAGACAAAACCCCGCAGAGCACTTACGATGCTCTATGGACGAATATGACAGAGGGCAGAACATGGCAGGGAGAGTTCTACAATAAGCGAAAGAACGGCAGCGAATTTATCGCGCACGCCATCATTAGTCCCATCCGCCAGCCAGACGGGCGTATTACGCACTATGTGGAGATTAAGGAAGACATCACTGAACGCAAGAAAGCGCAAGCCAGTATCGTTTTTCTTAATCGGGTATACGCCATGCTCAGCGGCATCAATACGCTCATCGTGCGCGTGCGTGAACGCGACGAGCTATTCAGGGAAACTTGCCGGATCGCGGTCGAGGTAGGGGGGTTCCGCATGGCCTTGATAGCCATGGTGGATCCGGGCACTACGAAAATTGTTCCGGTTGCGTCTATGGGCAAAGACGCGGCACTCCTGCGAGCCATCTCAGACATGTTGTCGTCCACTGATGCACCGAATACTATGCTCGCGCGGGCGGTCAGGGAGAAAAAGCCCGTTGTGGCCAACGACTCGAAAAGCGACCCCCGG
>QFXJ01000045.1 GCA_003402375.1 Candidatus Nitrotoga sp. CP45
CGTGGAGCGCAACCACGCCATTACCGGCTTCCACAACGGCTGCACCGCTGCGCTCGTTGGCGGCACCGCCAATCCGGGGTTCAACGCGGCCTGTAATGCCTTTGATTGATGATTGGGGAATACGGTTGTCAAGCGTGTTTACTATGCCTCCGACTGCGGCACCGCCGTACATCAGGGCTGCGGGGCCGCGTACCACTTCGATCCGGTCGACCAGTAGTGGATCGACGGCTGTAGCATGGTCAAAGCTCAAAGCCGAAACATCGAGCATGCCGATACCATTCTGCATAATCCGTACACGATCACCGTCAAGGCCGCGGATTACGGGACGGCTCGAGTTCGGGCCAAAGTAGGTGGAGCTTACCCCCGGGAGGTTGGAAAGCGTTTCACCTAATGTGCTTTCTTGCCGAAACGATAATTCTTTTCCACTGAGCACCGAAACCGGGGATACAAGATCAAACAGGGCGCTTCCCAGCGGGTTGGCGGTTACTACAATCTGCGGCAATAAAATTGCTTCAGTTGCTGATTGATCAGTAACCGGCTGTGCGGTAACGGGAAGGGTGATTTCAGCCGTGTGTGCGACAGAGGCTGTCGTAAATGCCAGAAATAGTGAGGCCGGAAATAGTGAAGATAGTAAACCGGATTTTTTAGTCGCATCGGGAGTGCGCAGGTGTGCGTGTAGCGACCCGTCATATATGACGTGCTTAAACATAACAATTCTCCAAAATATATTATATGACCCGTGTTAAACGGGACGGACTTATGTAGTTTCTTGGAGAAGGGCAGGCGGGCCGCGCGCAATGGCGGTAAGGGGGTGGCTGGAACGTAAGGTAAGGGCGACAAACCGAACCGTTCCGCCCGGAATGTCGGTAACCGTAAAAAAATGGGAAGCGCTGCCGAGTGCGCCATCCAGTTGCGCGTAAGCCGCACAATACCCACATGTCGCTGAATGTGGTGTGTGCTTATCGTGCTGCTGGTCTTGTTTCGCAAGAGCGTGGTGCAGAGCATGTGCCGCTCCGCTTTGCTGGGCAAAAAGCAGCAACAGAGTAAGCAACAGCGGAATAAAAGCACGGGAAAATTGCATAACGGTGGCAATCAACGCGTGTTACTGAGATTATTCGGTGGTTTGTAAGGCTCAATTAGATCAGCCTTGACCTGATAACTGGCGAAACCCATCGAAGTATTGGAGGAAACTGTTTTCAAGGTGCCGCTGATGGAAATTGTCCCATATATCAACATTGCCTGCTTTAATGTCTTTTGTTGTTTTTTGGTCAAAGTTTTTGGAACTAAAACATGCAGAATCTGATTGCCAGGTGGGGGTGGTACATGGATACAGGCGCCAAAATAGGGTACCAAAAGAAATTCTTTGACACTGTCATAATTGACATCCAGTGGCACGACGAAACCTGGAATTTCAATGCGGGCACCGTTTAGATCGAACACAATAGGAGAGTCTTTCCAAGCTTCACGCACTCGTTCCAGGGCTTCTATGGCCCGGGGGTCGGAGTCTTTCAGCTTAGAGAGGTCTAACCCTTTGAGTGCTTTCATCGGATCCCAATCGGCGGGCATTAATTCGTCCCAGTTTAGTTTGCGGTAAGACCCTGCAGAATTGACCGTCGAAATTGATTTATTTGGCAGGCGGTCACCTACTTTGAACTCTTTTTTTTGTGTTTTGACATCGGCATTATTACTGGCAATAGATAAGCCAGTAAATCCAGACCAGAGCATAATTAACAAGGCTAATAATAGCCGCCATCTTTTTTTAAGGGTTGGCATCAAATTCTCGACATCAAACCGTCCATAAGCGACATTTTATAGGCACGATATCCTGGCAGCAACCCGGCCAACAAGCCCACGACCAAAACTCCAACCAAAAGTTTGAGCTCTGTGACAGAGACCAATGCAGGCTGCAGTGAGATGCCGTAGTTTGCCTGTACCCATGGTGCAAGCGTTAACGATGCTGCTGACAAAAGTATTATGCCCAATACAATCCCTCCCAGAGTCACCAGCAGGCTTTCACTAACCATAAGCAGAAAAATATCGCGCCGGCGGGCGCCAATTGCCCGCAGAACAGCCATCTCCCGTCGCCGTTCATTGAGGCTCGCCAGTAATACTGCCGCCAAGCCACTGAGGCCGACAAACACTACCATGCTGGTTACCGCCAGCAATGTTTTTTCTGCCACGCCTACCACCTGCCAAAGTTGCTCCAGGGCCACGCCCGGCATAACGGCGAGCAAAGGTTCGGCCTTGTACTCATTAATCTGCCGCTGCACTTTGAACACTGCGGCACGTGATTTCATACCCACCAATGCAGCGGTGACGTCTTTGGGGGTTAGATCAAACTTGCGGACGTGTTCACCTGGGATCGTAAACCCATGCATCGGTACACCGCCTACCCAGTTTAGATGGATAGCCGTGATGCCCTCCAAGGAAATGTGTAGGGTACGGTCTACCGGTGTCCCAGTCGGGGCAAGAATGCCGGAAACAATAAACGGCTTATCATCGTGCGCCAGCAATCCGACTTCACCCATACCATGGCTGAGAATAATACGGTCACCAATGACATAGCCGAGTTGACTGGCAACTTCCATACCGAGTACTACATCAAAAACATCCCGAAACGGCTGACCTTTAACAAAGGACAATTGGCGGGAATCGCTGTAATGAAAATGTTCGAAATAGGCCGGTGTCGTTCCCATAACGGGGAATCCATGATGAGAATCCCCGAGCGATATAGGCACCGCCCAAGCGACCAAAGGATTTTCGGCAATGTCTTGAAAACTTTTCCAGGCGATGTTGCTGGTGGCCTCTCCGATCCTGAACACGGCATACAATATAAGTTGCACTGGACTGGTTCTGGCACCTACAACCAGGTCAGTGCCGGAAATTGATAGGCTAAACCCGCGGTGAGCCTCGTAGCGCAAGCGCTCAACGCCTAGCAGCATAGCTACGCTCAGGGCGATGGCCACCAGTGTGAGCCCCAAGGTTAAGCGACGATTCCATGCACTGCGCAATGCTATGTGCAACAGATGGTTCATATGACGTCCTCAATCAGCACGGCTTTGTTGATCGATGGCAGTGCTATCTCATAATGGAATTGCGCAGCCAATTGGCGGTTATGGCTTACGAAAATCAGCGCGGTATTTGCTTCGGCGCACTCTTGCAATAATAGATCGAGAAATGCAGATTGCCGGTCCGCGTCCAATGCAGAAGTCGGTTCATCGGCGATCACGATCTCGGGCTTTCCTATGAGCGCGCGGGCAGCCGCCACACGCTGTTGCTGGCCGACGCTAAGTTGGGTGACGGGAATGTGCTCTGTGTTTTCCAGTTGCAGATGGGACAGCAGGCGCCGCGCTGTTTCTGACAGCGTACCGCCTCCAGCCAATGCCCGTTGCTGTCGGCGCGATGAAAAACGGCAGGGCAGGAGAACATTATCCATTACCGACAGATAAGGGATTAGGTTGAACTGCTGGAAAATAAAGCCGATATGGTCAGCGCGCAATCTGTCGCATATCGCTGGACGCATGTGGGCGATATTTTTACCCAGAAGGTTGAGTGTGCCTTGTTGCACTGGTATAACCCCGCCAATAAGGCTCAACAAAGTGCTTTTTCCACTGCCGCTTGGGCCGTACAGGAATACCCGGGCTCCCGCCTCTACCCGCAATAGCTCTATGTCCAGGCAATCCACTGCTGCCCCCGGATAACGGAAACGCAAATCCCGGATTTCAATTGCGAGCGCCATTACCAGGCAATCCGCCGTTTGGATGGCGTCAGCATGGCAGCGGATTGACCGCGCGGAGTGGCAGCTTCCGTTTTTAATCGAAGCAAACCTGGAAAGTAAGTAAATAAATTGACTTCGAGATCGCGTAACTCGTTTGGTTTTGCGCAATAAAACACGAACTCGGCATCGAGGTCGGCATGTTCATGCCCCTCATGTTCATGTTCCTTATGTTTACCCGTTTGCAGTACCGGTGATTCCAGTGAGTATGTTTTTAAAGTGCAACGCGCTGCCATCGTTGGCTGAAATAAACGTTCAGCTTGATGTAATTGATCCGCCATATGGCGAACTGCCGCTTTCTGTTTTTCCGTGCGCGGCTGATGCTCGAACCCCAATAGACTGTCGAGCGGGCTGGACAAATTGAGATGCAGCAAGCTGTCATCCAACGCGAGCTGCAAGGTGGCTACACCGTGCACGTGTGCTTCTGCTGCCATGATGGGAAACGGCGCAAGTAGAATCAGAAGCAAGAAAAATTTGCATTTGGTCATAATCAATCTCCTTTCAACTAAATTTACCAAAGTGCATCCAAGGCCAGCAACACCCTAGGTGCTGTATTAGAGGGGACAATGGGTGAGCGATGAATAATGCCACTGCCCTCGTTGCCCTGCCAACGAGAACCCTTGAGCAAAACGATGGCATACGGTGTAGCACGATGAATGCCGGCCGGGTTCAGGATGACCCCGGAATTTTCGTCGGAAACGTCCGGGGGTGCTGGCCCCAGTTTGCTGCGATCCGCGCAGGCGTCCTCTAGCCATTCGGTAGCTGGGCCGCGATAGGTACACAACAAACGAATACCAACGTGGTCGACATGAAAGCGTGGACACATGGCGCGGTTCACCACTTCCAGCCGCAACCCCACGGACGGGCAATCCAGCAAATCGGCAAATATTCCCACGAGCTGATTTAGGTCAGCTACGAAGGCCTCCTGCCCCGTATGTGCCGGTAGTAAGTGATGCGGAACAGTTGACCCCGCCTTCAAAACATGACGAAAACCGCTGCCCATTTGATGGGCTACAACGGCGAGATAGGCATCGATAACTGGATCAGGATTTCGTTTGACTATCACAACCTGTGTTTCCGCTTCAAAAATGTCAATGAGCCGAAGCAGTTCGCTTGACGGCTCCATTTCTGGCAATTGCAGTGATCGATACTGGATAGCGACACTCATTACGCTTCTCCCGGGAATTCCCGATCCATGCTGATATCCCAATGCGGGAACGGATCAGGCAAGCTATGCCACGTCTCTTTGCCCTGCTCCATTTCATAATCCGTCAGCAAGCAGGCATTTAGCGAATTACATATTCTGTGTTTATTCATGTCTATGCCGATAAACACCAATTCTTGGCGACGATCGCCGAAATCGGCGTTCCAGTTTGCTTTAATCTGGCCAAGACTTTCCTGATCGTCCGGCCATTGTGATTTGTCCACATCCGCCCACCATAAACCGGCATATCCATGGCGACAGGCACCACCGGCCTGTGACCAGCTAGCCGCAAAGTTGAAACGAGAGGCCAGCCAGAAATAACCTTTCGAACGCAGTACGCCTGCCCATTCACTATGAATCAAATTCCAAAACCGTTCAGGATGAAATGGACGGGAAGCGCGATAAACAAAACTCTTGATACCGTATTGCACACTTTCCGGTAGATGTTCTCCGCGCAATTCTTTCAACCAGCCGGGAGCCTGCTCGGCCTGTTCGAAATTAAATAGTCCGGTGTTCATAATCATGTCCAGCGGTACGCAGCCAAACTCTGAAATTACAATTTTGGCGCGCGGATTAAGGCTAGCCAGAACATGGCGTAGCCAGTCGAGATAATCACTGCTGACCAGGTCTGCCTTATTGATGACAATCACATCGCAGAATTCCACCTGATCAACCAGCAGGTCAACCACAGTGCGGTCATCTTCTTCTCCTAGGTTTTCACCACGTTCAATTATGGAATCAGCGGATTGGTAATCACGGAAAAAATTTAAGGCATCCACTACCGTAACCATCGTATCCAACCGTGCCACATCGGATAGACTGCGGCCTTGCTCGTCAACGAAGGTAAACGTTTCTGCGATTGGCAGGGGCTCAGAAATCCCCGTCGATTCGATCAACAAGTAATCAAACCGGTCTTCTTTTGCTAGCCGGTTGATTTCCAGCAACAAGTCTTCGCGCAAAGTGCAACAAATACATCCATTGGTCATTTCGACCAATTTTTCCTCGGCACGTGATAATTCCGCACCACCTTGACGTACTAATTGGGCGTCAATGTTAATCTCCGACATATCATTGACAATCACGGCTACGCGTTTCCATTCACGGTTGTTTAGTACGTGATTAAGTAAGGTAGTTTTGCCGGCACCTAAAAATCCGGACAGAACAGTTACAGGAAGAATTTGCATGGATTTACCCATAATATTTGTTGAACATCGGCAATAAAATTGCCGTTGGTATTTGTCCGAAAACAATCAATTTCAAGCAGCTCATTGATTCGTTTTCCATCAATGCAGCAAATGAGCCAGTCTTGCTGTGCCTACACCAAGCAACATCAGCATGAATTGAATTAACGTATCTTGTGGTTTGCATTTACGGTGAAGCTGGGGTATCAAGTCGGCAACTGAAATGTAAATGAAGCTGGCTGACGCCAGAATCAGCATGTAAGGGATTGCAACCTGTAGCCGATCTAGCGCCAGCCAACCGAGCACACCACCTAAAGTCATGGCGACTCCAGATAAAGCATTCAACGCAAGTGCACGAAATTTTGGTACCCCCGCGCCAAGCATGATCATGAAATCCGATATTTCTTGCGGAATTTCATGCACCAATATGGCCAACGCTGTCGCCCAACCGAGCTTAGGGTCAGCAAGGAATGCAGCCGCAATCAGAATCCCATCCACGAAATTATGTAGGCTGTCACCTACGATAATCATTGCAACTTGGGGATGATTTGAAACGTGTCCATTTATTGCAGAATGGTCATGGCGCCACAATGCCACTTTTTCCAACAGAAAAAATCCAGCTAGGCCGCCTAATAATATCCACCCGGCCTGTTCCATATCCAGGCCGAGTTCTAATGCTTCCGGCAGCATATCGGTTAGGGAAAAAGTTAGCATGACTCCCACGGCATATGCCACCATTTTGTCGGCAAAGCGGGCTAGTATGGAAAGGGAAAGTGTCGCTGCCAGCAGAACTGAAACAACGCCACCAACCAATGTTGCCAAAATTATTGATAACAAAATCATGAGTGTTTTATTAAGGTCCAATGCATTGCAGTTAAATATTTGTTGGCCATGTATCCTGCGATCAGAAACAAGCTGCTTGTCATATTCAAAATGATTGTTATGACTTTATTTACAGCATGTAGATAACCAAAAAAGACGAACCGCCATTCATAATGGAATCAAACAAAAAATCAGCTTGAAAAAAAATGGATACGTCATCCCAGCAAACAAACAAGCTTTAGGTCTATGCGGGTAACATTAAATGCAATAATGTTGCATTGTAACTGCGACAGACCAAGTTATGCAACATAGTTGCATAACTTGGTCTTATTGAAGTGAAAAAGAACTACCGGGAAATGGGACGGCCACAATCATCGCAGACGCCCTTGATATTGAGTTCAATTGACTCAACCGTAAAATGCTTGGGTAAATTGGCCAGTTCTGGCTCTATTTCTGTTAGACAGCAAATCTTGCCACACTCTATACATTGAAAATGTGCATGCCGGTGAGTTGTATCAGGGTGTGTAGCCTGAAATCGGCACGCCCGGCCAGTACCAGCCACTTTGTGGGCCAGACCATGAATAACAAGCCAATCCAGCACCCGATAAACAGTGACTCGATCAAACTCACCCAGGCTTTTAAGCTTTTCGAGAACTTCCGGATGAGTAAGAGCGCTTCCTGCATTTAACAAAACACCAAGTACAGCACTCCTCACAGCCGTAGGACGCTCGCCAATTTCTTGTATCATTTGATCAGCTTTATTCATAATATTTAAATTAACGGCTTAATGGGTCACGTCAATTAGCTTAGCTGTGTCATGACGAATCATGGATTTTCTCTTAATTTTTGTGTCAAATAATTTAGATGGGATCTTTCAATGAAAGATTATCATGGGAAGCATAGAGTTGATGTAATTAATTACGTTCAACCCGTGAACTTGGAATCATTTAATTGGTGCGAGAATTGTCCTTGCACACAACATTCCACTCATTACCGCGCCTTCCAGCGTAGCCGGATATTGACCCGCCGTATAATCGCCTGCTAACAACACGTTGGGCATTTGTGTGGTATGGGCAGGGCGAAGCAGGTTTGTTTCACAGGAGAAGGTGGCGCGTTTTTCTGCAATAACTTTGTGCCACACAGGCGCTTCCCTTATTCCAAGTTGTTCACATAACTCTTGTGCCACCTTCTGTGCTAATAGTTCATGCTTTAAATTCTGATGTTTCCCTTGTGCGCTAATAACGGCGGCGATGAGGCCACGCTGTCCGGAGATTTGTCCTTTATCAAACAGCCATTGGGCAAAGCAGCGGTCTAAACCCAGCATTGGGTGCGGCAAACATACTTGTTCGGGATATTGCAGATACACGGTATAAATTGGTTGATATGGAATGGCTGCAATTTGCTCAGCTATCAATCCAAGTTGCGGTACGGTATGGAACAGCCGCGCAGCTGAAATGGGCGAAGCTGCACAAATGACATGGCTGAATAGCTCAGTATGCGCAGTGGATAGTAGCGTTTGGCGGGTAGTTAACCTGATTTCGTCGCCGTTTGGAATGATGGCTTCTACGTTGCAAGCGGTAAGCACCGTGCCCCTATGTTGTTTGACATATTCGGCCGCCCGCTCTGGAAGTAGTGCCGTGAAATCTATGCGTGGCAGCAGCATGTCGCTATCGTTGCGCGCACCGTTTAGGCTGTCGCGCAATACATTCAGTAACACCTGAGCGGAAGCAATATGCATCGGTGTGTTAAGTGCGGAGATGCAAAGCGGTTCCCATAGTAATCGTATTAGTCCATCACTTTGTCCATGCATGCGTAACAATTCAAATACACTGATGTCGTGTAGCAAGGTGAAATTAATGTGCCTCAGCGCCAGCATAAAACGTGCGGCACGCAGCCGTTCGCCTAATGACAATCCCTTTGCGCTGAGCAGTCCAACCAGTAGATGAAGCGGAGCAGGCAGGTGAGGCGCTTTTAATTCAAAGCGATTGTGCAAGATGAGTTGCAGCGGCAAACGCAGGAAGTCGTGCTCGACGTTACCGCCGATTTGTTCAATAAGCTGCAATGTATGGTGATAGCAGCCAAGGAGGATGTGCTGGCCGTTATCAAGTTGAACATTGTTATGCCACACGCCGCGCGCGCGGCCGCCGAGTTGCCTGGCGCTTTCGAACACCGTAACCGGAACATTTGCCGCAGCGAGCGTAACGGCGGCGGCCATGCCGGCGTAGCCGCCGCCAATAATGGCGACATGATGATTTTTATTATTGCTCACAATACTAATTTTTTGTTCGCTTTGGGCGTAGCGAAGTACAGGAAATTAATTTTTCACCCAAGTCTTCCATGCCAGCCACAGTTTGTGCAGAGGGGTGAGCGAGACGCGTTCTTTTAACACATGACAACCACTGTCAACGATTTCTTCCAGAGTAGTCCGATAAATTGCTGCCATGATCAGGCCAGTGCGCTGCGATTTGCGGTCTATAGCGGGCAGTTGCTCGAGTGCCCGCTGGTAATAGCGTTGTGCGCGGTCAACCTGAAACTGCATTAGTTTTTGAAAACCTTCGCTTTCCTTGTTATCAAGGATATCGTTTACGTGTACGCCAAAAAGCGCTAACTCACCAAGTGGCAGGTAGATGCGCCCGCGCCGGGCGTCTTCACCCACGTCACGGATGATATTGGTAAGCTGGAAAGCGAGGCCAAGATCGTGCGCATATTTAAGCGTATTAGGATCAGTGTAGCCAAAAATTTCCGCAGCGAGCAGCCCCACGACCGAGGCGACACGATAACAATACTGTTGCAAGGCTTTGAAATCGGCATATTGGTGTTGTTGCAAATCCATTTCCATGCCGTTGATGATTTCGTGGAAATGTTCTTGAGGCAGGCTGTACTGTTTAACCACCGGCACCAATGCCCGTGCAACCGGATGCTGCGGCGTGCCCGTGTAAATAGCGGCCACTTCGGTGCGCCACCACGCCAGCGTAGCACGTGCTACGTTTTCATCTGAATTTTCGTCCACAACATCGTCTACTTCGCGACAAAAAGCATACAACGCTGTGATAGCGCGGCGTTTGTCTGACGGCAGAAACATAAAACTGTAATAAAAGCTCGAACCGCTTTGGGCTGCCTTGTCTTTGCAATACTGATCTGGAGTCATGTTAAGTAGTAATCAAACGGTAACTGGCCAAACTATCCATTTAGGGCACCTTTAAAAGCTGAATGGCGCACTTTTTCCCAGCATAATAACCCAGTCAAATGGACGCAACACAGGACGCTGGCGAAACATGTCGAACTGCACGGCTTCAAGTTTGTCGAGTATGCGATTGCCGCCCGCAATGATGATCCTCATCTCAATACCGATACGGCCAGTCAATATACTGCCAAGAGGGGCGCCACTACGCATCATGTCGCGTGTGCGCTGAACCTGAAACTGCATAAGTTGTTGCCATTCCTTATCTACGCGGCCATCCGCGATATGCGTTTCAGTTACGCCGAAGTGCGCCATTTCATCTTGCGGCAAATAGATGCGGTCGATGGCATAGTCTTTTGTTACATCCTGCCAGAAATTAATGAGTTGCAGACTGGTACAGATAGCGTCGGAATATTGCAGATTTGGGGGGCTAGCTTCTTCATACAGATGTAACAACAACCTGCCGACTGGATTAGCGGAACGGCTGCAATAATCCAGCAGTTCGTCGAAATTGGCGTAACGTTTTTTGAGTACATCCTGCGAAAAAGCGTCAAGCAGATCGTGGAATAATTGCAGCGGCAACTGATGCCGCGCAATGATGTCCGCCAAGTCGCAAAACAAAGGGGTAAGCGGTGTTTCATTGGCCGCAATGCGCTTGAGTTCAGTGCGAAACCCATCAAGTGCCATAAAACGTTCTTCATTTTGGAGATCACCCTCATCGGCAAAATCGTCAGCCTGACGGGCAAAATGGTAAATTATTTCAACTGCCCGTCGCAAACGTTTAGGCAGAAGAATGGAAGCGACAGGAAAGTTTTCGTAGTGATTGACGGCCATTTTGGGACAAACTTTGATCAGTGATTCTCGTGTTGATGGGAATTTAGGACACAGCAAACTGTGGGGGTAATGGCCGCTACGCAGTAAATGCTTGCACTATATAAATGTACGCGGTGATGTCACCTTGCGCTTGGCAAGGGCTTGCGGATGTAACAAGGCTTAGGTCAGTCTGACGTGGGGTAGCGGTAATAGATAGTATTCAGATGTCGCGCAACGTCTTCAATGTCTTCATTATTCCATCCAAGCCCTGAAATGCCCTGCCAGCGTTTTATTTCTGACTGTAAACTTGTCCAGTCAGTAACGAGCTTCTTTTCCCGCCAATGCACTTGGGTGTCGTGGCAAGCAATGCAATGCGTTGAATACAACAACTCACCACGTGCAGCGTTGTGTATTAATTGTGCTTCGGCGTTAGCGAAATTTCCGAACAAGACGAACAGCACGGCGAGTATCAATCTTCCAAACATGTCGATCTCCCAGTAAACGTTAATATACGGTTCAGTATATACCCCCATACAAGGTTTTGTCGCCTGGTACCCTTGGTATTCATGGCGGAAGAGCGATTATTAAAAAGGCTTTCAAGCGCGGTTAACAATTTTTGGCAACTACCAGCAGTGCAGAATCACAAACGACGATTATTTGGCTGATATTTAATGGTAGAAAAGCGGAGAGCTGTCATCAAGTTGATGCATGGCATGTTCGGCTGAAGCATGATTTATAACGAAGATAAGTGTAGTGCAGAGACGTTATTTTTCCTCCCCAATGAGTGGTTTGCGTGTAGATTTTGCCGGATGTGCCCGCGCGAAAGTTAAGATTACCTCGCGCACTACCTTGTGTTGTGGAGCGGGTAAGTTGAGATATGCCTCAATAACTTCGCGCTCTTGATGATCGATGTCTTCATCCCATTTTTTCTGCTTGGCGCGTATGGATTTCATTGCTTGTTCACCGAAGCGCAGGATGTGCGGTTCTACGTTCAGCCAATCAGCCAATACCTGCAATTTTTCTTGTGAGGGAATTGCTTCGCCACGTAGCCAGCGACGCACGGCCTGCACCGTTACCGATCGCCCCCAATAGCGCGTATTGAATTCGCGTTCCAGAACAATGGGGCGCACGGGATAACCGGCATCTTCGATTGCTTTGCGTAATCTTTGACTGAATTCAGCTTTTTCGTCCATGAACAGAAAGTAATTTTTATAGCCTTATAAATAAAACTTTCTGTTCATTTCGATATAAACTTCGTGTTCATTTTTAATTGAACTTGCAGTTATGGCCAAAAGTCTGTTGGAACAACTCCCCGAAATCGTCGCCAATGGCCGCAAGGAGGCCGAACGCATTCTGCAAAGCATCGAAGGCCGCCACCGCATAAATCTGCAAACCCGCGAATGGGTACTGCCTGCCAAAGATAGTACCGAACAAGATTGGATTACCAGCAATACACGCCAAGGCCACCTGCAAGATGCGGCTAATGCGGTGTGGACTAACTGCCTGATCTACGGTGACAACATGCTGGCAATGGCCGCGTTGCTGGCGGGCGACGAGCAAACACCAAGCCTGCGCGGCAAAGTGGATTTGATTTACATCGACCCGCCGTTTGATTCGAAAGCCGACTACCGCACCAAGGTCACGCTACCCGGCATGGAGCTGGAGCAAAAACCTACCGTGATTGAGCAATTCGCTTACTCCGATACTTGGAGCGACGGCACCGCTTCCTATTTGGCGATGATTACACCACGGCTGATTTTGATGCGTGAGTTGTTGTCTGATAGCGGATCGATCTACGTGCACCTGGATTGGCATGTCGGGCATTACGTAAAAATCGTGATGGATGAGCTGTTTGGGAAAAACAACTTTATCAATGAAGTAGTCTGGCACTACAAGAGATGGCCAACTCCTGCTATGGAGTGGCAAAAGATGCACGACAATATTTTTATTTACTCAAAAAATCAGAAACAGAGTTATTTCAAAAAGCTGTATGGCCCTAGAACAGAAGAAACTCAGAAACGATGGAAAGATAAGCGCATAGTTGCAAGTCATGATGATGATGGAAACCGAGTTCCTTCAGAATCGCTTACGCAAATGTCAGATGGTGCCCCATTAGATGATGTTTGGGACATCTCGATTATTGCCCCGGTAGCGCACGAACGAGTAGATTATTCAACACAAAAACCAGTTAAGCTCCTTGACCGTATTATCCAAGCCGCCTGCCCCGAAAATGGCCTTGTCGCCGACTTCTTCGGCGGCTCCGGCACCACCGCAGCCGTGTCGGAAAATCTCGGCCGCCGCTGGATCAC
Source organism: Candidatus Nitrotoga sp. CP45 (assembly GCA_003402375.1). Classification (GTDB taxonomy): domain Bacteria; phylum Pseudomonadota; class Gammaproteobacteria; order Burkholderiales; family Gallionellaceae; genus Nitrotoga. The sequence goes on from QFXJ01000045.1 coordinate 13,286, forward strand.
CAGCGACCTTGGCAAACCCGCCTGCATGGTGATGCGCAAGCGGCTGATCGACCAGAACGCGCAGCCGTTTTTATACCAGGCCATCGGCGACTATCAGGTGGAGGCAGCCAAATCTACGCTGGGGCGCGGCTTTCGCATGGGCGATTTGTCGCAGATTGTACTGTCGCTGTTTGGCGCATTGCCGCTGCCACAGGAAGACTCACCACAACGCAACCTCGGCCACATTACCGCTGGCGGCAGCAAGACGCTGGTGCTGGCCGATTCGCCCAACAAGCTCACCGGCGCGGCCACACTGAAAAAAGCCATCGCCCAGCGCGATAACCTGATGGGCGGCTGGGATCGGGTGGTGGTGCTGGGTTGGAACTTTGAGCCTTCGATAGGCGAGACCATCACTGCGCTGAATGACAGCCGTCTTGAAGTGTTGGTGATTCCGCCGGACTTGATGGACAGACTGAAGAAAAAAGGCGGGTTGGACAAGCTCAAAGGCTCGGTGCGGTTTTCTTCGTTGCAGTATTTGACCATCAAGCCGGTAGAGCGGGTACGTCATTCCCGCGCAGGCGGGAATCCAGGTAATGAAAAAATCTCCTCGCAACGCGAGAAACAAAACCACAAAGACTGTTTGATAAACCCGCTGGATTCCCGCCTGCGCGGGAATGACGAAGAGGAGGAAATCCTGACCGTGCAACTGGATAACTACGTGTTGCTATCGCCCGAAGCGATCAATCTGGATGAGTCCAACCGCGTCAAGTTGCAAGCGGTCATCAATCAGGAGCCGTTTGCATTGATCGAATACTGGGCGGTTGACCCTGACTATGACGGCAAGGTGTTCCGCTCGGTGTGGCAGGATTATCGCGGCAACACTGATAACGATGGTGATCCGTTGCGCGTGGTGACGAAGGCAGTGTTGACGCTGCGCGCAAAACACGGCGCGCGCCGAGTGTGTGTGCGGGTGGTGGATGTATTCGGTTTTGAGGCGGAAGTGGTGGCGACGGTGGAGGGGGCGTAATGAGTGATTTCACCCTAGCTAAACCGTCCGCAAAAACCGAAGATCAATTCGCACTCTCTGCCGGTCTGACCGCGAAGACCAATCAACTTTGCCTGGGTTTGGAATATGGGGTGGCGGATATTTACGAACTAGTCACGCCTGCCACGGCGGAGTTGCTGAAGTGGTGGTTTGGCGAGGACATGGTCGCTGCGCGTAGCACGTTGAATTTTCATGCGGGGCAACGGCAGGCGATACTCAACGCAATCGTCGCGCATGAGGTTCTGAAATCCAATAGTTTGCTCGATCTCTATCAACAGGCTGCACCCGATGCACTGCTAACTGGTGGTCGGCTGAATGAAGTGGCGCAAGCCAAACACGCGCATCCCAAATATTGCCTGAAGATGGCGACCGGAACGGGCAAAACCTGGGTGCTGCAAGCCTTGCTGATCTGGCAGTTGCTCAATAAAACGGCGGCACAGGCGGAAGGAATCGACGACCCGCGATTCACGCGCCAGTTTTTAATCGTTGCGCCGGGATTGATTGTATATGACCGTTTACTGGATGCGTTTTGCGGTAAGCAAATTGACGGTATGCGCAACTTTGCCACGTCGGATGTGGCGCAGTTTGCCGAGTTGTTTATTCCCGACCCATACCGTGAACTGGTGTTTGGTTTTGTACGCGGCAATGTGTGCGGTAAATCAGAGATTAGCCTGAAGGCCACGGGCAACGGCATGATCGCCATCGCCAACTGGCATTTGCTGGCTGATGTGGACGAAACGGAAAACGAAGAGGAAATCGCGGCACCGGGCGCAATGCTGGAGCCGCAACAAATAATTAATGCTGTGCTGCCGCTCACACCGGGGCGCGCTACCGGCAACAGCCTGGAGATGTTGGACCGTCGCTACGCGCGCGGGAATGTACTGGAGTTTCTGGTTGGGTTGCCGGATTTGATGGTGTTCAACGACGAAGCGCATCATATCCACGAGCTGAAGAAAGAAGGTGAGACGAGCGAGGTGGAATGGCAAAAGAGCCTGAACCGCATTGCCGTGAGCAAAGGCCGCCGCTTTGTGCAGATGGATTTTTCCGCCACGCCCTATAACGATGTTGGATCGGGAAGGAACAAGCGCAAACTGTACTTTCCGCACATCATCACTGACTTTGATCTGAAAAGTGCAATGCGCGCCGGGTTGGTGAAATCGCTGGTGCTGGACAGGCGCAAGGAAATCGGCGCGCTGCCGCTGGAATTCAAGGCTGAACGGGATGAGGACGGTAACCCCAGCTTGAGCGAAGGCCAGCGGGTGATGTTGCGCGCCGGATTGCAGAAATTGAAAAAGCTGGAGGTGGATTTTGCGCGCATTGATCCGGCTCGCCATCCGAAAATGTTGGTGGTGTGCGAGGACACCACGGTATCGCCGCTGGTAGCGCAATTTCTGTGCGATGAAGGTCTGTCCGAGGACGAAGTGATGTCCATTGATTCGGGCAAAAAGGCCGAACTGGGCGAGAAAGACTGGGCTCCAGTGCGCGAGCGTCTATTCAGCGTGGATCAGCACGCTACGCCGCGCGTGATCGTCAGCGTGTTGATGTTGCGCGAAGGATTCGACGTAAATAATATCTGCGTGGTCGTGCCGCTGCGCTCCTCGCAAGCCCCGATTCTGCTGGAACAGACTATCGGGCGCGGCTTGCGGTTGATGTGGCGCGATGAAGAGTATGCCGACCTTAAACGCGAGAATCGCGAGCGTATCAACACCGGGCTTGAGCCGAGCAGCCTGATCGATATTCTTTCTATCGTTGAGCATCCAGCCTTCCAATCGTTTCACAACGAATTGAACGAATTGATGGCTGAAGGGTTAGCTGGTACGACAACCGAAGACAGCGACAATACCAATAGTACTGGCGATGTAATTGCGGCGGAGTTGCGTGATGGATTTGAGCAATACGATTTCGCGATCCCGCTTATTTTACGTGAAGCGGAATCTTTTCTGGAACACCATACGCCGGACTTGGCGGCATTGCCTGCTTTTACTGCCATGACGCTAGCGCAACTCACCGGGTTACTCGGCAAAGGCGACACTTTTATTTCGCAGGATTTGCAGAGCAGTACGCTGTTTGGTGATTATCGCGTTGAGGGCGCGGTGATGAATGTCAGCGGTTATAACGATTTTCTGGCACGACTGACACGCCGTATCAGTCAAGCGTTGAGCCAGCCACTGCCCAAAGGCAACAAGATCGCCAAGCATCTGGCGAACCCGTATTTGCAGGCCAATACCGCCGAGTTGGCTGGCTGGCTGGATGGCTACATCCGGGGCTATCTGTTCGGTGAAACATTCAACCCGATGGAGACAGAGAATTGGCGTGTGTTGTTGTTGCAGCCAGTGATTGACCACATCAGCAAGGTATTGGCCGTGGCGTTGATCGAATCGCAACATCAGGACGTGGTGGGTGCAACCGAAGTGCACTATCGCAACTTATCAGAAGTCCCAAAATTGATGATGCGCGAGAGCAACTCGCTGCCAGTTACCAAATGCATCTACGAACGGTTGCCATTTCCCGCCCGCAATGGTGGACTGGAACGGGCCTTCATCGAATGGGCGCAGGCTGACACGCAGATACTCGCTTTCTGCAAGGTAAGCGAAACACGCCATTGTTGTGTGCACCTGCGCTATGTGAAGGAAGACGGCTTGCCCGCGTTTTACTCGCCCGATTTTCTGGTGCGCACCGGGGATGCGGTTTATTTGGTGGAAACCAAGGCCCAGCAACAAACCATTCATCCAAACGTGCAAAGAAAGCTGAAGGCTGCCACAGCTTGGTGTGGTCGCATCAACAGCTTGGATGCTGAATTGCGTGACGGTATACCCTGGTACTATGTGCTGCTGGGTGAGGCCATATTCCATGAATGGCGCAGTAAGGGAGCACGGCTGGGCGAATTGCTGAACTATGCCCGTGTGCGCCCGCTGGCAGACGCATCAACGCAGGGGCGACTGTCGCTGTCATAGATAAGGTATGCAAAAAAACGCGTAGCAAATTCCAAATCAACTCGAAAATCAAGTGTAAAAAAGCAAAGCGGCATAAAGGCCAGTAGAATGACGCCTTAACCCATCTTCTGAATATCCCTGCAACAACGATTCAGCGATCACTTCTTCAAACGCTTGGCGTGAGGTCGTGTACTTACAAATGAACGACATTAAGGAGAATGAAATGCTGCCATCTGCCGCTGCCTTGACACCAGAAGAACTCCATTTGATTGACGCTTACTGGCGCGCCGCCAACTATCTTTCCGTCGGACAAATTTACCTGTTGGACAATCCACTTTTAAAAGTGCCACTGGAGCTGGCGCACATCAAGCCACGCTTGTTGGGCCACTGGGGTACTACACCGGGGCTCAACTTTATCTACGTGCATATGAACAGAATTATCAAAGCGCATGGCCTCAACATGTTTTTTGTCGCCGGCCCCGGCCACGGCGGCCCAGCTGTGGTGGCCAACACATATCTCGAAGGTACGTATAGCGAACTGTATTCCGATATTTCCCGGGACGAAGAAGGCATGCGGCAATTGTTTCGGCAATTTTCTTTCCCGGGCGGGATACCTAGCCATGCCGCACCGGAGACACCTGGTTCCATCAATGAGGGAGGAGAGTTGGGCTATTCGCTGTTCCATGCGTATGGCGCGGTGTTTGATAACCCCGATCTCATTGCCTGTTGCGTAGTTGGTGACGGAGAAGCAGAGACCGGACCGTTGGCCACCTCTTGGCATTCCAACAAGTTTCTCAACCCCCGCACAGACGGAGCTGTATTGCCCATCCTGCATCTCAACGGCTACAAAATCGCCAGTCCGACCATACTCGCGCGCATTAGTCGGGAAGAGCTGGCGAGTCTGTTCGCGGGTTATGGCCACAAGCCTTATTTTGTGGAAGGTGACGAGCCTGAAGCTATGCACACACTCATGGCCGCTACTGTCGATGCGGTGATTGCCGAGATTCGCGATATCCAGCGCAAAGCGCACGAGGGCAGCTTGATGGATCGCCCACTCTGGCCCATGATCGTGTTGTGCAGCCCCAAGGGATGGACCGGCCCGAAAGAGGTGGACGGAAAAAAAACAGAAGGTTATTGGCGCTCGCATCAGGTGCCGTTCGGCAATATGGAGAAGCCGGAGCATGTGCGGCTGCTGGAGAGCTGGATGAAATCCTACCGGCCTGAAGAACTGTTCGATGACAATGGTACGCTCAAACCTGAGCTGGCGACGCTCGCCCCGACCGGGGACCGCCGCATGGGCGCTAATCCCCATACCAACGGTGGTATGCTGCTGCGCGATCTGCGTTTGCCAGATTTCCAGGATTACGCGGTGGCGGTAGATTTACCCGGCAGCAGTATGGCTGAATCTACTCGGGTAATGGGGGACTTTCTGCGCGATGTAATGCAGAAAAACCGCGACAATTTTCGCGTGTTCGGCCCGGACGAGACCGCTTCCAATCGGCTGGGTGCGCTGTTTGAAGTGACGGACCGCACCTGGATGGCGCTGCGCTATGATTTCGACGATCATCTCGCGCCAGATGGCCGGGTAATGGAAATACTATCCGAACACGCCTGCCAGGGTTGGCTGGAAGGTTATCTGCTTACCGGCCGCCACGGACTGTTCTCGTGCTATGAAGCCTTCATCCACATTGTGGACTCAATGTTCAACCAGCATGCCAAGTGGCTCAAGGTGTGCCGCGAAATTCCTTGGCGCCGTCCCATTGCCTCGCTAAATATTTTGCTCACCTCGCACGTTTGGCGACAGGATCATAACGGCTTCTCGCATCAGGATCCCGGCTTTATCGACCATGTTATGAACAAGAAGGCGGATATTATCCGCGTCTATCTGCCTCCGGACGCCAATACGCTACTCTGTGTTAGCGACCAATGTTTGCGCAGCCGCAATTTGGTGAATGTCATTGTTGCCGGTAAGCAACCCGCGCAACAATGGTTGGATATGAAAGCCGCCATCAACCACACCAGCGCAGGCATAGGCTTGTGGGAATGGGCCTGCAATGACCAAGCCGGCGAGCCGGATGTGGTTCTAGCAGCGGCGGGCGACGTGCCCACACTGGAGATGTTGGCGGCCATAGATATCTTGCGCCAGCTGATACCGGAGCTAAAAATCCGCTTTATCAACGTGGTCGACCTGATGACCTTGCGACCGCAGGAGGAACATCCGCACGGCTTACCAGACAAGGAATTCGATTCCCTGTTTACCACCGGTAAGCCGATCATTTTCGCCTACCACGGTTATCCGTGGCTGATTCATCGCCTGACTTATCGCCGCACCAACCACGATAATCTCCACGTGCGCGGCTACAAAGAAGAAGGCACCACTACCACGCCATTTGACATGGTTGTGCTTAACACCCTTGATCGTTTCCATTTAGTAATGGATGTGGCAAACCGGGTGCCGAAATTGCAGGCACAAGCGGCACACATCAAACAGCGTATGCGTGACAAACTCAACGAACACACGCAATACATTCACCAGTTTGGCGAAGATATGCCTGAAATACGCGACTGGAAATGGCCACAATGAGCCATGCAATCCTCACCATTAACAGCGGCTCATCCAGCCTTAAGGCAAGCCTGTTCCGCGCCGACGGCACGCGCCGTGACTGGCGCTACGCCCATGCCGGAAAAAATTCTCCGCATAATCACGCCGATTCCTTCGACGCGCTACTGAATGATCTGAGTGGGGAAGTGCCGGATGCAATTGGCCACCGTTTCGTACATGGCGGCGAAGCAATAGATTCAGCACGACTTCTCGATGTGGCAGAAATTAAGCGACTAAATGGCATTACACATCTTGCACCGCTGCACATGCCGGGCAATCTGCTCGGAGTGGAGCTGTGCCGGGCGCGATTAGACGTGCCACAAATAGCCTGTTTTGATACCGCATTTCACCACACCATGCCAGAACTGGCGCGGCGCTTGCCGATCCCGTGTGGTCTTGGCATACGGCGCTACGGATTTCACGGCCTCAATTATGCTTACATCGCCTCTAAACTTCCGTCACTACTGGGAGAGGCTGCACAGGGCCGCATCGTGGTTGCGCACTTGGGCGCGGGAGCCAGCCTGTGCTTGATGGAAGGGCTGAAATCCATCGACACAACCATGGGCTACACGCCAGCCGGTGGCATCCCGATGGGCACGCGCAGTGGCGACCTGGATCCGGGCGTGATGCTGGAGCTGGCAAAACGTTACGATAGCGCGGGATTAAGTGATCTGGTCAATCACCATATGGGACTACTCGCATTGTCTGCCGGAGAGAGCAGTGACATGCAACGCTTACTGGAAAGCCGTAGCGAGAACGCCTGTTTTGCGGTGAGCTATTTTTGCCGCCAAGTGCGTGCCGCTATCGGTGCATTGGCCGCCAAGGCGGGCGGTATTGACGCGCTGGTGTTCAGCGGCGGCATCGGCGAATATGCGCCACAGGTACGGGAGTGCATTTGCGGACCACTTGGCTTTCTCGGTTTGGCCCTGAACGTTGAAGCTAACCAATCCAACAGCATTCAGATCAACGCTACCGGTTTTAAGCCCGTGCTACGTATCGCTGCTGACGAAGAAGATGTCATTCGTGGCTTGGTTCAAGCTTTATTGAGGGGCATGTTATTTCCCCTGCCCGCTGACAATTGTAATGATTAAATTTATTGAATTTTGAAAATATACGAACAAGACATTATTCAATCAAATGATGTTTGATTGCATAGCGAACCGCTTCAGCATTGTTTTTCAATTTCATTTTTTCCAGTAAACGCGCACGATAAACGCTGACGGTCTTGGCACTAAGTGATAAAGCCTCTGCCATTTCGCTCAAACTTTTGCCCGATGCCATTAAGCACAGTGTTTGGTATTCGCGGTTGGATAAGGTTTGGTGCAGCAGCTCCTGATATCCTTGTGACAGGCCATTGGCCAATTCTTCTGCCAGTTCGTTGCTAATATATTTTTTGCCGCAGGCAACTTGGCGTATGGCGGTAACCAGTTGTGTCGGGGCGCTTTGCTTGCTGAGATAGCCTGCAGCCCCAGCTTTCATAGAACGCAATGCATATTGATTTTCCTCATGCATGCTTAAAATGAGTACGGGTAACTGCGGCTGATTGAGCTTAAGCTGTTTAAGTACATCGATACCATTTTTGTCAGGCATGCTGATATCGAGTAGTACTAAATCATAAGCGTTTGCTTGCGCCATCTTGATGGCTTGCATGCCATTTTCAGCTTCTCCGGTTACGCGTATATCCTCGGTGTCATTGAGAATCTGTTTCATGCCTTTGCGGATCAGTGCGTGATCATCTACTACTAATATATTAATCATGATTGATATTCAATAATATTCATTACAGCAATTTTTGTTGTGGCTGTGACAAAAAAAAGTTACCGGCAGTTAATGGTTCAGATTGATGCGGAATGCATGCCTTAATTGCGGTTCCTGAGCCCGGTGTGCCTTTGATGTGCACATTGCCGCCAAAGTAGGCGACCCGTTCCTTAATGCCGCGCAGGCCAAAAGAACGCGGTTTGATGCGGTCTGATTCGGTAAAGCCGCAGCCATTGTCGCTAACAATCATTTCGACGCAGGTCGCTTGGTTATAAAGATCTATTTTTACTTTGCTGGCATGTGCGTGTTTCATGATATTGGTGAGTGTTTCTTGCAGGATACGGAACAGCGCGATGGCGATATCCGGATCTAAAGTAATATCTTCATCTGGGTGGTTAAATACGCAAGAAATACCGGTACGCTGTTCAAATTCGTCTACCTCGATTTCCATTGCTGTGGTGATTCCGAAGCAGTCTAGCGTGCTTGGGCGCAGGGAGTGAGAGATGTCGTTGGCGGCGGCGGTGCACTTATCAACCAGGTTTTCAACATCCTTAATTTTTGCAATCAGCTCAGGTGTTTCCCTGTTCAGTCGTCCACCCAACCAAGCGATGTTGAGCTTAATGGCGGTAAGTGTGCTTCCTAAGTCGTCATGGACCTCGCGTGCGATGTTAAGGCGCTCTTGTTCGCGTACAAGCTGGACGTGGGAAGATAGTTCACGTAATTGTTCCTGTGAATGTTTTATTTCGATTTCCGCCTGCTTGCTTTGGCTGATGTTCGACATAATGCCTTCCCACTGAATTTCGCCATGCAATGTTTTTCGGGGGCTACAGCGTAGATTAATCCATTTAATCTCGCCTTCCGGCAATATCACGATACGCCCTTCCCAGTTCCAGAAAGTAAGATTATTTGCTGAAGTGCGCATGGATTGTTCATATGAGCCGCGGTCATCCGGGTGCAACATATTTATGAATAAGTGTGGATTTTTTTCTAAATCCTGTGGGTTCAAGTCGAGAAGGGCTTTACTGCCGTCGCTGATATAGGGAAAGGAAATATCGTCATCATGCTTGAGTAATATTTGATAAGCCATGCCTGGCAGGTTAGTGATGAAGGCTTGCAGGCGCGCTTGATTTTCTTGTAAGGCAATTTGCGCTTGACGGTGCTCGTAACGAATACGTGCTTCGCGTAAATTGTGTGCTATTGAGGGAGCGAGCCTATTTAAACTCCCTTTAAAAATGTAATCGTTTGCACCGGATTGCATGGTATGAATGATTGTTTCTTCATGTAGATCATGCGACAGGAATAGAAAAGGGAGGTCTACTCCTTGTGATTGCATTAGCTCGAGTGCAGCTAGCCCACAAAATCCGGACGGGTCATAGCTACATAGCACCACATCCCACTCATCTTCAGTTAAGGCAACTTGCATGGCGGACGCATTATCTACTCGTCGGTGTTCCACCTTGTAACCGCTCTGTTCCAGTTTTGCAAGCGTGCGCTGGGTATCATCCAGTGAGGTTTCCACTAATAAGGCACGAAGTTTATTGGTAGCCATATTCTATTCGTTATTTCATAAGGTTAAGACTATATTGCAATAATACAGTAACCAGATTTTAGAGTGGTATAAGAGTTATCACCACTGCATGATAAATTACCGGTTTAGTGTGTTTCTATGTAAGTCTTTTGTTGAAAATTTACCCAGCATCAAAATGCTAAATTCATCGCTGTTCATGCGCGCCAATACAGCACGTTTCGGTATTTTTTTAGAATTGGTCAAGGTCCAGGATGAAGAATGCGAGAGTTGCTTAGGCTTGGCGTTGCCATATGTTTCCCACTGTTTGCGTAAGCCGCGTTTATTCAATAGGCAGGTTAGATGCCTTAGCTCATTACGATGTGGTTCGCCCTGCCATGTGAACCAGTACAGTCCTGTTGAGTTATAAATACGAATTTCTGCGGAGATTTCATTTTATTCAGGAGGGGTGTTCAGAAATTTTTTTAGCGCCCGATCCCGATCCAAGGGATAAAGTCATATTCAGAAAAGTATCGATGCGGCCATTAAATCCCCTGGTGGAAACCAAGATGTAACGCCAAGTCTGGCGATAGTTTTAGCGTGCGGTCGGTCAGGTGCCATTCAAACGTCCCGGGTTTTGTGATCTCCGATGCGGTATAAACCATCTGGTTTTTCGAATTCGTTTGCGTAGCGTATGAGGAAAAATGACTCTTTTTATATAAGGGTTGAATGTATCAAAAGCGGTTTGGCCATGAACTTGACCGGAAAGTCATGCTGATTTTTTGATTAAAAAAGTGTAAAAAAAATCGACAAAACAACCTTGATATCCAAATATCAGCAGGTGGCTTTGTCAATTAACTTGTGAGTAGAACTTAAAGCTGGTGATCAGCTAAATTTTCTGCGCACACCAACGAGACCGAGCAAGCCAACACCAAGCAACCATAATGCAGTTGGTTCAGGTACACGCGTGATTGTAGGGGTATAGTCATAGCTAATATCCGCGCCACAATTTGCTGTTGTATTCTGAATATTCTGAATGTTACCGCCGCCACCAGTAAAGGTAGAGCCTGAAATGGTTGTACAACCGACGGTGAAATTTCCGGATCCGATAAAGTTAGCGAGCGGGCCAGTTATTACTGCGCTGCCTGAGTCGGTGGTTGTTCCAAGATTCAATGTTGCACCCGAGGCAAGCGTGGTGAAGCCACCAGTTGTTGCCAATGTAGTTGTAAATGCCGGTGTTCCCACTGACACACCATTGCTAAAGGTAAAGAAATAATTTAGAAGTGACTGAAAGCTAAAAGTTTGAGGGTTTGCAGCACCATTAAACAGGCTGGTTGTACTTTCAGAGTTACCTACTAGCGTCAATGTGACTGAATTCAACGTGCCCAGGCTGATATCGAACAATGGCAGTAAACCACTCTGGTTGATTTCAGTTGTCAGCATAGGATTGAGGAAAGAGCCAGTAATTACAGTAGCCTGCGCGCCGCCAGCTGCCGCAATACTACTAACTGCAAGTAGCGCAGCAATCATGTTTTTTTTCATAATTATTATTCCTTGTTATTAATATACAAACCGTTGGTAATCTTTATATTTTTTGGCTAACTAAAAAATATAAATATATTTATGGCAACCCTGCCATCTCCAAAGCATAAATTGTGCCAAAAACTAAAGTCGGTGTAAATTATGTTGTATAACATGAGGTTGAATGGTGTAAATGTTAGAAACGGAAATTGTAGAATGACAATTACCGGGAAGGTGTAAAAAAAATCGACATGCGTGATTTCGGGCAGTTCAGTATTGGCAATTGCTATGGGTGTAATGCCGGTTTAGCGCTGGAAACCCAGCGCAAACGCAAGCAACTTCTTAAAATCAGGGGAAATCTTACGGCGATTGTGCAAGCTAATTTGCCTGCTGTATCGTGTCCTGTGAAGTAATCGCAACAGCGCGTTTGGTAATTAATCTGACGGTTATCTTTAGCCCAAGTCGAATATTTTTACATATTGGGTATTACGCAAGTTGTTATCAAGCGCAAGTGTTTCAAGTATTAGTTGAGGCAGGTCGTGCAGCGTGTTCTTCTCCGATTTCACTCCCAAAGGGGTTCGAATTTAAGCAAACCCACTTGGTCCATCAACAATGGCTTCATTCAGACTAATAAATTGGATAAGGTAATCTCTTGAACTGAAGCGTTGCGCCTTGCAAGGATTTCCAGTGGATAGTTTGGTCTTTGTGGCTACTAATCTGCACCACCGCCAGCATGTCATAGCCGCCATTTGGGGCGGGCGATGCGTTGACTACCATGCCACTGGCCTGGCCTTCCATGTCCGCGCTGTAAAGCTCGTCACCCGGTTGCGGTGGACCATCACTATCGATATGCGCTAAATACATACGGCGCTTGAGTTTACCGAGATATTGCATGCGCGCCACAATTTCCTGGCCGGGATAGCAGCCTTTTTTGAAATTCACGGCACCGATTAATTCCATATTGGCCATTTGCGGTACAAATTGCTCTTGGGTAGCCGGTAGGATCACTGGAATGCCATCATGAATCGTGAGCCAGTCCCAGCAAGGTGAACCAACCGGACGTCCGGCCACAATAAGTTTTTGCCATAGGGCGGGTGCGTGTTCGATTGTTGTGTTGATTTGAAAGCGCTGTTCGCCGAGACGAATGACGCCAGTATCATTGTGCTCTGATACCCGGTTGCCTACTTCTTCCGCTCCCCAAGGTTCTACCGGAACCGAACCCAAGTATTCCCGCAGTTGTTCCTCTGAACCCTCCCCAGCCCAGCCAAAACTGATTTGTTGGTCGGTTACGTCCTCAATTTTTACTTTGGAGCGCAGGATGTATTTGGATAGGCGTTGTTGGATGTCGGCGCACAAACTAAGCGGTAGTTGCAGGAAAAAAGCCTTGTCTGCGTCATCAAGCACCCCTTTACGCCAGATCAGGAAGCTTGCCAGCATTCGTCCTTTTGGGCTGTTCAGGCTGCTGAATTGGGCATGCCATGGGGTGACTTCACGCACATCGCTACTACATAGGTTTTGCAGGAAGGTTTCAGCATCTTCACCTGAAACCTTGAGTACCCCAAGCTGGCTTAAGTAGCACAGTACCATGCCGTCTTGTGCGGCAGTGAGTTCGCCTTGCCCAGCGCCAAAATATTGCACGATGCCATCTTGTATTTCGGCCCCTTGTTCCCGTAAATAATCTTGCCAAATCGGATTCATCTTACTGCCCATTCATAAGGTTAAAAGTGGCCGCAACTTTACCACGAATAGCGATATTTCGGATAAACTCTCGCGCCATGAAATACTTACATTACTTACCGCTGCTACTGGTGCTTACAGCTTGTGACGGTGGTTTATGGAATAATCCTTACCCGGTCAGTGATAAAGGTAAGTCGATTTATTATTCTGCTTTTACTGAACGGCCTAAACATCTCGATCCGGCGTCAGCGTATAGCGAAAATGAATATATATTTCTTGCGCAGATATATCAACCGCCGCTGCAATATCATTTTCTGAAACGTCCATATACGCTGGTGCCGCAGGCAGCCAGTGAAATGCCGACAGTGAGTTATTTGGACAAAAATAACCAGCCATTACCAGATGACGCGCCTGCCGAAAAGGTGGCATTCAGTGTTTACGAAATTCATTTGCGTACCGGTTTGAATTATCAGCCGCATCCGGCTTTTGCGCGCGATGCCAAAGGTAAATTGGAATACCATGCGCTTACAAGCAATGATTTAAGTAATATCCATGCACTGAATGATTTTCCGCACAGCGGTACGCGTGAAGTGAAAGCGGCGGATTATGTTTATCAAATCAAACGGCTTGCCCATCCGGCTATACATTCGCCAATTGCAGGACTTATGGTGGATTACATCGTTGGCCTTAAAGAATACATCGCAACTTTGCAGCAAGCTAAAAAAAAGAACCCCGATATTTTTCTTGATCTCCACGACTATCCGCTGGAAGGTGTGCAAACAGTGGATGACCGCACTTACCGTATCAAAATTTACGGTAAATATCCCCAGTTTGCTTATTGGTTGGCGATGACATTTTTTTCACCTATGCCAGTTGAAGCCGAGCGCTTTTATGCGCAGGATGGAATGTCTGAACGCAACCTGGTTCTGGATTGGTGGCCGGTGGGTAGTGGGCCGTATTATCTATCGGAAAATAATCCCAACCAGCGTATGGTGTTGACGCGCAATCCGCATTTTTCCGGCGAAGTCTATCCGACGGAAGGTGAGGCGGGGGATAAAGAAGCTGGGCTGTTGGCTGACGCGGGTAAGGCTCTGCCGTTAATCAGCAAAGTGGTGTTTAGTCTGGAGAAGGAAACCATTCCTTACTGGAACAAATTTTTGCAAGGTTATTACGATGCGGCAGGCATCAGCTCTGATAGTTTTGATCAAGCAGTGCAGGTGAATGTTAGCGGCGAAACTAACGTTACAGACGAGATGAAAGCGCAAGGTATTAAGCTTTCTACCTCGGTAGCCACCTCTACTTCGTATATGGGTTTCAACTGGCTTGATCCGGTTGTGGGAGGCGCGAGTGAACGTGCGACCAAGTTGCGCCGTGCCATTTCTATCGCGGTGGATTTTGAGGAATTTATTTCCATTTTTGCCAATGGCCGTGGCATTAGCGCGCAATCGCCTATTCCACCGGGTATTTTCGGCTACCGCGAAGGCGAAGCAGGCATCAATCATTACGTGTATGACTGGGTTAATGGCGCACCTCAACGTAAATCAATTAATGAGGCGAAAAAGCTGCTGGCCGAAGCTGGCTATCCCGATGGCTTGGATGAAAAAACAAAACAACCGCTGATTATTTATCTTGATACGACCGCCACAGGTGTGGGCAGCAAATCGCGGCTGGACTGGTTACGCAAGCAACTCGACAAACTCAATCTGCAATTGGTGGCGCGCAGTACTGACTACAACCGCTTTCAGGATAAGTTACGTAAAGGCGATACGCAGATGTTTTATTTCGGCTGGAACGCTGATTATCCCGACCCAGAGAATTTTTTATTTTTGCTGCATGGTGCGCAAGGCAAGGCCGTGAAGGGCGGCGAGAATGCCTCGAATTACAATAGTCCGGAATATGACCGCCTGTTTGAGAAGATGAAGAACATGGAAAACGGTCCAGCGCGCCAGGAAATAATTGATGAAATGTTGGAAATTTTGCGCCGCGACTCGCCCTGGATATGGGGGCAACATCCTAAAGATTATGTATTGCGCCATGCTTGGCTGCATAACAGCAAGCCCAATAAAATGGCCAATAACAATGTTAAATATTTGCGCATAGATGCAGCACGGCGTGATGAACTGCGTAGCGGTTGGAACCAGCCTAAGCTATGGCCATTGTGGTTAATTGGCTCTACGCTCGCTTTACTGGGCTGGTGGCTGTGGCGTGTGTTGCGGCAGCGGGAAGAGGCACGATGATTATATTTTTTGCCCGGACAAAAAAACCTTCGGTTTGGCAAAGATAATTTCGGATTAAGTGTTAAAGTGTAAGGTGATTTTGTAAGAATGCCTGATAAAATTTTAAGTGTTCGAGAGTAACATGCAGGTGTGCGGCAACACCTTTTTTGCCGCAATTTTTAAAGAAAGGAATAATTTTGAGTCATTTTGAAAAAACAACATTTAGAGTCGTGTCGATCGCAATTTTGGCTATCATGCCCGTGATTAGTCACGCTTATCCTACCGATCCTGAGGAATGCAAGGCGGCTGAAGGAGTATGGATAGATTTTAAAACTACGCCCTCTGATGGCTGGTGCCGCGGCCCGAAAGCAACCCCTACAGGACCTATAATGGTCTGTGCCAAAGTTAAGGGGATTGAACAGAAAATTGGTTCGGAAATGGTATGTATCCCACGTGATGTAGCAAGACAAAAATTATTGTTGGAGCATGACGTTCCAGCTAAAGCGATTTAAAAAAATAAAGAAAAACAGAAGCCGGGCTGGATGATGCTGAGCCAGCGCTGCCTAATAAACAGGCTGGTCAATCAGGTGATTGGAGCAAAGGCAGATGATCAAGGCGGTAGCGTGTACTTGAAAGAAGTACTTGAAAGAAGTACTGAAAAGAAGTACTGAAAAGAAGTACTGAAAAAAGTACTTGAAAGATTTCTCTGGCGAACATAAATACGTTTATGTATCGCCGCTCATTCATTATGGTGGGTAAGTGTAACCTACAGCTCTGTCAATGATCGCTTATCTTATTCGCCGCATTTTGTATGCTATCCCGATTTTGGTCGGTGTGAACCTGCTCACCTTTTCTCTTTTTTTTGTGGTGAATACTGCGGACGATATGGCGCGGATGCAATTGGGTATGAAGCGCGTTACGCCTGAAGCGATCGAAAAGTGGAAGCAGCAGCATGGTTATGACAAACCGCTGCTATTTAATGCCCATGCAGAGGGCATAAGCAAAATCAGCGATACGATTTTTTTCCAGAAGTCGGCCAGAATGTTTGCATTTGATTTTGGTTCATCCAACGACGGGCGTAATGTTGCGCGTGAAATCCAGACCCGCATGATGCCTAGTCTTGCCATTGCGTTACCTACTTTTCTTATTGGACTGCTCATTTACATTACTTTTGCGCTGTTGATGACATTGTTCAGGGCGACAGCACTGGATATGCTGGGGGTGTCGTTATGTGTTTTGCTGATGTCCATCTCCGGTCTGTTTTACATTATTGGCGGTCAGTTCGTGGCGAGTAAATTGTGGCACTGGGTGCCAATCTCGGGCTATGCGGGCGGGTTGGACAGTATCAAATTTGTGTTGCTGCCTGTGTTGATTGGCGTAATGGGTAGTGTCGGTGCCAGTAGCCGTTGGTATCGAACGATTTTTTTGGAAGAAATCGGTAAGGACTATGTGCGGACCGCCCGTGCCAAGGGCCTGTCGGAATTGCGCGTGTTATTTCGTCACGTGCTGAAGAATGCAATGATCCCGATTTTAACCGGTGTGGTGGTAGTCATTCCGCTGCTGTTCATGGGTAGTTTGTTGACCGAATCATTCTTCGGTATCCCCGGTCTGGGTAGCTACACAATAGACGCAATTAATGCGCAGGATTTCAGTGTAGTACGTGCCATGGTTTTTCTTGGTTCGATGTTGTATATCGCCGGTTTAGTTTTGACAGATATCTCATATACCATTGTTGACCCGCGAGTGAGGTTGCAATGAGCGCCTTTATAAATATATTCCCCGTCTGCAATGAGTCACACATTAAGCGCAGATCGAGCTTAATGTGTGACTCAATCTGCCCATATTTAAATTCCATTCTATGCTCAGAACGAGCGATTTTCAGTACTCAATGTCGGGGTAAGTAATATGCCCGTTATTCTTTGGACAGATGCGATGATCTACCTGCTGCTCGCAACGGTTCTTGCTGCGGCATTGTGGATACGAAAACGCCCTCATCTTGTTCTACCTTGGCAACGCGTGGCTAAGGGCAGTGTGGGCATGGTGTCGCTGTTGCTGTTGTCGTTATTCGTGCTGGTGGGGTTACTTGACACCATGCACTACCGCGCGGCGCTGTCGGAGAAGAGCAATGGCCAGACAGTGTATTCGGCCGAGGTGTTGAGTGTCTTCGATGCACTTGCCAAAGGTATAAAAAGCCGTAGCGAGAAAACCTATTCTGCACCACTGGCGGCGTATCTGTATGCCAAGGAAAGTATGGAAACGTCGGAGGGCAAGATACTTCGGGATTATCCGCGCTTGCGTTACGGTGGTGCCCATTTGGCTGATCCACAGCGCGAACTTCTGGGCGATGTGCTAAAACGCACAGGAATCGGTGCTTTAGAGGGGTTGCTAATTGGCGTGTTATTGATTGCGGTCAGTAACATGTTATTCCATTTTTTCGTCAAATTTAGGACAGTCTGGTCGTCGGCCGGACGGGAAATCAGTAAAGATAATTGGATATCCACTTTTACCAGAGCGATGAAAAATAAGCCTTTCAAGGCATTGTTAATAACAACTTTGTTGATAGCCATGCTGCTTGGCATAACTGTCAATCTGGCCGCGGTTTACCATGTGTTGGGCACTGATAAAGTGGGGCAGGATGTACTGTATCTCGCGCTGAAAAGTATTCGCACCGGGCTTGTAATCGGCACTGTCACGACGCTAGTGATGTTGCCGTTTGCATTGCTGCTGGGTATAGCGGCAGGATACTTGCGTGGTTGGGTGGATGATGTGATCCAGTATCTTTATACCGTATTAAGCTCTATTCCCAGTGTGTTGTTGATTGCGGCTGCAGTGTTGATGATGCAGGTTTATATTGAGATGCATCCCGATTGGTTTGAAACATCTGCTGCACGCGCAGATTTACGCTTATTGTTTTTGTGTCTGATTCTCGGTGTGACCAGCTGGACCGGACTATGCCGCTTGCTACGGGGCGAGACACTTAAATTGCGAGAATTGGAATACATCCAGGCGGCGCAGGCATTCGGCGTTTCATCTTCGCGTATCCTTACTCGCCATATAGTGCCAAACGTGATGCACATCGTATTGATTGCGGTGGTAATGGATTTCAGCAGCTTGGTATTGGCCGAGGCAGTGCTATCTTATGTCGGTGTGGGGGTCGACCCTAGTACGATGAGCTTTGGTACGTTGATAAACTCCGCCCGCCTGGAGATGGGGCGCGAGCCGATGGTGTGGTGGACGCTGGCGGCTGCGTTCGGATTCATGCTGGTGCTGGTATTGGCCGCCAATCTGTTTGCTGATGCGGTACGCGATGCATTTGATCCGCGCTTGAATCGGACTTAGGTGGCTGCATGAAATCTGATTCCTCTCTCAACCAGCTCCGCCCCCTGACCAGCACCCCTCCAGAAATTGGGAGAAGGGAATTTATACTGAATGTAGATAGTTTGGTGACGCGTCTGAATAATGGTGCGCGCATTGTGGACGACATATCGTTCAGCCTTAAACAAGGCGAGACTTTTGCGCTGCTTGGCGAATCCGGCTGTGGCAAATCTATGACGGCATTAGCACTAATGCGTTTGCTGCCGGATGGAATACGCGTCGCCAGCGGTGATATTAAACTTGGTGAAGAAGATATTTTGGCGCTGCCAGAATATGCCATGCGCAAAGTGCGTGGTGGTCAGATGGCTATGATTTTTCAGGAACCGGGGTTGAGTTTGAACCCAGTGATGACGGTCGGCGATCAAATTGCCGAGGTATTGACATTACATCAGCAACTGCGTGGCAAAGAAGTTCGCCCGCGTTGTGTTGAATTGCTGGAGCAGGTGGGTATTTCCGATGCCCTTCGCCGTGCGTCTGAATATCCATTCCAGCTTTCCGGTGGCATGAAACAACGCGTGATGATTGCAATGGCAATGGCCGGACAACCCAAGTTGTTGATCGCAGACGAACCCACTACCGCTCTCGACGTGACCATACAAGCGCAGGTGCTTAAACTGTTGCGCGATACGCAGCAGAAAACCGGTATGGCGTTGTTGCTGATAACACATGATCTGGGTGTAGTCGCTCAAATGGCGCATCAGGTCGGGGTGATGTATGCCGGACAAATTATTGAGCAGGCACCGCGTGAACAATTGTTCGCGCGTCCCGCTCATCCCTATACGCAAAAACTATTTGCCGCGTTGCCGGATGCTGGACGCAGTGGGCAACCATTAGCGGCCATTCCGGGCAATGTACCCCCATTGGGTGCTCCACTTGCAGCTTGTAGATTTGCTCCGCGCTGCGATAAAGCGTGGGCGCTATGCCACGAGCAGGTGCCGGAGTGGACGCAACTGGAAAACGGGCAGGGGGTAAGGTGCCATCTGTATACATCGCAAATGGGGAGTGAGAAATTAAACTTGAAAACATCCCTCTCTCCCGCGCCATCTAACGTAAGTGGGGAAGGAGCTGGGGAAGAGGGGAGGGATACATTTTTACAAGTGGAAAACCTGCAAGTCCACTTTCTCATCCGAAAAGGCATATTGCAACGCACGGTCGGTTACGTTAAAGCAGTAGATGGAGTGTCAATGAACATTCCAGAAGGGCGTACGCTGGCACTGGTGGGTGAATCCGGTTGCGGTAAAACTACAGTAGGCAAGGCCCTGCTGCAACTCATTACACCTACCGCAGGCAGCGTCCGTTTTGCGGGCCACGAACTCATTGGCATTACTGCGAGGCAATTGCGCAAACATCGTGCCGGGATGCAAATGATATTTCAGGATCCCTATGCATCTTTGAACCCCAAGATGCGCGTAGCGGAAATTTTACAAGAGGGGATGGATGCGCTGTCTATCGCTAAAAATAGCGATGAGCGGCAACGCCGCATAGATGAATTGTTGGAACAGGTTGGGTTGGAGAAAGCTTCCAAGTGGCGATATCCGCATGAGTTTTCTGGTGGGCAGAGGCAGCGTATCGCTATCGCCCGGGTGCTGGCAGTTAATCCGAATCTGCTAATTTGTGATGAACCGACCAGCGCGCTGGATGTTTCGGTGCAAGCGCAAATTTTAAATTTGCTAAAATCATTGCAGCAGCAATTAAGATTAAGCTACCTGTTTATTTCGCATAATCTGGCGGTGGTGGAATATCTCGCGCACGAAGTATATGTGATGTATTTGGGACGTATCGTCGAGCGCGGCACTGTGGCGGAAGTATTGCATACCCCCAAACATCCTTACACTCAGGCCTTGCTGTCTGCAGTGCCGAGAATAGATGGTCAGGGCATGAAAACTATTCGTCTGCCTGGAGAAACGCCCTCTCCTTCCCGTCCACCGCAGGGCTGCCACTTTCATACTCGTTGCGCACATGTCATGGCGAAATGTCGAGAAGTTTATCCGGGTGAGACCATCATTAGCGCCACGCACCGCGTGCATTGTTATCTGGCGGCGGAGTAAAAGTCACATAATCTCCACTTAAGGTGTCGCTACCAAATAATTTACCCCACATTGTCCATTGGAAGTATGAATCCAATAAAATAAATGGAGTTTCTTATGATACCCATTAGAAATTTTCCTTGTTTTTCAATAATAAAGTGCCGCCGGAGGGTAATGTGTTAGGTGGAAATGTATAGCTATAAACAGGAAACAGGCCAATAAATTTATAATTAAAAGCTATTTTGACTCTATTGCAGCTTGCCTCCTGACGTTCTGTCAGTGTGTAGTTTAGTCGGACATATCGAGCACGGGACACAGGGCAATTCTTGGCAAGGACTGTCCAAGTATCAAAACCCTATCCAGCCGCCAACAATTTCCATCAATCATACTTATCCAGCGGTCCAACGAAGGGAACTTAATGGGTCACAATATTCCTCTGATTACCACCATTGCCGCCGGCTTCAGCGTCGCTTTGATTCTCGGATTCATTGCCGAACGGATTAAGATACCGGCACTGGTCGGCTATTTGGTTGCAGGCATCATAATAGGCCCGGCTACGCCCGGTTTCGTGGCCGATGTGAATATCGCGTCCCAACTGTCGGAAATCGGCATCATGTTGCTGATGTTCGGTGTTGGGCTTCATTTTTCGTTCAGTGACCTGCTCGCGGTAAAGCGCATTGCCATTCCCGGTGCGGTGGTGCAAATGGGGTTGGCGACAGTGCTGGGTATGTCTATGGCTTTGTGGTGGGGCTGGAGTTTGGGGAGTGGGCTGATCTTCGGGCTGTCGCTGTCCTGCGCAAGTACCGTGGTGCTGCTCAAGGCACTCGAAGCCCGGGGTGTGCTCGAATCAATGAATGGGCGGATTGCGGTTGGATGGTTGGTAGTCGAAGATTTGGCCACAGTGCTGGTTCTGGTGTTGCTGCCCCCACTTGCCAATGTTCTCGGTGGCGCAGTGATTGCATCTGCTGAGGCAAGACCTCTATGGGTAACCATCGGTCAAACGCTGTTGCAGGTTTCTGCCTTTATCGCCCTAATGCTGATTGTCGGACGTCGCGTGCTGCCTTGGCTATTGTGGCAGGTAGCGCGCACGGGTTCACGCGAACTGTTTACCCTAGCCGTGATCGCGACAGCGATTGGTATCGCCTACGGTGCGTCGGCCTTGTTCAACGTATCGTTTGCGCTTGGTGCATTCTTCGCCGGCTCGGTGATGAGTGAATCCGAGTTAAGCCACCGTGCAGCGGAAGAGTCTTTGCCGTTGCGCGATGCTTTCTCGGTGCTGTTTTTCGTGTCGGTGGGTATGTTGTTTGACCACACGATCCTGATCGAGCAGCCCATCCACATGCTGGCCGTAGTTGCCATCATCATCCTTGGCAAGTCACTCGCGGCGCTGGCTTTGGTAATTGCGTTCCGCTATCCCCTCAATACGGCATTGACAGTCGCGGCCAGCCTCGCGCAGATCGGGGAATTCTCTTTTATATTGGCAGGTCTGGGCCTATCGCTGGGCTTGATGCCCGCCGAAGGTATGAGTCTGGTGTTGGCTGGTGCACTGATTTCGATAGCCCTGAATCCATTATTGTTTGCTGCCATTGCACCCTTTCAGCGTTGGCTGCTCAAACGCTCTGAATTGGCTCGCAGCCTGGAACAGCGTCAAGACCCTTATGCCGAGTTGCCCATGAGCACCGAGCGTAAATACCTCGATGGACAAATCGTCCTGATTGGTTATGGCCGGGTGGGCCGTCGCATTGCCAAAGCGCTTGATGCTCGCGGCATTCCTTATGTGGTTGCGGAGCAGAATCGTGAGTTGGTCGAAAACTTGCGCAAGAATGGGATGGTTGCCGTTTCAGGGAGCGCCGCCGATCCGGGGGTGTTAATCCAGGCACACATTGCCAACGCGGCCATGCTTGTCATCGCCACGCCCGACCCGCTCAATGTTCGCCAAATTGTGGACACCGCGCGCGCACTTAATCCCAATATAGAAATCGTATTGCGTACCCATAGCGAGGATGAGTCGCGATTGTTGCGTAAAAATAAAATCGGCACGGTCTTCTTTGGCGAGGAAGAGTTGGCCAAGGGCATGACGAGCCATATTCTGGAACGTTTCGCCCCGCAGCAAGCGGCCACGGCACCCAGCCACGAATGATGACACAAGGCCGCGACGAGACACGCGGTTTACATGGTGGCGCGCGGCTCACGCACTACGAGCGCATCGCAAGGCAGCCAGCCGAGCAGCTTGGCCGCTGAGCTGCCGAGGAGAATACTCATTACCCCGCTGCGCCCATGCGTCCCCATCACCACCAGGTCGATTTCATGGTTGCGAACATATCGGGTCAGCACCGTTTCCAGCACGCCATGCTCGATCACGGGGCGCACCTTCACATCGGCGTCAAGTTCACACGCAGTCAGAAAATTCACATACTCACCTTGCTCGATGTCGCGGATAAAACTGGCACAAGATAGCTTGCCGGAAATCCCGGAAAGCGGAATCTGGCAAGCGTGGTAGAGGATCAATTCGCGTCTTGGGAAAAGGCGGGCAGTAGCCAGTAGCGCGTGACGTGACGAGTCCGAAAAATCAGTGGCAACCATTATCCGCTGATACGGGCCGCGTGTCCGGTTGCGCACCACTAGAAGATGCTGAGACAGCGTGCGCGCAAGTCGTTCCACAGTCGATCCCAGCAGGAACCGGCCGAAAACTGTATGGCACGCCACGCCAGTAAGGACCAACCCGCATTCGGTGCTGGCGGCAACGTCCCGAATGGTGGTTGCTGCATCACCGGCACGCGCTATCCGCATAGTGGCATGAATATTTAGTCCAGATAGATCATGGGCGAGCTGCTGCCGGGCGATGTTCAATAAATAATCGTCATCGGTGCCAACGGCCCAGGCCACTGTTTGATCAGGTGATGCAGTGACATCAAGCACATTCAGTGCGACCAGTTCGGCGTGCCATTCTCCAGCGAGCTGTGCGGCACGATCCAGGGCGCGATCGCAACGGGCGCTGAGATCAGTGGCAAGCAACAGGCGAGCGGGCGGAGCGGTTGGCGAAAGGCTTGTAATCATGGGGTTCTCTTTTTTGGTTCGAGGTAATTGCTCAGGCGAGTATGCCGGATCACGAATTTTTCCAGCTCGGCGATGCAGAATACAAATAGCCCGGCACCCAGCGCCTTGCCCCATTCCAACGCCGAAAGATCGGTCGATTTGAAGATAGCCTGCATTGCGGGGGCGTGGGTGTAGGCGATTTGCAGCGGGATACATGCAGCGATCGCAAGCAGGACATAAGGGTTTCCGGTCAGCCCTTTCCAGTTCGCTACCGGCGCAAGGATGAAGCGGCTATTGACCAGGTAGAACATTTCCGCCACGACCACCGCATTGACGGCCATTGTGCGTGCTGTTTCGATGCTGGTGCCGTCTTCCAGTTCCCACAAAAACAGGCCGAGTGCGCCGGTCATCATCAGGACGGAAACCATCAGTACCCGCCAGATGAAGAAACCGGACAGCAGGGCTTCTCCTGGTGGCCTGGGACGGCGGCCCATGATGCCATGTTCGGCAGGTTCGAAGGCCAATGCCAGGCCCAGCGTGCTGGATGTGGCCATGTTGATCCACAGCACCTGCGCCGCAGTGAGAGGTAAGGTCAGTTCGAACAATATGGCGGCGATCACGACCAACGCTTCGCCGCCGTTGGTGGGCAGCATGAACAGGATAAATTTTTTCAGGTTGT
This sequence comes from Candidatus Nitrotoga sp. CP45, assembly GCA_003402375.1. Lineage (GTDB taxonomy): Bacteria > Pseudomonadota > Gammaproteobacteria > Burkholderiales > Gallionellaceae > Nitrotoga. The sequence continues at coordinate 37,638 of QFXJ01000045.1, forward strand.
CATAGACCGCCCGGCCTTCACGAACAGCGGTCGCGATGGTGGCGAAGTTGTCATCGGCCAGCACCATATCGGACGCTTCCTTGGCCGTCTCCGTGCCCTTCATGCCCATGGCTACGCCTACGTCTGCCTGTTTCAGGGCGGGGGCGTCGTTGACCCCGTCGCCGGTCATCGCCACGACTTGGCCGCCGCCCTGCAGTGCTTGCACCAAGCGCAGCTTGTGTTCCGGGCTGGCCCGCGCGAATACGTCGACCTCCATTGACACCCGACGCAAGGCGGCATCATCCATCATGGTGATTTCCGCCCCGGTGATCGCCGGCTTGCCGACGCCGATGGCGAGTTGGGCGCCGATGGCACGCGCTGTTTCAGCATGGTCGCCGGTGATCATTTTGACGCGGATGCCAGCGTGATGGCATTCGCTCACGGCGCGGATGGCCTCCTCGCGCGGCGGATCGATGATACCGACCAGAGCCAGCAGCGTGTATCCTTTTTCCACATCCGAGAAGCCTAGACGCTCGCCTGCTGGCGCGGCGCGCTTGCAGGCCAACGCGAGCAAGCGCAAGCCTTGCGTCGCTGTTTCGGTGGCCATGCGATGCCAGTAATCGACATCGAGCAACTGTTCACCATCGTGACCCCACTGAAGCGCGCAAATCTCCAGTATTCGCTCGGGTGCTCCCTTGACGAAGATCCAGGGTTCGCCGTCGTTGTCGCGATGATAGGTTGCCATGAAACGGTGCTGCGACTCGAATGGGATAGAGTCGATCCGGGGCCACGCGGCATCACCGACGTGCTGAGAAAAACCGGCCTTGTTGCCTGCCACTAGCAAAGCACCTTCGGTCGGGTCGCCCTCTATGCGCCACAGTTTTCCTTCTTTACGCAGACGGGCATCGTTGCACAACACGCCAGTGCGGATCGCCATGGACAGCGCCGGGTAGTGGTCGGTATCGATGAGGCGGCCGTTGATGCTGAAATCGCCTGCCGGGTCATAGCCGACACCGCCAACATCGAATACTTGGCTGGTGCAGACAACGCGCTGCACGGTCATTTCGTTGCGGGTCAGCGTGCCGGTCTTGTCTGAGCAGATTACAGTCACCGATCCGAGCGTTTCTACGGCGGGCAGGCGACGGATGATGGCGTTACGCCGCGCCATGCGCTGCACGCCTAGCGCCAAGGTTACAGTCATGATCGCAGGCAGGCCTTCGGGAATGGCCGATGCGGCCAGCGCCACGACCATCATGAACATTTCCGAGGGGGTATGGTCGCGCCAAATGGTACCAAGCACGAAGGTCGCGGCGGACATAGCGAGAATGGCCAGAGCGAGCATGCGGCCAAAGCGGTCGATTTGGCGCAGCAAGGGCGTGGACAGGCTCTGAATGCCTGTGAGCATCTGGTTGATTTTGCCCAGCTCAGTCATGCCGCCGGTGGCAATGACAATGCCCGTGGCTTGACCATAAACCACCAAGGTGCCCGAATAGGCCATACAATAACGGTCGCCCAGCGGCGTGTCGGCATTCACGGTCTTAGTGTTCTTCTCTACCGGCAGGGATTCGCCAGTCAGCGCGGCCTCTTCGACGCGCAGTTCCTTGACTGAAACCAGGCGCAAATCTGCTGGAACTTTGTCGCCAGAGGTGAGGACAACCAGGTCACCTGGTACCAGGTCGGAGGCTTCGACTTCACGTCGGCTGCCATTGCGGATCACCGTCGCATGCGGGGACAGCATGGCGCGGATGGCATCGAGAGCCGCCTCTGCTTTACCCTCCTGGATGAAACCGATAATGGCATTGATCACCACTGCGAAAAGCAGCACCCCAGTATCGACCCAATGACCGAGAATCGCAGTGATGACCGCCGCGCCAATCATCACATAAAGCAAGATGTTGTGGAACTGCATGAGCAGCCGCAGCAATGGGCCACGACGCTTTGGCGGGGCCAGTCGATTCGGACCATATTGGGTAATTCGCCGGCCTGCTTCTACATCCGACAAGCCATCAGGCCCGGTTTGCAACGCCTGCTTGACTTCCTCGTGGGCTAGGGTGTGCCAACTCCTGGGCTGGGGTGAATTTTCGTCGCGATCATTCAAGTGCTTAGTCTTCAATGCGGAACCCTCTATGCGTGTTGAAAAGACGGAATGCTTATCGCATATTTAAAATATGAGTAAAATTGCTCAAAAAGTCTACCCAGCATTGCGCAGACTGTCCAATTTTTCGAGGTAGCGGTGAGCGGTATTCAAGCGAAAAGAAGATAATCATGGCACTACTCAAACATCTTTTAGCTGCAACCGACCTTTCAGCGCCAGCTCGCCATGCCGTCGAGCGCGCGGCCTTGGTGTGCCAGGAAATAGGAGCATCGTTGGACTTGCTCCATGCGGCCAACCTTGCTCCACTGGAAAGACTTCGGCAACTCATGCTGGAAACGCCGGCAGAACTACAACAACGGATACTCAATGCCGCGCGCGAGAAACTGCACGAGTTGGCCGAGTCGCTTCATAAGAGCTACGACGTGTCTGTAGGCACTCGTGTCGTCTTTGGTTCCTTGCTTGCGGAATTGGCCAAGGAACCAGAAGCGATGGCGGCAGACCTGATAGTTTGCGGTGCCCGTGGCGAGAGCTTTATGCGGCACCTGTTGTTGGGTTCGACTGCTGAAAGAATGCTCAGCGAAACGAAATGCCCCATGCTGGTCGTCAAGCAGGCCGCTTATGGACCCTATCGGACGCTACTCGTACCCGTTGACTTCTCTCCTTCTTCCCTGCGGGCTATCGGAAATGCACGGGCCGTCGCCCCGCACGCCGATATTGTATTGCTGCACGTTTTTGAAGTTCCATTCGAGGGATACTTGCGATATGCCAGCGTCGATGAGGATACCATCAATCACTATCGCGTTATCGCCAAGCAAGAGGCTGCTCAAAAGCTGCTTGCTTTGATCCAAGAAACCGAGTTACCGCTGAACGCTGCCCGGTCCATCGTGCTGCACGGCGATCCATCTTTGCGCATCGTCGAGCAGGAACAAGAGCTGAATTGCGACCTGATTGTGATGGGTAAGCACGGAGAAAATATGCTCGAGGAGCTATTTCTCGGCAGCGTCACAAAGCACGTTCTGGCCGAGTCGCAATGCGATGTCCTGGTTTCGGTGTGACCCGTGCTGATGTAATACATGACATCTTCACGCTGAAAAATGTGGCCTTTATCTCCGAGTGACCAAGTGAATGCTGAATTGTCAACAAAAGGTAAAGCAAATGGTAGAGGAGGAAAGTTTAGGGATTTTGAGCAATGCGTCGCGTCTTGTGCATAAACTTCTTTTTCTGGCTACTGGCCTTGAGAAGTTTGCCGCGGTTCTGATCAGTACTGTAAATGCGAGATGATTTGCCGGGTTGCACGATGAAAATTTGCTGACCTGGATTGAGTATGTTTATGTTGCTATTCCAACCTTGCAGCTTTTCCACACTCACCTTGTAGATGCGAGAAATAGTGTTCAGTGTGTCACCTTTACGCACGGTGTATGTAATAGTATTCCCAGGTAACTGGCTGGCAAGGGTAGGGTGAGCATTAAATGCCTCGAATTCATTTTTTGCAGTCTGGCCATTAAGTGGTACCAGTAGCATCTGCCCGATACTTACCTTAAGTTGTTTTGTTGACAGGCCATTGATGGATCGAAATGTCTCTGGTGACAGGCCGAAGCGTGTCGCGAGTCCGTTTATTTGTTCTCCTTTCCTGCTTTTATAAGCTTGCCATGATACGAGTGGCAGGCTGTTACTTGCCAGATTGGCGCGAAAGGTGTCCACCTTGTCCACGGGTAACAATAGTACTTCTGAATTTTCTTGCAGGATAACCGGACGGCTGTGGGCTGGATTCAGCGCGCGGAATTCGTCCAGAGTAACATCCGCCAACCCTGCGGCAAGTTCCATATCAATATTTTTTGAGGTGCTGACAGCAACGAAATACGGTTGATCCGGAACGGGATGCAGCGCCAAGCCGAAGCTGGCTGGATTGCTGACAATATTCTTTATTGCTTGCAGTTTTGGCACATAGTTGCGTGTTTCGGATGGCATTTTCAGGTTGGCGTAATTCGCCGGCAGACCCAGTTTGCGGTTATGTGCGAGAGCTCGCTGTACTGCGCCTTCGCCCCAGTTGTACGCGGCAAGTGCCAACTCCCAATCGCCAAATATGCCATGCAGCTTTTGCAGGTAGTCGAGCGCTCCAAGGGTCGCGCTGATGATATTGCGCCGCCCGTCGTACCACCAATTCTGCTGCATACCAAAATGTTTGCCTGTAGACGGGATGAACTGCCAGATGCCAGAGGCGCTAGAAGTGGAATAGCCTCCTGGATTAAACGCGCTTTCGATCATGGGTAGCAGCGCTATTTCTGATGGCATTCCGCGCCGTTCGACTTCTTCCACAATAAAGTGGAGATAGCGCTGTCCCCGCTCGGTCATTCGTTGCATGTAGTCCGGACGTTTTGCGTACCATTGCTCGTGGTTCGCCACTAGCGGGCTATTCAATTTGCGCAACGCGTAACCATTACGGATGCGTTGCCATAAGTCGTTTTGTGACAGGTTAGGGTCGACAGTGAGTTTCAGATCTAGGCCAGCAGAATCAGTGGAAGGTTGTGGTATGGAATCTGCTTGTAAGGTATCGAGCGGATTATTCAATAAAACTTTCTCATCCGCATGGACTGCAGACATTGCGGTAAGCGCAATGTAAGCGGAAAAAACGAATAAGCAAAGTTTGTTTAACTGCACTGGCGATGTCCTACAGAAATAAAATTATGTCGAGGGTTGCTGATGGTGAAAGGGAACTTCAATTATTGATCAAGCCAGCTTTTTACGGTTGCATTACGGGGCAAGGGATTTTTTGAAACTGCTATTCGCTTGAATTGGTTATATTTGAAGCTTGTTCCTTTGCTTTAATAACTGCTTGTTCGGCTAACATTATACTGCGGCTTTTGGGTGTTTCCAGGCTGATCCGTCCGAGTGCTCCGGTGCGGTAATCCTGTAGCAGCATGAGAGCAGCTTTTTCCAGATCTGGAACACCCCCCTTGAGCAGATAACCGCGCCGTTTTGCGACTGCCTCGATAATACCCACGCCATCCAGACCTTCAACGGAGAATCCGTAACGGTTTGCAAGCAGGTTGGGGTAGCATGCCAGCAGGATGTCGCCCAGAAAACTGGCCACTTCTTCGTCGATTATGGCATTTCGCCCTACCGCGTGGCTTGCGGCCAGCATGAGGCCGTCGCTGTCATACTCAATTTTTGGCCACATTAGCCCCGGCGTATCGATCAGCGTCATCCGTTCATTCAGGTCGAATCCCTGCTGATTTTTGGTCACTGCCGGTTCGTCGCCTACAGCTGCCACCCGACGCTTCAGCAGCGCATTTATCAGTGTGGATTTCCCCACATTGGGGATGCCCATGATCATCATGCGTAACGGTTTAAGTCTGTTATCACGATGCGGGGCGAGCATCTCGCACAAACCGGGAATCTTGGCGACATCTCCCGGCTTTTTGCAGGATAGCGCTACGGCCTTAATTCCTTTTTGCTCATTGTAGAAGTCCAGCCAAGCAGTAGTGACAGCAGGATCCGCCAGATCGGCTTTATTGAGGATTTTCAGGCAGGGCCGCTGGCGATGCAAGCGCAGTTCCTTAATGACAGGATTGCTGCCCGCTTCCGGCACGCGTGCATCCAGCACTTCTATGATCATATCGACACGTTCCATGGTTTCGGCTGCTTTTTTGCGCGCCGAAACCATGTGACCGGGAAACCACTGAATGGACATTCGTAATCAACTATCTAACTAAAGGTGCATTTTACTCTTCGTGGACTGATACGTCATGTTTTGTCGTTACTTGAAGGTTTACTTAAGATCCGGATTAAATTTAATTGTTCTGTCTCAGAAAAATATTGAGGTTGGTTGGTAATAAGAATTCAACAGTGCTAATGGATTATTAAGTTTTTGAGAGGTCTTTCGAGCCGTTATTGCTTTCGTTATGCTTGTCTTGATAGCAACCTAAGTGCATAATCGTTCGTGAAAATTCAATATTATCTAGGACTTATCGTGATTGACAATGACTGTACATCCGACCGTTCCGTACCCAAGGTGCTTATCGATTTGTTTGTTGGAAGTAGGTGTTTAGGTCACCTATTTGCTCGTTTGTTGCCCAACGTGGAGGCTGTAAATAGTATGTACCATGCTAGCCAATGGCGTTGCTATATTAAGTGCGTAAGAAAGGGCATTATGGTGGCTGGATTTCCGTTTGATAGTCGAACAAAAAAAATTGCTATTGAGTTCATATGCACTTCGTTTTTGATCCTGTGTTGCCATTTTGGCAACGTATTCGCGGGAGACCTCTCTCAGACCATAGAAATAGTCAGACCTTCCGTTGTAGCTGTCGGAACCATACTGCACACTCGTGCGCCACCAGCCAATTTTCTTGGAACTGGATTTGCTGTAGGCGATGGTCTTCATATTATTACCAATGCCCATGTTGTTCCGCAAAATCTAAATACGGAAAAAAAAGAATCGCTGGCTATTTTCATTGGTCGCGGCACATCAGCCAAGGCTCGGCCTGCAACTATAGTCGCAGTTGATGTTGAGCATGATTTGGCATTGTTGAAAATCAGTGGCGAACCATTGCCTGCTTTGGTAATTGGCGATTCAGACACTGCAAAAGAGGGAGAAGCAGTTGCCTTTACTGGTTTTCCTATTGGCATGGTACTGGGGCTCTACCCGGTGACGCACCAGGCCATTATTTCGGCTATTACCCCTATTGTCATTCCGGCACTATCTACGAAACAGCTTGATATTAAAATAATTAAGCGGCTGCGCACACCATATTTGGTATTTCAATTGGATGGAACTGCCTATCCAGGGAATAGCGGAAGTCCGTTATTTGATCCAAAAACTGGCAAAGTGATTGGTATTCTGAACATGGTATTCGTAAAAGACACTAAAGAAAACGTGTTAGCCCATCCAAGCGGCATTTCATATGCCATCCCCAGTAATTACATCCATGCAATCATGAAACAATAAAAAGCTTTACTGTGTCACTAAATGATCATTGTTTTGCGTGGTGGTTAGCAGGGTGCGCACCAAAGAGGGCTAAAGTAATTTCAAAAATATATTTCAACCGATTTTCTAGAATCCTTGAAGGATTTTTCATTAGCTTTGTAAGCTAAAAGAACATCATCTAAAAACTACTTAACATTCGAATGGATGACGCAACACGATGGTTTCATCGCGATCTGATCCAGTGGAAACCATGTCAACCGGCACTTCACAAATTTCTGCAATGCGTTGAAGATAGTTGCGCGCTTCCAGCGGAAGGTTTTCATAACGCTTCACCCCTACTGTGCTGCCACTCCAGCCTGGCATGTCTTCATATACTGGCTCACAGCCAACCAGGGATTCTGCACCTACTGGCAGGATGTCGCTGTACTGCCCTTCGCTGCGATAACCCACTCCCAAGCGTAACGTTTGCACACCATCCAGCACATCTAGTTTAGTTACGCATAAGCCTGACACACCGTTAATTTGAATGGAACGCTTGAGCGCAGCCGCATCAAACCAACCGCAACGGCGTGCGCGTCCAGTGGTGGAGCCAAATTCATGGCCTTTCTCTGCCAGATGCTTACCCACTTCGTCGTCTAATTCGGTTGGAAATGGGCCGGATCCAACGCGTGTGGTGTACGCTTTAGTGATCCCAAGTACATAATGCAACATCTGCGGGCCGACACCACTACCAGTGCAAGCCGCTCCTGCGATGCAGTTGCTGGATGTAACGAAAGGGTAAGTACCATGGTCTATATCCAGCAAAGTGCCCTGCGCGCCTTCAAATAGCAGATTCAACCCGGCTTTGTTCGCTTCATACAATGCGCGTGGCACGTCCAGTACCAATGGCTTGATGCGCTCAGCCAGCGCCAGTGTGCTGTCTAATGTCTTCTGGAAATCGATAATTTCAGCGTTGAAATAATTTTTCAATACGAAGTTATGATAATCCAGCACCTCGCCCAGCTTGGCGGCGAAGCGCTTACGGTGGAACAGGTCTTGAAGACGGATGGCACGACGCGCTACCTTGTCTTCATAAGCGGGGCCGATGCCGCGTCCGGTCGTCCCAATTTTGGCCGCGCCCTTAGCCACCTCACGGGCTTTATCCAAGGCCTCGTGGTAAGGTAAAATTAATGGGCATGCTTCGGAAATACGCAGGCGGCTATAGACATCCACACCGGCAGCGGCCAAGCCATCCATTTCGTTTAGAAGCGCTTGTGGCGACACCACTACACCGTTGCCGATATAGCACATCACGTGCTCGCGCAGGATGCCAGAAGGAATGAGGTGCAGCACGGTTTTTTTGCCACCGATTACGAGCGTATGCCCGGCATTGTGGCCACCTTGGAAGCGCACCACGCCTTGTGAATGATCAGTGAGCCAATCGACTATCTTACCTTTGCCTTCATCGCCCCACTGCGTACCGATAACTACAACATTTTTTGACATTACTGATTCCTGATTTACTATTGATAGTTGTCATTCAAAATTGCCCCACTTTTTCGGTAAGTGGTTGATAAATTTAAAATTTCATTTTTGCCACGTGCCATGTGCCATCACGCATGACCAGTTCGCTGTCACAATTGAGCTCAGCGCGCAGTTCGACCGCGCCCAGAAAATCGATTATCACTGCGTGTCCCTGTGCGCGCAATTGCACGATTTTTTCATGTAGCGCTGCATCATTTCGATGCGGTGCCAATATACCCATAGGTTGTGGGTGTTGCGCCAGCAAGCCATGCAACTGGCGTAAATCCATGCTAAAGCCGGTGGCAGGGCGGGCACGGCCGAAGCTTTTGCCCACGTCGTCATAACGTCCGCCCAAAGCGATGGCATTGTGGCTGCCAGCATGATAAGCGGCAAATACCATGCCGCTGTGGTAGTGATAGCCTCGTAGCTCCGCAAGATCGATGCCAATGCTGTGTGCCAAAGGTTGCAGATGGGCCGCAGCTTGTTCCAGTTCATTTAATGCTGCCGTCACTTCAGGATAATTCGGCAATGCCGCACGGGCTTGTGCTATCACCTCCACCCCACCGTATAATTTAGGTAATGCCAACAGCGCATTTTTAACTTCTGGTATCAAATCAGCTACTAATGGGCGCAATGCAGGCATGTTTTTGCCTTGCAATGCGTTGGACAGCTCTACTTCTAGTTTTTTGGGGATTCCAGCGCGATTGATCAGTGTGCGAAACAGCGCAACATGGCCAAGATCAAGATGAACTCCTCCAACACCAAGTAAAGCTAAAGCCTGTAGCATTAGGCGCTGCATCTCCAGATCACTTTCCAAACCGCTGTGACCATACAGCTCTGCACCAATCTGTAATAACTCGCGCGTGCGCATTAATCCGGCAGGCTGGGTGTGCAGCACGTTTCCGGCATAGCACAACCGGGTTATGCCTTGACGATTGAGTAAGTGGGCATCAATGCGTGCCACTTGTGGCGTGATGTCGGCGCGCAGCGCCAAGGTACGCCCACTCAATTGGTCAACCAGCTTAAAAGTACGCAAGTCCATATCATGGTTGCCAATGATCTGCAGAGACTCGGCATATTCCAACAGCGGAGGCGCTACTAATTGATAACCGGATAGGCGTAACAATTCAAGCACATTGGCGCGCATGCGTTCAATGCGCCATGCCTCATCCGGCAAGATATCTTGAATGTATTCTGGCAATAGCCAATTTGAATTCGGCATTATTTAACCCAATACAGTAATAGCAGCCCAGACAGCATGGCAGTGATGCCTAAGAAACGAATTTGTCCATCAGAAAGCAGCACTAGTTTGCGAAATGCATCACGCCACAGGGCAGGAAATAAAAATGGCATGATACCTTCAATAATCAGCATCAACGCCAACCCGATAAACCAATAAGTTAGCATGTTGAGAGCATTTTCTTATTTACTCGCCTTACTGGAACCCTTGAGATACTTAAAGAATGTGGAGCTGGGATCCATTACCATGACATCGCTCTTGTTCTTGAAGCTTTGTCTATATGCATCCATGCTGCGATAGAATGCATAAAACTCTGCGTTACGCCCAAATGCGGCAGCATAAATCGCAGAAGATTTTGCATCGCCATCCCCCTTTATTTTTTGCGCATCACGGTATGCGTCAGCAAGCGTTACTTCTCTTTGCCGGTCAGCATCGGCGCGGATCTTCTCACTCTCGGCATTACCGGTTGCACGTAGCTCATTGGCAACGCGTTTACGCTCGGCATCCATCCGGCGATATACCGATTCACTGATCTCAGTTGGGAAATCTACCCGCTTCAGGCGTACATCCAGTACTTGTACGCCGATTTTCCGTGCGTCTAAATCGGCTTTTTGACGCAAAGTATTCATAATTTTGTCACGTTCGCCGGACACCACTTCATTAATAGTTCGTTTGCCGAACTCCTCACGCATGCTTGAATTTACTGTCTGCATTAAACGAGTTTTTGCGCGGATCTCGTCTCCTCCCACACTGACGTAATACTGCTTCACATCGGCGATGCGCCACTTGACGAAGGAATCCACCATCACATTTTTCTTTTCAGCTGTGATAAAGCGTTCTGGTTCCACGCTATCAAAGGTCAAAATGCGCGAGTCGAAATAACGTACATTCTGTATCAGTGGGATTTTGAAATAGAGGCCGGGTGCGGTCTTCACCCCCACCATTTCGCCGAGTTGTAATACGATGACTGTTTGGCGCTGATCTACCACGAACATACTTAGGCTGAGTAAGATTAATACTGCGGCTGCACCCATCAAAATATTGACAAAATTAGTTTTCATTGACGTGCCTCCCTGTTGCGGCCGCGTAATTCCTCGCGCGCGCGCGGCATTACTGCCGCAGCTTCATTCATCGGTGCGGATGGAACCGCTTGTTGTTCAGTATGACCTATTGTTTGTGCCTCGGATAAAGGTGGCCCATTCTGCGCGGTGCTTTGAATCAGCTTGTCCAACGGCAGGTAAAGCAGGTTGTTACCACTCTTTTGGTCTACCATTACCTTACTTGTGCTGGTCAAAACCTGTTGCATCATGTCGATATACATGCGTTCACGAGTAACGGCAGGTGCCTTTTCATATTCCACCAGCACTTGCTGGAAGCGGCTGGCATCACCCTCTGCACTGGCGATCACGCGCTGGCGATAACCTTCTGCTTCCTGCATTAGACGCGCTGCCGCACCCTTCGCCCTGGGTATTACATCATTGGCGTAAGCTTGGCCTTCGTTCTTTTGGCGCTCCCTGTCTTGGCCAGCCTTAACCGCATCGTCGAATGCGGCCTGGACCTGTTCAGGTGGTTGCGCATTTTGCATGGTAACTTTGCTTAATAGAATCCCAGATTTATACCGGTCCAAAATATCTTGGGCGAGTTTGGTTGTAGCCGCAGCCACCTGTTCACGTCCTTCGTACAGCACAAAGTCCATCTTGTTCTTGCCAACGATTTCACGTATTGCAGTTTCTGCCGCTTGACGCACATTCTCATCTGGTGCACGGTTATTAAACAAATACTCGCCTGGGTCTTTTAAGAAGTACTGAACGGCGAATTGAATATCGATAATGTTTTCATCATCGGTCAACATCAACGACTCTTTTAAAATTTTGTTTTTGACGTTGTCACGGTAACCAATTTCCACCGTCCTGACCTGACTAATATTCACGACCTCGACGGACTCAACAGGGAATGGCATATGCCAGCGCGGGCCGGGTTGAGTAGTCTCGACAAAACTACCGAAACGTAGCACCACGCCGCGCTGGCTAGCGTCCACGATGTAAAATCCACTAGCGATCCAAATCAGTACAACTACTACTAAAATGAGGCCAATGCTGGCATTGAATTTATTAGGATTGCCACCGCCACCAGTGTTTCCGGTACCGCCACCTTTGTTGCCAAATAGCGCGGCAATTTTTTTATTGATGTCGCGCAACACGGCTTCTATGTCTGGTGGGCCGCCACTGTTTTTGTTGCCCCATTGAGGGTCATTCAATCCCATAACTCATCCTATTTAATCAATTATTTAGTTTCAGGGGCATCCCACTGTGTTCGGGTGTTACATACTTCTGCCAACGCCGCACGCAATTCATCTATCCCCGCGCCAGTTTTAGCGCTCAAATAAATGCGCGCAATTCTAGCATAATCGTCACGTTGCACGCCTGCGGGTAAATCCTGTAAATCAATCTTATTGAATATCAAAATTTGCGGGATATGCTGTGCGCCAATTTCCAGCAATACTTTATTAACTTCAGCTATCTGGTCAAACCGTTCCGAGCTGTTAGCATCGACTACATGCAGCAACAAATCTGCCTGCGCCGTTTCTTCTAATGTGCTGCGAAAGGCTGCAATTAAACTATGCGGCAGATGACGAATGAAGCCTACCGTATCCGACAATACCACCTGACCCGATCCCTCGATATATACGCGCCGGGCAGTTGTGTCGAGCGTAGCAAACAACTGATCTGCAACATAGGCATTCGAGTGGGTCAATTTGTTAAATAACGTAGACTTGCCCGCGTTAGTGTAGCCAACGATAGACACCGATAACACATCTGATCGGGTACGTGACCGGCGTAGCACTTGGCGATGGCGATGAAGCTTTTCTAGGCGTTCTTTTAACAAAACTACACGTTTATCCAGTTTGCGCCTATCCAGTTCCAACTGTGTTTCGCCTGGTCCGCGAGCACCTACTGCATATTTCTGTTGGCCCATGTCGGTATTCATTCCGACCAAACGTGTAGAAAGGTATTTAAGCTGTGCCAGTTCCACCTGTACCTTACCTTCATGGCTTTGAGCGCGCAAGGCAAAGATATCTAATATCAACATGGTGCGGTCAATCACACGGGCCTTAATTCTGGCGGTAAGATTACGCATTTGCGCAGGGGACAGGTCGTGGTTAAAAATAACCAGCGGAACGTCGTTCTGTTCGACGATGGCGGATATTTCATCCACCTTACCACTACCCGCAAATAATGATGCATCAGGACGATGCCGCCGTCCTTCCACTAATGCGATGCAACGCACACCTGCACTTTCCGCCAGCAGGCGCAATTCTTCCAAGCTTTCTGCATAATCTGGTGCACCAAAATCCAGGCTGACTAATACTGCCGTGTTAATTACCGCAGTGCTTTTGTGCATTAGTCAGCGTCTAATGGAATAGTGATGGCGCGTGCAGGAACAATAGTGGAAATGGCGTGTTTGTAAACCATTTGCGTGATTGTATTTTTCAGCAGTATTACATATTGATCGAATGATTCGACCTGACCTTGCAACTTGATGCCATTTACCAGATAAATGGCGACCTGCACATGCTCTTTGCGTAGTGCATTCAGGAACGGGTCTTGTAATTGTTGCCCTTTTGTACTCATTGGTTTTGCTCTTAATTGGTTATGGTGGGGAGCTACTTTACTGGATTTCTTGACTATTCGGAAGACTGAGTGAACGATTCCTTTTGGTTACCGAGCGGATGTTATTGAAGTCACATGTGATTATGAACAGCGGCTGCCAGAATTTCAAAGATCAGATAGATACGCCCAAATTGATGACGTGCTTATGCAAAGAGAAAAACGAGCATCATGAACGAATGTATAGCAATTTTCAAAATTAAAGAAAAAATGGGGTGTTGTCCTTTTTGTGAAGGATGGCCAAGAATTTTCTCTTGCTATGTTTAATTGCGCTCAATTTTAAGGATGGCATCTCTGTTCTTTGCCTTCAGGTCATGGCGGTCAACGTGTAATCTATACAGAGCGTTAATGATTACAACGGCAATTACGCCGTCACTGATTTAGGAGATAAGCATGTTGAAAGCAGTATTTAGCATTACCGCAATAACCCTCGCATTTGCTGCATCCAGCCATGCCGTCGAAACCCCAAAAATTGACAATCGTGAAGCTATGCAGGAACAGCGCATTGATCAGGGTATTAGATCCGGTGCCTTGACACCAAAAGAAGAGGCCAAATTAGATGCTGGGCAAGCCAAGGTAGCAAGGATGGAAGAAAAAGCCAAGGCTGATGGCAGCGTAACTAAGCATGAACGCATGCGCATCAAACATGAGCAGAATGTGCAAGACAAGAGAATCCACAATATGAAGCACAACGAAGCTCATACGCATTAATCCATCATTTATACGCTAACCCGCCATTCGAGGGGACGCTACGCCAAAAAACGGCGTAGCGTTGTTCATTTAAACGTTAGCATTTAAAAAATATCGGTACAAAGGAATAAAAATGCCATCATTCATTAGTCCAGTAAGGTTGTTTCTATCGACCTTGTGCATGACGGTGCTGTTGGTCATGTGGCGGCCACTGTATGCTGGACCGATCCGTGATCGCATCATTGAGCATCGCTTGGAGCAACAAGCAAGAGACATTGAGGATGGCGAACATGCTGAGCCGGTGTCGTTGCCTAGCGGGGCGCGACTCGTGAGCGATGTTGCCTACGGTAAGGATAGCCAGCAGCGTATGGATGTTTACCTACCACAACAAGCAAGAGGAGCACCTGTGATCTTCATGGTGCATGGTGGCGCCTGGCGTTGGGGAGATAAAGGCGCAACAAATGTTGTCCAAAACAAAGTAGCCCGCTGGGTACCTGAAGGATTCATTTTTATCTCTGCCAATTACCGCTTACTTCCCAAGGCGCGCCCATTAGAACAGGCACAAGATATTGCCAGTGCGATTGCCGCAGCGCAAGGCAGGGCAGCATCGTGGGGGGGAGACCCTAAGAAATTCATTGTGATGGGTCACTCAGCGGGCGCGCATCTTGTCGCCCTCCTAACCGCTTCACCCGATATGGCCTTTAAGCTGGGAGCAAAGCCATGGCTTGGTACCATTTTGCTCGACAGTGCTGCATTTGACATGGTGAGAATCATGGAAGCGAAGCATGCTCACTTGTATGATGTCGCCTTTGGAAATGATCCTGCTTACTGGCGAGCTGCGTCACCCCTTCATGTACTTTCTGAAACTGCTATTCCATTCTTGGCTGTATGCTCTACGCGCCACGCGGACTCATGCCCGTGGGCAACCGAATTTGTTACCGAGGCAGAATCGCTTAAAGTGCATGCAAGCGTTCTGCAGCAAGATCTTTCACACAAAGATATCAACCAGCAGTTAGGGCTTGAAGGCAGTTACACCAACGCGGTTGAATTATTCATGGGTGGACTTGATGCGTCTGTAATACGGAGGCTAACAAATTATTGATGGGGGTGTGCTAATGCGTGTTTCTTGAAACAATGGACATAATCTTTTTTGTGAAATATGGCATTCTCTTTTGTATAGTCCATCGTGTTTAAAAGGGTAGCGTCTGTTTGCAGTGATAGCATTCATCTGATGAAGCGATACAAGGTTAAGGATTGTGGGGCGGGCACTAGCTGTTTCCTGAGGCGGCAGCTTTAGGAAGTTGTCCTTAAGTATATAAAATATCGATTAGACAACGGCGGGCTGGAAAACGGCTCATGTCTTGGCGTGAAGAACATCGGGAAACTGTGTGCGGAAGCTGGGGTTGGTAGGGCCTTTGCGAAGCAAAAACTTGTAAAATTGTATGCACGGTTTGATGAGGGAGGGGGGAGAGTTTATCTTCGCTATACCATGCGTCTTGGTTGGCTACTTGCTGGCGTGATAGCCCGATCATGCGCTCGATGAAGTGGTTATGCTCTTCTTCTGAAACCCGAAATACCATCCCAGGTGTCCAGTCCAAAATGTCTTGATCTGCACCAAGGTTCGTCGCTTTATTTCCCTCGTGTTGTTCATCAAGTTTCTCATAATGGCCGACCCAGCGAATCAAATTTTAGATTTATTTTATATGGGAAAAGACCCTCTGTTTACTTTAAAACAAACGTTTGATACACTTGTTCGCTGTTGCTTTAGAAACAGTAAAGGGAAAACTATGATCACCGTAACGTCCGAGGATAGGCCGCCCTGCTTCAAGTATTTTGTATGTAGGCGGGTATTTGCATGACTGCTGAAACAAAAATTAATTTAAGTGAGCAGGCACGTGAACGCTTGCTTGTGGCCGCTCGTGTGGTTTTCTCGGAAAACGGCTTTCAAAATGCCACAGTACGCGAAATTTGCCGCCGTGCAGAGGTAAATATTGCAGCGATAAATTATTATTTCAATAGCAAAGAAGCTTTATTCGCGGCCACCTTGAATTTTGAGCCACTTTTGGCACTGTGTAAGAAAGTCAATCAAGGTTCAATCTGCGCCCAGGAGCGATTGCTTGATTTCATTCACGATTTTTTGATGCAGTTGCTGGACGAAAAGGAATTCTCAGTGCAATGTCAGCTTATGGCGCGTGAATTGGCAGAGCCGACTCCAGTGCTAGGCAAGATCGTGCAGGAGGCCATCGCACCGATACATCAGTTTGTCGCTAATTTGGTGTGCGAAATTGTGGGTAAAAAGATCAGTGAGGCAGAATTGCGCCGCTGTGTGTTCAGTATTTTCGGCCAGTGCATGTATTACCGTCACGGGCAACCAGTAATTCAGAGATTACATCCAAAATTGCGCTATGACCACAGAGAAATCGAAGCCATCGCGAAACATATCGGGGAATTTTCTCTTGCTGGTTTGAAGCAGGTTGCTCAAAACAAATGTCAGTAATTACCTGCGCTTGGCTATTCAGAAATTATTTAGAAATATTTCGCAGGATGGTTGTTTTTAAGGATGATTTGGTGAAATTGAGGCGAATGATTTGCTGGAGATATAAATGAAACAAGCCATTTGCTTGTCAGTTTGCAAGGCAGTTTGTGCGGCTGTATTTTTACCTATGCTGCTTTCAGGTTGCGGTTCTGGTGACAGTCAAAAAAAAACTGCAGCGGCTACAACCCCTCCGCCTCCTGAAGTTGATGTAATCACCGTTATTCGAAGCTCAGTAGTTCTTACGCAAGACCTGCCCGGTCGCCTTCAGGCATATCGTACAGCCCAAGTACGGGCCAGAGTGGAAGGAGTGGTTGAAAAACGAAAATTCACCGAAGGCAGCAATGTTAAAGAGGGTGATTCGCTGTATCAAATTTTTTCACGCAACTACCAGACAGCCCATGATGCGTCTAAAGCAGACGTAGCTGCTGCCCGTCAAACATTGGCGCGTTATAAATATCTTTTAGACGCAAAGGCAGTTAGCCGGCAAGAATATGAATTGGCAGATGCCAAGCTCAAACAGGTCGAAGCAGCCTTTTCCAAGGCACGAGAAGATTTGGACAATACCCGTGTGCCAGCTCCTATTTCGGGTCGCATAGGGCGCTCCCAAATTACCGAAGGGGCGCTTGTAGGCCGTAACGAAGCCACGTTACTTGCAACTATCGAGCAAGTCCATCCTCTTTATGTAAACTTCACGCAATCAGGTGCTGACACTCTCCGTCTTCAGCAAGCAATTAAAGCTGGAAATTTGACGCGAACCGAGCCAGCCAAAGTTGAGCTGGTGCTTGAAGATGGAAGTATCTATCCCCAATCGGGCAAATTTCTATTCTCGGATTTGGCCGTTGATCCCAGTACAAATAGCGTTTCACTCCGGGCAGAGTTTCCAAATCCTAAACAAGAGCTACTACCCGGGATGTTTGTTCGTATTCGCTTCCCTGAGGCAAATGCCGATAACGCTATCAAAATACCTCAACGTGCACTGCTAGCGGATGTACAGGGACAATTTGTGATGATTGTAGACCCACAGAGTAAAGTGGCAATCCAGCGGGTTAAGACAGGCAGTATGGCGAGTGGGGATTTCATCATCACCGAAGGATTAAAAGGTGGTGAACAGTTAATTGTCAACGGCTTGCAAAAAGTGAAACCGGGCAGCGTTGTGAAGCCCATACCCTTAAATCAAACTACAAATACCCCAGTGGCAATAGCCCACACGAAAAAATAAAGGCTGACGTGTTAGCTAATTTCTTTATAGACCGTCCCATCTTTGCCTGGGTCATTGCCATAGTTATCCTACTTGGTGGGGGGCTTGCACTACGTAGTTTGCCAGTTACCTCTTATCCGGCTGTGGCTCCTCCGGCTTTAGCTATTACTCTTAGCTACCCTGGTGCCTCCGCCCAAGTAGTTGAGGAAACCGCCGTTGCCTTGATTGAGCAGGAATTGAACGGCATCGAACACTTGCTCTATATGGATTCTTCCTCCGAACTTGGCCGCGGCACCATCACACTAACCTTCGAAGCTGGCTCTAATCTGGACATTGCCTCGGTCGAAACCCAAAACCGCATTAAGCGTGCTGAAGCGCGCTTGCCAGAGGATGTACGTCGCCTGGGAGTAACTGTGGCAAAGTCAGCGCGAAATTACTTGATGTTCGTCACACTTGTTTCGCCAGATAAAAGCCTAGATAACGTTGCTCTTGGCAGTTATGCGGCTGCCAACGTGCTGGAGAGCATTCGCCGTGTGCCTGGGGTAGGTGAAGGAATACTCTTTGGCACCGAATATTCAATGCGGATATGGCTTCAGCCAGAGCGGCTTCATGCATTTAGCTTGACCCCAGGCGATGTTTCACGCGCTGTACGAGCGCAGAACATACAGCTTGCCATGGGTGAGCTTGGACAGCTACCAGCATTGGACGGTCAGCAATTGAACGCGGTCATCGTTACCCAAGGCAGACTGTCAACGCCTGAAGAATTTGGTAACATCATAGTGCGGGCCAATCCAGATGGCTCCACTGTACGTATTAAAGATATAGCGTCGGTAGAATTAGGGGCACAGGATTATTCCGTTGCCGCTCGTCTTGATGGTCAACCGGCTTCAGCCATAGCCATTCGCTTATCACCGGGTGCCAATGCCCTGGATACAGCCAAAGCTGTCAAAGCCAAGATGACGGAGCTAGCCAAATTTTTCCCAAAAGGGATCAATTGGGTGGTGCCTTATGACACCTCTCAATTTGTTGAAATATCGATCCAGGAAGTTGCGAAGACTTTGGTAGAAGCGATGGTACTTGTTTTTTTGGTTATGTACATATTCTTGGGAAGTCTTCGTGCCACTATCATCCCCACTATCGTTGTACCAATTGCTCTCATCGGGGCCGCCGTAGGACTGTACATTGTAGGCTACTCAATCAATACCTTGACGCTATTTGCCATGGTGTTGGCCATCGGCATTGTGGTGGATGACGCCATTGTGGTAGTGGAAAATGTCGAACGCATCATGACCGAAGAAGGACTACAGCCACGCGAAGCCACGCGCAAGGCGATGGGGCAGATTATAAATGCCATTATTGCCATCACTTTGGTGCTAATTGCAGTATTCATTCCTATGGCTTTCTTTAGTGGTTCTGTCGGAGCCATCTATCGTCAATTCTCGGTAACGCTGATACTGACTATAGCCTTTTCAATGTTGATGGCGTTAACGTTAACGCCAGCGTTGTGTGCCACATTGTTGAAACACACACCGGAAAATGAGAAAAAGCCTAACAAGGGATTTTTTGGCTGGTTTAATCGTTTTTTCAGCAGAATGACCCAACGCTACAAATCTGGCGTGGGACATGTTTTGAAAAAGACCGGGCTCTATCTTATTATCTATGCCGTCATTCTGATTGTGGTGGGGGGATTATTTTCACGTTTACCAACCAGCTTCCTGCCTGAGGAAGATCAAGGTTATTTTATTAGTGTGATCCAGTTGCCGCCAGGTTCTACTCGAGAACGTACGCTCGAGGTTCTTACTCAAGTAGAGCAGTTTTATCTTAAACAGCCCGAAGTTGAGCACGTTATCGGCGTGGCTGGCTTTTCATTCTTTGGCCGTGGTCAGAATGCGGCTATTGCTTTCGTTCGGCTTAAAGGTTGGGATGCGCGTCCTGCACCAGAAAATTCTGCTTCTTCTCTAGTCCAGCGCGCCAATATGACCTTGTTTCGCATCAAACAAGCCATGATTTTTTCCATTAACGTACCACCCATCCCGGAGTTAGCCGCTGTGGGCGGATTCGATTTTCGTTTGCAGGATCGTTCAGGCCAGGGACGTGAAAAACTACTTGAAGCGCGAAATATGGCATTGGGCATAGCCGGTCAAAATCCAGTATTAGTAGGCGTGCGGCCAGAAGGACAAGAAGCGGGGCCACAATTGCGGCTGGATATTGACCGATTAAAAGCGCGTGCCCTAGGCATCGATTTGGCTGATTTGAACGAAACTCTGCAATCGGCACTAGGCGTCGCCTATATCAACGACTTCGTGCGTGAAGGCCGTATTCTGCGGGTTCAAATGCAAGCAGAGTCCAGCGTAGGCAAATCACCTGAGGAAATATTGCGCTTGCCTGTACGAAATGCTCAAGGCGCAATGGTACCGCTGTCCGAATTTGCTTCTCCGCGCTGGGATGTCGGATCGCCGAAGCTGGATCGTTACAATGGCCTGCCGTCAATGAAAATTTCTGGCGGCCCCGCTCCTGGCCGAAGCAGCGGCGATGCAATAGCAGCGATGGAGCAAATGGCTAACCAATTACCATCAGGTTTTGGTTTTGAATGGTCTGGAACCTCTTATGAGGAAAGGCTGTCTGGTAGCCAAGCGATATTACTCTTTGGCCTTTCGTTGGTTGCCGTGTTTTTGTGCTTGGCAGCACTTTATGAGAGCTGGTCAATTCCAGTGGCGGTTCTGCTGGTAGTGCCCATCGGCATCCTGGGCGCATTACTAGCCATGACGTTACGAGGCATGCCAAACGATGTTTATTTCAAGGTAGGACTGATTGTTATCATCGGTCTTTCGGCCAAAAATGCGATCTTGATTATTGAATTTGCACGTGACCTGCAGGAGCGGGGATACAGCCTGTTTGATGCTACGTTGGAAGCTTGCCGGTTAAGATTTCGTCCCATATTAATGACATCGATCGCATTTATCTTGGGCGTATTGCCCTTAGCTATTTCCACAGGCGCAGGGGCTAATGGCCGTCAAGCCATTGGTACCAGTGTCATGGGAGGAATGATAGCCGCAACGGTTTTAGCGGTATTTTTGGTGCCGGTATTTTTTGTGGTCGTACGTCGCATCTTCCCCGGTCATCTACGCCAACAACAGGACGATCATGCGTAAACTCGAAAATAGCGCAATTTACTGATTATGATAAATTGCACAAAAATCAGAACGTCACTCACCCTTGTGTTGAGTGGTTCGCTCCTAGCTGCATGCGCTGCGGGGCCGAATTACCAACGCCCGGAAATGGATTTACCGGAACATTGGGTAACCCAGCCAAGCGCTATTAGCCCTGCTACAGAGAAGTCGGCTAATGCGGCGGGAGAACATTGGTGGAGTCTATATGCCGATCCAATCCTCGAAAAGATCGAAGAGGAAGCACTTGCTCATAATGTGGATGCCCAAGTTGCCACTGCACGGATATTAGAAGCGCGTGCCCAGCTTGGAATAACCGAATCAGATCAATATCCAAAACTCAACGCCAATGGAGCTCAATCACGCACCAAAAGAAGTATTAACCCCGGGCTTTTTATACCTCCGGTACGGATCTTGGAGTTCTCCCGCGTCACCTTGGACGCAAGCTACGAACTAGATCTATGGGGGAAATTCCGCCGCGCTAGCGAGGCCTCACGTGCTGATCTATTTGCGGCTCAGTTTAACAAAGACGCTGTACGCTTATCACTAACTGCACAAGTAGCGCAGCAATATTTCGCTTTGCTGTCGGCTGATGCACAAGAGTCTGCTATACGCCGAGTATTAGCTGGACGTCAGGAAAGGCTCGCATTAGATACAAAGCGTTATGAAGTAGGGGTCATTTCAGAATATGAGCTACACCAGTCTGAGGCTGATGCTAACGCTGCACAATCACAACTAATTTCCGTTACTAAAGCTCGTGACCAACAAGAAGCAAGCCTCGCGCTGTTGCTAGGCCGCTCACCGCGCAACATCATGAATGGCAAATTAGAGCGGGGAAATCCCACTCTGACTAATATTTGGGTACCGGATGGATTACCGGCTGAATTATTATTACGTAGACCAGATATACAAGAAGCAGAACAAAAGTTAATAGCAATGAATGCGCGTATCGGCGCAGCGCGCGCGCAATTCTTTCCTTCAATTAGTTTGACCTCGTATCTCGGCAGTGAAAGTATTTCTCTTTCTAATCTTTTCACCGGACCCGCAGGTATTTTTCAGTTTGCCGCTGGTATTGGTCAGCCAATCTTTAATGCTGGCCGCATTAAATTTGGGGTGCAGGTAGCAGAGTCTCGCCGTGATCAGGCGTTAGCTCAATATAAGCAGGCAGTTGCCAGTGCTTTCGCCGATGTGCGTAACGCTTTGTTTGCACAAGAGTCGGCGCATCAGGCGCTAGCCGCTGAAAGCTCCCGCAGCAGGGCACTTTCGAAAGCTCATAAACAAGCGGAATTGCGATATCAAGTAGGCATTTCTAGCCGCTTGGAATTTCTGGATGTGGAGCGGAATTACTTGCAAGCAGAATTGAACCGCATTGATGCAGAGCGTGCCCAGCGTACAGCAGTTGCTGATTTGTTTAAGGCGTTGGCTGGAGGGTGGCCGCAACTTCCCGTTAAGTCGGTACAGCGACCGTTGCCGTCTTGAAATTAAGTAATGGATATGGCTGTATCTGAAAACTAATTATCTTTTCCCATCTTTGAACTAGGTACTGTATGGCTCCCTACACTGAAATGTACAAACTTGCAATTTCTTTTTAGAAAGATGACAATAAGCACGAATTATTCGCATTTGCATTTCATGGATTTAGGCCGTTTTTCTAACGGTGATATAGAGATGGCAGTTTCTGAATTGTATTGTGGTCGTATTGGCTTCCAGCTCTAAAACAAGTTTAGTTGTTCGTATCTAAAGAATTAGGATTTGCTTCAAAAGCGCGAGATGGTGATTAATTATAATGGGTCGAATAGATAGGCTTCGGGCTACCCTTCCGCAACAAGCTAAAGCTGGTCACAAATTCTAATACTAATAGTTAGATAAATCCGGGATGTCAGCCACATCGGCTTACATACCATACAGGAGAAGTCATGTTTGAGACACTGATGATTACTTTTCGAGAAGGTTTGGAAGCTTTTTTGATCATTGCAATTTCATTGATCTATTTAACACAAACTAGCCGTCGCGAATTGATTCCGGCAGTATATAGTGGTGTAGGTTTGGCGCTGCTACTGTCCGCATTGCTGGGGGTACTACTGGCTCGTATTGGCGCTATTTCTCCATTTTGGATGGGGATGATGGCACTTGTAGCTGCCATATCAGTCATTTATTGCACAGTGCATATGAGCAAGATGGGTAAGTTTATGAAGAGAGAAATTACCGATGGTTTCAATAAAGTATCGGAACAGTCTTCTGGTCGTGCCTGGATGATGGCCTTCTTTTTTTCCGCATTTATGGTGGGACGCGAGGGGGTCGAAACGGCAACTATGATTGCTTCGTTCGCGGCGCAAGCAGAAACGTCGCGTATGGCGATCGGGGCAGTGCTTGGCGTTTTACTGGCAAGCTTACTCGCATGGGCTTGGGTCAAATTTGGTCGGCGAATAAATTTACAGAAATTTTTTCAGTTTACCGCTGTTTTTATGACAATCTTTGCGTTGCAATTAATATTCTATGCATTCCATGAATTTACTGAAGCAGGTGCGCTACCTTTGGTTGATAACGCTTATTGGCATGTGGCCACTGAACCTTGGTCGCCGGAAGGTGAATATAGTCAATGGTTTTCGTACAGCTTTGGCATTTTGCCGTTAGCTTGGTTAATCTATACATATTTCTCTGATCGAAAAACGAATGCCGCTAAACTAGCTTCTTAGCTTGTCAACGCTCATTTAATATGCGCTAATATCCAGTTCAGGCAATGGCTTGCTAAACTCGTGCAATGGCAATTGCAATATAGAAACGGTACATGAGCGCAATATCATTATTTTCAGCACCACATCTCCCCATAATGACTTGGCCACAGGTTAAGCGCCTAGTACCACTGCTGCTAATCATCTTGCTTCACATCGGTTTTATCTATGCATTGCTAAACGGCTGGCTTTACCAAACCGAGCAAGTATTACCGAAAGCCGAACAAGGATTGCCAAAAGAAGTATTCGTCAGTTTAATTACAGTTGACAATACACCAGAGCCAATGCCACCAGAACCTCAGCCAACACCACCAAAACCAGTGCCAGTCGTCAAGCAAACTATCACTCCGCCACCGGTAATTCCAGTTATTAACAGAACACCGTCAGAGCAAGCTATCACAACACCGCCCGTTCCTCCGCAACCGCCTGTCCCACCTCAGCCAGCCGTAGTGGCTCCACCCTCTGAGCCGGTGCTGTCCGCTCCACCTATGCCTGCAACTCCGCCTCCACCCTCCCAACCTAAGACCGTTTCAACCGGTGTGGAGTATCTACAAGCACCTGTACCGGAATATCCGCCCCTCGCCAGACGCATGGGTGAAGAAGGACGGGTTACCCTTCGCGTACTGGTGAATGAAACTGGCCGCCCCACCCGGGTCGATGTACAAAAAACATCGGGCTCGCCTCGACTGGACGAAGCAGCGCGGCAAGCAGTCCTACATGCAATGTTCAAGCCGCATATCGAAGATGGCAGAGCAACTACTGTTTATGCTATCGTGCCTATTACCTTTCATTTGGATAATTGAAGAAAGAATCGTCATGCAAACAACTCCTTATGGACTAGATAGTTTATGGATTCAAGGTGATTTAATCACCAAGGGCGTCACTGTACTACTTGTCGTTATGTCGATCGCATCCTGGTACGTGATTGTCACTAAAGCTCTTCAGCTATTGAGCTATCGTCGTGCGTCACATGCTGCCGGTCACGCATTTTGGGATACCACTAACTTGGCTGAAGGTGTTGCCACGCTTGGTACCAACAATCCATTTTCCGATATCGCACAGGCAGGTGTGATTGCTATGCGCCATCATGCTGCGCACAAAGGTCATTTGCACGACCAGCTATTAGTCAGCGATTGGGTTACGCTGTCATTGCGGCAAGCGATAGATGACACTTCCGGTAAGCTGCAAACCGGTATGGCTGTATTGGCATCGGTTGGTTCGACCGCGCCATTTGTCGGCCTGCTTGGTACGGTGTGGGGTATTTATCACGCTCTTGTATCGATCGGCACTTCGGGACAAGCTAGTATCGACAAGGTCGCTGGACCAGTAGGCGAAGCATTGATTATGACCGCGCTAGGTTTGGCGGTAGCGATTCCGGCTACCTTTGGCTATAACGCTTTAGTCCGAAGCAATAAATCCACTATTGCAAAGCTGAATAAATTTGGATTCGATTTGCATGCGCTGTTTATTACTGGTGCCCGCTCCAGCAGTACCGAGATTGTCGGCGATAATGGCGCTAAAATTGTCGCCGTCAGGAGTGCATAATGGGAATGGGCTCTCTGTCCGATACGGACGATGACTTTAACCCGGAGATTAACACCACACCGTTAGTCGATGTCATGCTGGTGTTGTTAATTATATTTATCATCACAATTCCGGTGATAAACCATAGCGTAAAAATTGATTTACCACGTGCGACCAACCAGCGCGATGAGATCAAACCGGAGAGCATCAACCTGTCGATTGATGCGCAAGGCCTTATGTATTGGAATAACGAAACTATTGATGCGGCACAAATGAATGTCCGTATCGCTGAGGCTTCGAAAAAGACACCACAGCCTGAGCTGCATATACGTGCAGAACGCACTACTCAATATGAAAAAATTGTAGAAATAATGGCTGCCGCACAGTCTGGCGGTTTGAATAAAATAGGATTTATAACTGATCCGCAAAATAAATAATGGGCGGTAATGGCGCATATGAAAGTGGGTGTACTGGGCTAATAATGACGCGATAAGCCATTTGGGTATTTATCTATCCAGCCTATTTCTCATAAAAATGGCGAATAACGTGGGGTACCGCATTAACCTGATGGATCACTTGATCGCAGCTATTACTGATCCCTGTACGTCAAGCTACATTAACCCCCTGCACGATTTGTTGACGCAGCGCAGATGATCCTCCTTGATTTTCGACCACAGTGCCCGCCACTATCTATGGACAGCAGGCGCTTTTTTTTTACAGCCACCTTACGGCCACAGTTAACTGTCTTTGCTGGTGTTTAAAGTTCCCCCGGTACCTTGGTGACCGCCGTGCTGCGTCCGGGAAAATGTCTGGCCGGGGCCGAAAATACCATGATGGTTTAATGAAGAATGTATCGCGGATACTTCGCTCTGCATCGCTCGTGGGCAGGCGGAGAATTTAGATCAAGCAGTTATTGCAGATCAGCCATGAAATGATCTACCGGCATATCGCCACATAGTCAAACGTGATAGAGGAGACATGCGTCAGCATTTCGAAGCCAGAAATCACGCCGTAAGCGCTATGCAAGCGGGCAAGAGCGGCGAAGCATGATCAAGAGCTTAGCGTTGTGAACGTTTGGAAGTTGTTGACCAAAAGGTGTGCATGGGTGATTGGGGCTTGCCATGTGATCACACAAATAAAATTATTCACACCCTTACCAAAATATAAATATAATCAATACGGGTCTGCCGCACGTTAAGCATTTTAGAAGTTTTCCGTAGTTTGTTTATGTGTGCGGGTGTCTCACTTTTTTACTTTAATTTAAGATATATATATGCCTTGTATTACATTGCCAGATGGCTCGCAACGCAGTTTCGCGCAGCCCGTTACCGTCGCTGAAGTTGCGCAGAGTATAGGCGCGGGTTTGGCGCGTGCGGCGCTGGCTGGTAAGGTTGATGGGCATCTGGTTGATACCTCTCACCTTATTTTTTTTGATGCAGCATTGTCCATCATCACCGATAAGGACGAGGACGGGTTGGAGATTATTCGCCATTCCACTGCGCACCTTCTGGCTTATGCGGTCAAGGAGTTGTTCCCCGAGGCTCAAGTGACTATTGGCCCGGTGATTGACAATGGGTTTTACTATGACTTCTCTTATGCACGTCCTTTTACCCCGGATGATTTGGCGGCGCTTGAAAAACGCATGGCGGAATTGGCCAGGCGTGATATTCCGGTAACGCGCAAAGAGCTGCCGCGCGACGAAGCGGTTGCCTATTTCAAAAGCATAGGGGAGTATTATAAGGCGGAGATTATCGAATCTATTCCCGTCGAGCAGGCCGTGTCACTTTACACTGAAGGTGATTTCACCGATCTTTGCCGTGGCCCGCATGTACCGTCCACTGGCAAGCTTAAGGTGTTCAAGTTGATGAGTGTGGCTGGCGCTTACTGGCGCGGCGATCAACGTAATGCCATGTTGCAGCGTATTTATGGTACTGCCTGGGCTAAGAAAGAAGATCTTGATGCCTATCTACACCGCTTGGAAGAGGCGGAGAAACGTGATCATCGAAAACTTGCCAAGCAGCTTAATTTGTTTCACATGCAAGACGATGCGCCCGGCATGGTGTTTTGGCATCCGAATGGTTGGGTCATCTGGCAGGTAGTCGAGAGTTACATGCGCGGCAAGTTCCGCGAGTATGGTTATCAGGAAGTTCGCACTCCCACCATGATGGATCGTACGCTTTGGGAGAAATCTGGGCATTGGGAAAATTATCACGACAATATGTTTACTACTCATTCAGAGGCGCGGGACTTTGCGGTGAAGCCGATGAATTGTCCGGGGCACGTACAGATTTTTAATTACGGCCTGCGCAGTTATCGCGAGTTACCCCTGCGTCTGGCCGAATTTGGATCCTGTCATCGTAATGAGCCGTCTGGTTCTCTACATGGCTTGATGCGAGTGCGCGGCTTTACCCAGGATGATGCACATGTTTTCTGTACCGAACGTCAGATCGAAAGTGAAGTAGCGGATTTCATCGTGATGTTGCAAAAGGTGTACGCAGATTTTGGTTTCAATGATGTTTTGGTAAAACTTTCTACTCGTCCAGAGAAACGTGTTGGTTCCGACGAAACCTGGGATAAGGCGGAGGCGGCACTGGCTGCGGCATTACGTCAGAATGACCTGGAATATGAATTACAGCCCGGTGAGGGGGCATTCTATGGGCCGAAAATAGAATTCTCTCTGAAAGACACATTGGGACGTGTGTGGCAATGCGGCACCATCCAGTTGGATTTTAACCTGCCGGTACGTTTGGGCGCGGAATATGTGGACGAGGACAATACGCGTAAAGCGCCAGTAATGTTGCACCGTGCTATTCTTGGTTCTTTAGAGCGTTTTATGGGAATTCTTATCGAACACCACGCTGGAGCTTTCCCGCTGTGGTTGTCGCCGGTGCAGATGGCAGTGGTGAATATCTCGCAGGCACAAAATTGCTATGCTACTCAAGTTGCAGAAACTTTGCGAGCAGCCGGGTTTCGTGTGCACTTGGATTTGCGTAATGAGAAAATTACCTATAAAATACGAGAATATAGCTTACAAAAATTGCCTTATATACTGGTAATAGGTGATAAGGAAATGGCTGCTGATTTGGTTGCCGTGCGAACCCGAAAAGGTGAGGATCTTGGGCAGATGTCGATGGCGGTGTTATTACAACACTTGCAATTGGAGCTGCAAGCGGGTAGCACGGTTTAATTTTTTAATGGAGAAACTGCAATAGCTCAGGATAAAGAACAGCGCCTCAACGAGCAAATAACAGCGCCTCAGGTGCGGCTTGTTGGTGTAGAAGGGGAGCCGCTTGGTGTTGTGGCAGTCGCGGAAGCATTACGTTTGGCTGAAGAGGCTGATTTGGATCTGGTGGAAGTTGCACCAATGGCGGAACCGCCGGTTTGTCGCATCATGGACATTGGCAAGTTCAAGTATGCTGAGAGCAAGAAACAGCACGAGGCTAAGCTTAAGCAAAAGCAGATTCAGATAAAGGAAGTCAAGTTCAGGCCAGGTACGGATGATGGCGATTACAATATTAAATTGCGTAACCTGATTCGATTCTTGGGGGAAGGTGACAAGACCAAAATCACGTTACGTTTCCGTGGACGTGAGATTGCACATCAGAATATTGGCATGCAAATGATGGAGCGGGTTATGGCTGATCTCGGAGAGCACGGTACCGTGGAGCAGTTTCCTAAAATGGAAGGTCGTCAGATGGTGATGGTACTGGCGCCGAAGAAAAAATAATTTATGAGGTAAGTCTCCGGCCACGCCGGGGTAATTTTTTGATACTGCTCGGGTTAAGGGACTGGTCGGGGCAGATTAGTATTAAACAGTCCCGGATAAGTGATTCCAGGTTTTAAAGTGTTCCTATCAGGAGCCTCCTGATGTCATCAAATAAAGGAGTAGTTATGCCTAAAATGAAAACAAAAAGTGGTGCTGCAAAGCGCTTCAAAGTGCGTGCAGGCGGCAGTATCAAGCGCGCACAAGCATTTAAACGCCACATCCTGACCAAAAAGACCACCAAGAGCAAGCGTCAATTGCGTGGTACCACCGAAGTTCACGCAAGCAACACGGCGTCTATTCGCGCCATGATGCCCTACGCATAAGGAGTAGAACATGCCAAGAGTTAAACGTGGTGTAACGGCGCGAGCGCGCCATAAGAAAGTTTTAGATCTGGCCAAGGGTTACCGTGGCCGCCGTAAAAATGTCTATCGTATTGCCAAAGAAGCAGTAATGAAGGCTGGTCAATACGCCTACCGTGATCGTCGGCAACGCAAGCGCCAGTTCCGCACATTGTGGATTGCACGTATCAATGCAGCGGCACGTGAGCAAGGATTGAGCTACAGCGTTTTCATGAACGGCCTCAAGAAAGCTGCGATTAGCATCGACCGTAAGGTGTTGGCGGATATTGCCGTATTTGATAAGCTTGCCTTTATACAAATTGTCGGACAGGCCAAAGCCAGCCTCGGCGTTTAAGCTCAAGCTAAACTACATTAAAGAGGCGTTCGGCGCCTCTTTTTTGTTTTTTATAAAGCCGCTCAAATTATGTTATTGATTAGCAATTAACTTTTTTGAGCGACTGTAGGGCGATTTGCGATCTCGACCCAATTATGTCACTAACCTCTCTATCTCCTCTTTCAGAGGAGATACTTAATAAATACCAGTCATGCAAGAACTTGAGAAAATTCTCGACGAAGCACTGAAACAGTTTGCTGCGATTGAACAGGCAACGGAATTGGAGCAAGTCAAGGCGCGCTATCTGGGTAAAGAGGGCCGTTTGACTGTGTTGTTGAAAGGTCTTGGCAAACTGTCTGCCGAAGAGCGTCCAGCAGCGGGGGTGCGGATCAATCAGGTTAAGCAGAGCATCGAGAGTGCCTTGCAGAAAAGACGCGAGGCCCTACAGCATAGCCAGTTACAACTTAAACTTAAGGCGGAGGCGCTGGATGTAACTCTGCCGGGCAGAGGGATAGGTTGTGGTGGGTTGCATCCGGTTACGCGCACACTGGAGCGCATCGAGACGCTGTTCCATTCAATCGGTTATGCCGTGGCGGAAGGCCCGGAGATCGAAAGCGATTTTTACAATTTTACCGCGCTGAATATCCCGGAAGATCATCCGGCGCGTGCTATGCATGACACTTTCTACATCGACGAGCAGCACGTGCTGCGCACGCATACCTCACCGATCCAGATCCGCTACATGCAGGCGCATGTTGAGAAACATAAACATCAGCTGACCATGCCGGACATACGCATCATTGCGCCGGGACGCGTCTATCGTGTGGATTCCGATGCCACCCATTCGCCGATGTTTCATCAAGTTGAAGGATTGTGGATAGGCGAGCGCGTGAGCTTCGCTGACCTCAAGGGTGTGATTGCCGACTTCTTGCAGAACTATTTTGAGACGTCAAACATGCAAGTACGTTTCCGTCCCTCGTTCTTCCCGTTCACAGAACCCTCGGCTGAAATGGATATGAGCTGGAATGGCGGCTGGTTAGAGATCGGCGGCTGCGGAATGGTGCATCCGAACGTACTGAAGCACGTCGGTATCGACAGTGAGAAATATATTGGCTTTGCTTTCGGTATGGGTGTGGAGCGCTTGGCCATGCTGCGCTACGGCGTGAATGACCTCAGGCTGTTCTTCGAAAATGACCTGCAATTCCTCAAACAGTTTAATTAACTATGCAATTTTCCGAATCCTGGCTGCGCTCATTCGTCAATCCATCGCTTTCCAGTGATGAGCTAGCGCACCTGTTGACAATGGCTGGGTTGGAAGTGGAGGCGATGAATGCGGTTGCGCCAGCTTTCGACAAGGTAGTCGTCGCACAGGTGTTGACCATGGATAAGCATGCTGATGCTGACCGCTTAAACGTGTTGACCGTGGACATAGGTCAAGCCGAGCCACTGAATATCGTGTGCGGCGCGCAGAACGTCAGTGTCGGCATGAAAGCGCCTTGCGCGCTGGTCGGAGCGAAGCTGTCGGGCATCGAGATCAAGCAGGCCAAGGTGCGCGGCGTCGCATCGTTTGGCATGATGTGCTCGGAAAAGGAGCTCGGTTTGGCGGAAGAGAGCCAGGGTCTAATGGAGTTAGCTGTTGATGCAGTAGTCGGGCAGAGCATACGCGAGCACCTCGATCTTGACGATCATCAAATCACACTCAAGTTGACGCCAAATCGTAGCGATTGTCTGTCGTTGTATGGCATCGCGCGTGAAGTTTCTGCCTTGACGGGCTCACCATTACAAGCCTTGCCCCAAGCAGATTTCAAACAAGGCTGCGACCGTAGCTGTAAGGTCCGGGTGGCTCCATCAGCCGCTTGCCCACGCTATGCGGGACGCGTGATTGCCGGAGTAAATGCGACGTCAGCCACGCCAGCATGGATGGTGCAGCGTCTGGAGCGCTGCGGTTTGCGCAGCATCAGTGCGCTGGTGGACGTGACCAACTACGTATTGCTTGAGTTGGGTCAGCCGTTGCATGCTTTTGACCTGAACAAATTGAACGGCGACATCGAAGTGCGTTTCGCACGTGCAGGTGAAAGCCTGAAGCTGCTCAATGAGCAAGTTGTGAACCTGCAAGAAGACATGCTGATAATCGCCGATGATATGCAGCCGATCGCATTGGCAGGCGTGATGGGCGGGGCGGACAGCGCAGTGGACGACACGACCACGGATATTTTTCTGGAGAGCGCGTTCTTCGCACCTGGCGTGATTGTCGGCAAGTCGCGCCGCTTGGGTTTTGGCTCTGATTCTTCTTTTCGTTTCGAGCGCGGTGTGGATTTTGCCGCTACAAAGGAAGCATTAAACAGGGCCACGCAATTGATTCTTGATATCTGCGGCGGACAAGCTGGTGTGGTGAGTGAAGTGCTGGGTGAATTGCCCGCTCGCAATCCGGTGAAATTACGTTTGCCACGAATCGAGCGCGTGTTGGGTGTGTCACTGGAAGGGCAGGAGATTGCACAAATGCTGCTGCGCCTGGGTATGATTGCTCAGCAAAAAGGCGACGAATTCAGTGTCATACCGCCCAGCTACCGTTTCGATATCGCCATTGAGGAAGATCTAATCGAGGAAGTCGCACGCGTACATGGTTACGAGCAAATACAAGCTGTGCCGCCGCAAGCGCGTATGACCATGTTGCCGCTGGCCGAGGGGCAGCGCCCCTTGGCCAGGCTGCGCCAAGCGCTGGTGTTGCGCGACTACCAGGAAGCAATAACCTACGCCTTTGTGGACGAGGAGTGGGAGTGCGACCTAAGCGGCAATGCCGAACCGGTCACGTTGAAGAATCCAATTGCCAGCCAGATGAGCGTGATGCGCAGCAGTTTGCTCGGTGGGCTGCTCGCTGTTTTGCGATCAAACCTCGCACGCAAGGAGCCGCGTGTTCGTCTGTTCGAAATAGGTGCTTGTTTTGCCGCCGAGCCGGGCAGTTATGCACAGCACGAACGAGTGACCGGATTGGTTTACGGTACGGCACTGCCGGAGCAGTGGGGTGTGGCTGCGCGTAGCGTGGATTTTTATGATGTAAAGGCGGATTTAGAAGCGCTGTTTGCTCCAATACTATTAAGTTTTTTGGCGTCGCCGCACCCTGCCTCCCACCCGGGGCGTTCGGCACAAGTCTTGCTGCATGGGCAAGTGGTGGGTTGGATAGGAGAGTTGCATCCGAAGTGGTTGCAGCAGTATGGAATTCCGCAGACAGTAGTGTGGTTTGAGGTTGAGCTGGATGCCTTGATCTCAGCCGATGTACCACATGCCAGCGAGATTTCCAAGTTTCCGCGGGTACGTCGGGATCTTGCCGTAGTCGTGGATGAAAGTGTAACAGCCCAATCTTTATTGGATGCCATGCTAGGTAGCAATACCTCTTATGTGGCAGAAATTGCGCTGTTTGATCTGTATCGT
The DNA here is from genome assembly GCA_003402375.1 of Candidatus Nitrotoga sp. CP45. Classification (GTDB taxonomy): domain Bacteria; phylum Pseudomonadota; class Gammaproteobacteria; order Burkholderiales; family Gallionellaceae; genus Nitrotoga. The sequence continues at coordinate 70,761 of QFXJ01000045.1, forward strand.
GGTAAAGGTGTGGGGGACGGAAAAAAAAGCCTTGCTTTCCGTGTGTTATTGCAAGATACTCAAAAAACATTAATTGATAGTGAAATTGAACAAAGTATCGTGCGCTTGGCTGCGGTTTTGCAACAGCATGGTGCGCAGTTACGTATATAAGGGGTAATCAATGACATTAACCAAAGCAGAGCTCGCGGATTTACTGTTTGAAAAAGTTGGCTTGAATAAGCGTGAAGCTAAGGATATGGTTGAGTCTTATTTCGAAGAAATTCGTGCTCAACTTGAACATGGTGAAAGTGTTAAGCTATCAGGCTTTGGCAATTTTCAGCTACGTGATAAGCCCCAGCGTCCTGGGCGCAATCCAAAGACAGGCGAAGATATCCCCATAACAGCGCGCCGCGTAGTAACTTTTCATCCCAGCCAGAAACTCAAGAGCATGGTAGAAATAAATTATCATGGAAAACCGCAAGCTTAATACCGCCCTGCCATCGATTCCGGCGAAGCGGTATTTTACTATTGGCGAAGTAAGTGACTTATGCGGGGTGAAGGCGCATGTATTGCGTTATTGGGAGCAGGAGTTTACCCAACTTAAGCCAGTTAAACGGGGTGGTAATCGGCGCTATTATCAGCATCATGAAGTTTTACTCATCCGTCGTATCAGGCAGTTGCTGTATGAAGAGGGTTTTACTATCAGTGGAGCTCGTGGTCGCCTGAGTGATTTTGTTGGACAGCAAATAGAAAATCAGCCGCAACTGCTTCAGTCATCCCCTAATTTGTCCGAATTACGTCGTGAAATTAGCGAAATTATCGCCCTGCTAGAGTAGTACAGAGTCCCTTGATTTTAGACCATCATTATAGATGGTAATCTGTTGTAACCAAAAAACTACGAGTGAGGTCGGTTGTCAATAATGGACGTCAACGGGTTCGCGCCGCCAATCTATTTTCATATTGAGTAGTCCCCTTTATGGGGCGTTGCTGTAGCCCTTCCTCTATCCAGCAGCTAATCGTAATGTAAGAAATGGGCCAATACCATGAATTTGCGTCAGATCAGTCCAAGCCAATGGGTACATGGCCGAGTGAATATTGAAGGTCACATCGTTTGTTTGGCTGCTTGGTAGGGTGACGTGTTTTGAAAAGTGGCGCCGCGGACATGGGTTGATTCGTATTAAGCATTGTAACGAATATCGCGCATTGCAGCCGTTACATCAGGATTTCGCTCCCCCCCGCCCAATAGGCAGCTATTAGAGATCGTGTACGTCACTCTTTCTGCCAGATACAGCACGCGCTTCGCGTGCATTGGCAAGAATGACATTAATGCCGTGCGACTCAAGTACTTCATACGCCACAAACCCAGTAAATACCTGTGGATTCTATTGTGGCAGTCTCGATGTCAGTCTTGATTAGCCAATCTGTCATTCGTTTCACGTTTAATAAAACGTGGGTCCATTTTGCTCAGCCTATCTCATTGCGATGGGGTAATGATTTTACTGTTGATGTATAAATTGAATAATTTTAAAAAATATGGTTTATTGTCTATCGTTATGTAGTAATATACATTTTGATGGCCACTTCGAAATAAAGTGGATACATACGGTGTGGTGGCGGGTTAGATTTGACTGAAGCAGGGCGCATCTGGAAGCTTAATTGAGTCGCCGCAGAGCCGCTACAAACCCAGTTATTTGTGGTACCCGATAAAGAGGAGTTGGATAACTTTGATTAAGGGGAATTTCAGATGAGAACAAGTGCACGTAATACGTTGAAAGGTACTGTTGTAACAGTTATTGATGGGGTAGTTAATTCAGAAGTGACACTTAGGTTAGAAAGTGGTGTAACGGTGTATGCCATTGTAACAATCGAAAGTGCACGGTTATTGGGTCTTGTGCCAGGTAAAACTGCATACGCGTTAATTAAGTCATCATGGGTGATTTTGACATTAGCGGATGAGAATATCATAACGTCGGCGCGTAATCGGCTGTGCGGGGTGGTCAGCCGAATAGAGAAAGGTGCTATAAATACCGAAGTGGCCCTTGATTTCGGTAATGACAATACGCTTGTTGCGATTATCACCAATGAATCGCAAAACTTACTTAACTTCTCGATTGGTAGCGCGGCTTGTGCGCTTATTAAGGCTTCACATGTGATACTTGCTGTCAAAGAATAAAGAAATGTATCAAAAAAACCGCAGCCCATGCGGTTTTTTAATAATAATCGTTATATAGTTATATATATTTTGTTTTGGAATTATTTAATTCAGGAAAAATTTGTGAATAAAACTTTAAATTTCCCATTGGAGTGGCTTAATAATAAGCCTGTCTATTTTAAGAAGGGTATAAGCCTAATAGGGCTGGTTCTTCTCAAGATTAAAAGATCTGAATCGACGATAAAAGCCGGTATTCTGGCTAGTAGCTTGTTAGTGGCATCCCCCTATTCTGCGGCGCAGGAAAATACGCAGTTAAAACCGCAAATGAAAGAATCGGGCCAGGAAATACCAACAATAGAGCAATCGCAGGTAATGGCCCAAGCAGATACCTCCTTGCAAGTAAAAAAAACAACTAAACCTGAAGCATCAGAAGTTAAGGCTCCGGTTAAGACCCCTAGTTATTATGTTCAATTCCGTAGTTCTGGGTTAGCCATTCAAACTGAACCCCCGCGCTATGTTAAGCAAGCTAACAAAACATGGCTTAAAGATATTGACGGTTGGGAAAATGTAAATTGGTTGGACGTGGGTGTGGTATCTCGGCTTCGCTATGAATATAATGAAAATGACTTTCGTAAAACCACAGATAAAGTGGACGAACCATTTTCATTACGGACACGTCTTTTTGCTGCCGTAAAAAACAAGTTCGACCCATTACGCGCTACCTTTGAATTTCAGGATTCTCGGCGCTATAACTACCAATATCCTTCCACTAATTTAGATGTTAATAAAAAAGAATTTATTCAAGGCTATGGGGAATTATATTTCAAGGATGCGTTGGGTGTGGATGCGTTGGGTAACGACAGGCCGCTCAGTCTGCGAGCGGGGCGTATGGCTTTTGAGTTAACAGATAAACGCTTGATTGCACGAAATGAATATCGTAATACCACGAATAATTTTCAAGGTTACCGTGCAGTTTTAGGCCAGCTAAACAGTGACTGGCAAGGAACCCTCTTTGCCTTTAATCCAATAATTCGCTTTATGGAGCAAGCAGACATAGCCAATGAAGCGCAGCGGTTCTATGGGGCTGCGTTTGACATCCGCAAATGGTCAAATGTGGTTACGCTGCAACCTTATTACTACTTGCTGCAACAAAATGGCAGTAAGCTAAAATATACTTCGACGGGCGCGCCTGCCACCGCAGCCGACAAAAAAGATCGTAACATTAGCACTGGGGGCTTGCGTGCATATGGGATAGTAAGCAATACCGGTATCGATTGGGACTTGAGCTATATCAAGCAATGGGGTGATGATGGAGGACAGGTTCACGATGCCTATGATTATGACGTGGAAGCAGGCTATACCTTTGCACATGCATGGAAACCCCGGGTCATGGCCTATCGAGGCTATGCCAGCGGAGATAAAAATCCAAATGACAGTACCAGTCAACGTTTCGAGCGTTTATTCGGGTTTTTCAGACCGTTGTCTCATAGTAATTTGATCGTTATGGAAAATTTCCAGGCCAATAAGCTTCGCGGGGAATTCAACCCTACCGCTAACATAAAAATTGATTTTGGCTATAGCTGGTACAAACTAGCTAGCGCCACGGACCGTTGGACTGTGCCCAACTTACGCGACACAACGGGAAAAAGTGGCAAGGACATCGGTCAAGAGATTGATGTTCGTGCACAATTTCCAGTCAATAAACACTTATCAATGGTTATCGGCTATTCCTACTTCATGGCGGGGGATTTTGCCAAAGCGACGTCCCAAAAAGTGACGCCCGGGCGAGGTGAAGACTCACACCTGGTTTGGATAGACGCTACGGTAGTCGCATTTTAATTCCAACCAATGACAAGGAATTTTACTATGATTAAAATTTTTCACACCCTTATTATCGCGGTAGCATTCGCGTTTGGATCCAGTATCGCCATAGCGGAAACCATCACGATCGTCGCCGCTTCCAGTATAAAATTTGCCATGGCCGATATCGTGAGTAAGTTTAATGCCGAAAATCGTAATGACGTGGTGAAGGCTATGTATGGCTCGTCAGGGAAATTTACTATGCAAATTCAGAATGGCGCGCCTTTTGACATGTTGTTTGCGGCCGACGTTGATTTTCCACAGATGTTGAAAAACAAAGGGCTAACGAGCACTGATCCTGAAGTTTATGCGATTGGTCGTCTGGTAATTTGGTCTGCAACGACTGATGCCACTAAGCTGACGCTGCAAAAATTGTCTGAATCGGCCATTCGTAAAGTGGCCATCGCTAATCCCGAATTTGCACCTTATGGTATGCGTGCCAAGGAAGCGCTGAAATTGGCCGGGATGTGGGAAAAACTACAAGGCAAGCTTGTCTTTGGCGAAAATATCGAACATACCGCACAGATGGTAAGTACCGGGGCAGCCGATGCCGGTATTATTGCCCTTTCGCTGGCGCTTAACCCTGAAATGTCTAAACGAGGAGGGTATAGCTTGATTGATGATGGTCTTCATGAGCCGTTGGCACAAGCCTTTATAATAACCAAGCGAGCGAAGGGCAGTGTGCTTGCGCGGCGATTTGCGGCTTACGTCCAGACGCCAGAGTCGCGCAAAATCATGGAAAGCTATGGTTTTGCGCTACCCAAAAAACATCACTCTTCGGCAAGATAGATTTTGGAGTCCTTCAGACAAAGCTTGAGTTTGACCGCAGAGGACTGGACAGCGATCTGGCTTACGATACAGCTTTGTTTGTGCACCACATTAATTTTGATGGTGGTTGCTACGCCTTTGGCTTGGTGGTTAACTAGCAAGCGTTCTACCTGCCGGACTGCCGTGCAGGCTGTAGTTGCATTGCCGCTGGTGTTGCCGCCCACCGTGCTTGGATTTTATCTTTTGATTGCGCTTGGCCCGCGCGGCTTCATCGGCGGAACGTTAGAGGATATCGGGCTACATCATCTTGCCTTTACTTTTGAGGGGATATTGATCGGCTCAGTGTTGTATTCTTTGCCGTTTGCCGTGCAACCCTTAGAGCAAGCATTTGCCAACTTGGGGCGACGCCCGATCGAAGTTGCCGCTTCACTTGGGGCTGGCGTGATTGATCGTTTCATTAGTGTAATTTTACCGATGACAAAAAGTGGCTTCATCGTTGCCATGACGCTTACTTTTGCTCACACGATGGGCGAGTTTGGGGTAGTTCTGATGGTGGGTGGTAATATTCCGGGGGTTACCCACGTATTATCAACCACTATCTATGGCTATACTGAAGGTATGCAGTATGCCGCTGCGGGAAGACTTAGTTTGATGTTATTGATTTTCGCGTTTATCGTGCTTTTTGTTGTGTACTGGTTTAATCGAGGTTTTGAGATGGTAAAGCCATGACCTTGTCAGTACGTGCCCGGATTGCTCACCCAAACTTTATTTTTGATGCCGATGTTGATTGGCCTGCAGAGGGTGTCACTGTTCTGTTTGGACGTTCTGGCTCAGGCAAAACGACATTACTGCGACTGATTGCCGGTTTGGAGCGCCCGAGCGGCGCGCGCGTAAGTTTTCGTAACGAAATTTGGCTGAATGGACGTTGCTGGGTACCGCTGCATCGGCGGCGGATCGCTATGGTTTTTCAAGAGGCAAGTTTGTTGCCGCATCTGTCTGTACGTGAAAATCTCCTCTATGGTTACAAGCGCACACCGATTGCTGAGCGTAAACTCCATTTAGATGAAGTCGTTCGTATGTTGGCTATCGAAAACTTGATTGAACGTAATGTTAATCAACTTTCCGGTGGGGAACGTCAGCGTGTTGCCTTGGGGCGTGCGTTGTTGACAAGTCCACGCCTGCTATTGATGGATGAACCACTTTCGGCGCTTGACACGCAGACCAAGCGTGACATCCTTCCCTATTTCGAACGCTTGGTAATGGAAGCGGACGTACCGATTGTGTATGTTACCCATGCGCCAGCCGAAGTAGAGCGACTTGCAGACCGCGTGGTGTTTCTGCGGGATGGGCACATTGATCGCGTCGAAACGCTTAAACATGCTTTATCACGATCGGATTCACCGCTATTTAACGACGAAGGCGTGGTGTCGGTCATTGAGGGTCAGTTAGGGCTAAAAAAAGAACATGGGCTGACTTCTTTTCATGTTGGCGAAGATTGTTTTTGGCTGAGTAATCCTATTTATTCAGATAGCGTTGGTAGGCCGCAACGTTTGCGTATTCTTGCGAAGGATGTCGGTATTGTGCTTACTAAGCCGGAGAACACAAGTCTGTTGAATATTTTGCCGGTGACAATACAGTGTATAGAGCACGCCCGCGAAGGACATGTTCTACTCGGATTACAGTTAAGTGGAGGACAAAATCTATTTGCTGAAATCACTGCTTGGTCATGTGGCCGGCTGCAATTGCGTAATGGAGTGAACGTATATGCAATGATTAAAACGGCCGCGTTGGCGGAGTAAATAATATGTTGTTGCAAGGGGGCTTATTCGGATGGATGACTGAACTACTTATAAAAAGTTATAACAAGATGGCGGCAACCACTTTGCGGTCTTCTCCCATTAAGATGTTGTAAGTGCGGCAGGCGGCGGGAGTATCCATACTTTCTACGCCGATGCCCGCCGCAGTCAATTGCTGATATAGACGTGGATGCGGAAAGCGCTGCTGCGTGCCGGTTCCGAGCAGCACAATTTCTGGTTTCATGGCTAGAAGATAGGCGAAGTCTGATTCGCTTAATGCATCAAAACCGTGCGGCTGCCAATCAGTGAATACCTGTTCCGGCGTGACCACTATGGAATGCTTAAAGCACTGGTTGCTGACCGTGACATAGCCAGTGCCGTGGGCAGTGAAAATATTTTGGTTTGTGCGGGTGTTGAGATGCAGTTTCACGCGAGTTCTCCATTTGCTGACCCAGGCGCGCTCGGTTAGAATCACGCCCTTTGCAGTCAGTAATTTCAAGGGCAATAAGTGTATCTGTGACGTTCTTCGTTTGTGTCAAATTCTACCACCCAGCGGATTGATGTCACAGTTTTGAAGCAATAAGATTGAGAGAGCCAATTGAAACAACCTGATAGTACAGATATGGAAATGGTGCCCCTTGTATTGAAATCCACCAAGCTAACCAGTGTCTGTTATGACATTCGCGGCCCCGTAATGACGCGGGCTAAGCAAATGGAAGAGGACGGCCATCGTATTATAAAACTGAATATTGGCAATTTAGCTTCATTTGGCTTTGAAGCGCCAGAAGAAATTCAGCAGGACGTAATACATAACCTGCCCAACTCTTCCGGCTATTCTGATTCAAAGGGACTGTTTGCCGCGCGCAAAGCCATCATGCATTACGCTCAGCAAAAAAATATTGCCGGAGTCGGGTTGGAGGATATTTTTATTGGCAATGGCGCATCCGAATTGATTGTAATGTCCATGCAGGGACTACTTAATACGGGAGACGAAGTGCTGGTGCCAGCACCGGATTATCCGCTGTGGACGGCGGCGGTCACCTTGGCAGGTGGCACACCACGCCACTATTTATGCGATGAACAAGCTGATTGGTTGCCGGACGTGGCTGACATCAGCAGCAAAATTACACCCAACACGCGCGCCATCGTGTTGATCAACCCGAATAATCCCACTGGAACGATATATCCGGATTCGTTGTTGCAAGAACTTATTGAAGTTGCACGCAAAAACAGACTCATTGTGTTCGCCGATGAGATTTATGACAAAGTGCTCTATGACGGTGTGAGTCATACCTCAATTGCTTCACTGGCGGATGATGTACTGTTCGTTACGTTTAATGGTCTGTCCAAGAATTATCGCGCTTGTGGCTATCGTGCCGGCTGGATGATTGTGTCGGGCAGAAAGAAGCACGCGCAGGATTATATTGATGGCCTAGGCATTCTCGCTTCGATGCGGTTATGTTCAAACGTGCCCGGGCAATTTGCCATTCAGACCGCGCTGGGAGGTTATCAGAGCATCAATGATCTGGTCGCGCCTGCCGGACGGCTGTGCAAGCAGCGGGACCTTGCACACCAATTGCTTACCGCTATTCCGGGTGTGTCATGCGTCAAGCCGAAAGCCGCGCTATATATGTTTCCGCGCCTGGATTCTAGGATGTACCCGATCAATGACGATCAGAAATTTATCCTTGAACTGTTGGAAACTGAGAAGGTGCTAGTGGTTCAGGGTACGGGCTTTAACTGGCCGAACCCTGACCACTTCCGCGTGGTGTTCTTGCCTAATGCTGACGATTTAGTCGAAGCGATTGGCCGAATTGCACGTTTTCTGGAGTATTACCGTAAACGTTATGGGAAGAAATAAATAAAGGGTCTAAATGTGCCTTAACTCTTCCCAATCCCGATTGACAAGGAGCCGAGAGGGAGTGAATAAACGAATTGAATTTTGGAGTAGAAAATAATGAAGCCAATGAACGTAGGTCTACTGGGTATAGGCACCGTAGGTGCGGGCACATTTACTGTGTTGTCACGCAATGCAGAAGAAATTTCCCGCCGTGCGGGCCGTCCTATAAGTATTGTTGTGGTGGCGGAAAAAGACGTGGTGCGTGCCAATGAAATTACACAGGGTACCTGTCGTGTAGTTGACGATGCATTCGCTGTGGTGAGCGATCCGGAAGTGGATATCGTTATTGAGCTAATCGGCGGCTGCGGTGTGGCCAAGGAATTGGTGCTTAAGGCGATAGCTAATGGTAAGCATGTAGTCACTGCAAACAAGGCGTTATTGGCTATGTATGGCAATGAAATATTTGCCGAGGCACAAAAGCAGGGTGTGATGGTTGCATTCGAAGCGGCAGTGGCGGGCGGTGTGCCGATTATCAAAGCGGTACGCGAGGGTCTGAGCGCTAATCGCATTGAATGGATTGCCGGGATTATTAACGGAACGACCAACTTTATCCTATCCGAGATGCGTGATAAGGGGCTGAGTTTTGATACTGTACTGAAAGAGGCGCAGCGTTTGGGTTACGCCGAGGCCGATCCGACCTTCGACATTGAAGGGGTGGATGCCGCGCACAAAATCACCATACTTTCTGCGATTGCATTCGGCATTCCGATGCAATTCGACAAGGCGTATATTGAAGGCATTTCCCAGCTTAATGCAAAGGACATAAAGTACGCCGAACAGCTCGGCTACCGCATTAAACTGCTCGGAATTACCAAACGCACCACGGCAGGTGTCGAGTTACGAGTGCATCCCACCTTGATTCCCGCCAAACGACTGATTGCCAACGTGGAAGGTGCAATGAACGCGGTGGTAGTGCAGGGCGACGCAGTCGGCGCGACGTTGTATTACGGCAAGGGCGCGGGTGCGGAACCAACGGCCAGTGCTGTGATTGCCGATCTGGTAGATGTAACGCGTATGCACACTGCCGACCCAGAGCATCGTGTGCCGCATTTGGCATTCCAGCCGGATCAATTGGTTGATCTGCCCATTCTGCCAATAGCTGAGGTGCTGACTTGTTACTACCTGCGCCTGCGGGTGCATGATGAACCTGGTGTGCTGGCCGATATCACGCGCGTGCTGGCTGATGAGCAGATTTCGATTGATGCCTTGATTCAGAAAGAGCCGGGTGAGGGTGAAGACGAGACGGATTTGATTTTGCTTACCCATTTGACACGCGAAAAGCGCATCAATGCAGCTATTGCCAGACTTGAAAAATTGCCAGTAGTAGTGGGTAATGTGACGCGCATTCGTATGGAAGAATTGGGCAAATAAGGCATTCCGTCATTATTGAGAGTAGTTGTAAAAACTTACTCTCTACCTCTCTCTCCTATAACAAAGAGTAGGGACTAAAAACTAAGCGAGCATAGCAATGAAATACATCTCTACACGCGGTAATTCACCCGCTAAAAATTTCACCGAAATCCTGCTCGGTGGGCTCGCGCCCGATGGTGGCCTGTACCTGCCGGAAGAATACCCGCAAGTAACGCGAGCCGATCTGGATCACTGGCGCAATCTGCCTTATGCTGATCTCGCTTATGCCGTGCTGTCCAAATTTGCAACGGATATTCCTGCAGACGACCTTAAAGCGATTGTTAGCAAGACCTATACATCTGCCAACTATCACAACGCCCGCGCCGATTCTGACACTCAGCAAATTACCCCGCTGCGCACGCTGGAATCGGGAATGCATATTCTAGAATTGTCCAACGGCCCGACCTTGTCGTTCAAAGACATGGCGATGCAATTGCTGGGCAATCTGTTCGAGTATGTGCTGGATAAACAGCACGAAGAGCTTAATATCCTTGGTGCCACTTCCGGTGACACCGGTTCGGCGGCGGAATACGCCATGCGCGGCAAGCGCGGCATTCGCGTGTTCATGTTGTCGCCGCACGGTAAAATGTCCGCTTTCCAGCGTGCGCAGATGTATTCGCTGCAAGATCCAAACATCTTCAACATCGCCATCCGTGGCGTATTTGACGAGGCGCAGGACTTGGTCAAGGCGGTGTCCAATGATCACGCCTTCAAGGCCAAATATAAAATCGGCACGGTCAATTCGATCAACTGGGCGCGCGTGTCGGCGCAGATCGTCTATTACTTCAAGGGCTACTTTGCCGCGACGCAATCCAACGATGAGAAGGTTGCATTTTCGGTGCCTTCTGGTAATTTCGGTAACATCTGCGCTGGCCACATTGCGCGCATGATGGGCTTGCCCATCGGCCAGCTTATCCTTGCCACTAACGAAAACGATGTATTGGATGAGTTCTTTAGAACCGGCGTATATCGCCCGCGCGCGACGGATCACACCTATCACACCAGCAGCCCGTCGATGGATATCTCCAAGGCATCCAACTTCGAACGCTTTATATTTGACCTGGTTGCGCGCGATGCAGCCAAGGTGCGCGAATTTTGGAGCAGCATTGATGCAGGGGGCGCGTTCGATATCAAGGGCACGCCCTATTGGCATGAGTTGTCTAAATTTGGTTTCGCTTCCGGCAAAAGTACGCATCTCGACCGCCTTAAAATCATCCGCGAACTGTGGGAAGACTACGACGTAATGGTCGATACCCATACCGCAGATGGGATTAAAGTCGGCCTCGAACAACGCCGCCCTAGCTTGCCGCTAATCTGCTTGGAAACTGCATTGCCAGCCAAGTTTGAAGACACCATCATCGAAGCGCTCGGACGCAATCCTGAGCGGCCTGCCGGATTGGAATGTATCGAAAAATTACCGCAATGCGTTGAGGTGATGGATGCAGATTTGGAAAAGCTTAAGGCGTACATCGCTGCCAAAATTCTAAATTAAAGCTTAAAAATGTCTAAGATTTTATGGTGAGTGCGGAGGATGTCGCCGTTTTCATGACTCACCTTGTTGGCCCAATATAAAAATGCTTTACCATCAAACAATTCATGAATTAATTAACAGGAAGCAGTTCCTCTGGCGAGCCAGCATCAAATTAATGGGTGGATGACACCGTTTCTTTCCAACTCAACCGACGGCGTGATCGCTTCAATCTCGCTTAAAAATTGATCCTGGCAGGTTTGTTTTTTTGGCCGCGTATTCCAAGTTCAGGAAAACGTTTGCACCACTTGCTCCTTCTGAAAATTAGTTTAGTGACATTCCTTTAGATTGACGAATTATTTCAAGCACTGCGCAGAAATAAGTCAGGGTTTCCCTAACAGATTCACTCTTACCGAGGTATGGGTAATGCTTGTGAGTTTCTCAGCAGAGCCGGGTTTACTTCAGTGAATTTCAAGCCCCAAAGCTATTAGAGAAACTCCGGCCAAACGTTTCGGTGGCGTTAACGAATATCGTCATGGTATGCAAACATGCGTTTTATACGAAGCCACCTATGACATCACTCATGTATGGGGTGCCCATTCTTGATTTGGATGTTGCTTTTAACTATAACCACACCTTCGGTACCCCGAGCGATTTCAACAGCTTTTTCCTCTTCTGATAAAAGGTGAGCAGTACCGCTCAACCATACAACACCATTGTTATCCATATCAACTTTAATACTTTTGAATTTGCCCAAATGTCTGTCAGCGTTCAGTCGGGTTTTTATTTTATTTGCTATATCCGAGTCCTTAACTATTGTCATAGGGTCTGGATGGTCCATTGTTGAATCGGCGGTAAAGCCCCTAATGGGTATCAGTAATATACCGGCCATAAAACAAATTGTCGCAATTTTGACTTTCATGACTTCCCTCCTTGATAAAAATACAGAACCATTAAAGTAACACTTCTTTGATTAATTTTCAGTTCGCTAGCACTCATAAAATTTAAAAAATACTGAAGCCAAGGTATTCTTTAGGCCCTGGTAAAGCTTCTTTTATATTGTTTTTTGCCAAAAGTTCGTATCCAATGATGCCATCTTTTCAAGAGTAGTTACAGCCTGCGAGGCAGAATATGAATAATCGAATCTCCAGAAATTTCCAAAATATTTTTCTAACTTTTATTGCAGTTTGCGGCAACGTTTGTTTACCTACGCTAGCATTTTCACAAAGCGACATCGGCATTGAATTTAAGGACAAAGGTCAAATCGTCAAGACTCTGACTTTAAGCGATCTTGCTACTGTTGCTCCAGCAGTTTCGTTAAAAATTTTTGAGATCCACGAGAAAAAAGACCGCGTCTACAAAGCTTATCCTGCCCGGCCACTTTTTGACAACACATTTGGCAAAGAGTGGGAGAAAGCAGAGGAGGTCGTATTCATTTCCATGGATGGATATCAAGCGAGCATTCCGGTAGTAAAATTCCTTTCCCACGATGCCTATTTCGCCTTTGCACACGACAGCGACGTGCCATTTACGATGACCAACGTACTACAAAATAACGAGATAGTACAACTCGGGCCACTCTACTTAATCTGGGACAACAAAAAATCAAAAGGATTGCTTGAGGATGGCGCGTCTGACATGCCTTACCAGGTGAAAGGTATCGAACTCACCGCATTTGCAACTCGCTTTCCGAATCTTTCCCCGCCAGCCAAGGCGTCCGCAGAAGTGCAGCTTGGTTTCTTGCACTTTCGCAAGTATTGCATGGCATGCCATATGATTAATGGTGAAGGCGGTGGCAAGGCACCTGAACTCAATTACCCGACGAGTGTGGTCGAGTACATCAAGCCTGAGTACCTGACACGCTGGATCGAGAATCCATCGAGTATCCGACACAACACGCTGATGCCGGGACTTGCACAAGAGATCCCTGATCGAGCGACCGTCACAAAAGAAATCATCGCTTATCTCAAGGCAATGAGCACAACAAAGCGTAGCCCGAAGCGTCAAGACCTCCACTGAGCGTCAGCCTTATGCTATGGAACGAGTGAAGCAAACGCCGGGTAGAGCGAGCTCTCTTCTTAGCTGATTTTATCGTCGAATATGTTAGAAATTTTTTTAAAGCTATACTGAAAAACCAAACTGCAAAAACTTCTAATGAAAATTGTTGATTCTTCAAGTTCAAAATTAACTGGCTTTACGATGGAAACTGGACAAATTATCACTATCACGCTTTGTTGCGTGGACTGTATCAATCATGAACTTGCCATCGAGGCATTGAAAAAATCTAAAGAAAGATGCGTCTTTGACCGCGTACTTTTCTTGACGGACCGAGATTTCACCCTTCCAGATATTGAAACAGTAGAAATACCACCGATCCGCTCACGGCAGGAATATTCGATGTTTGTACTGCATGAACTGCATCGTTATATTGATAGTGATTTCGTTCTTCTTGTCCAGTGGGACGGCTACATCATTAACCCCAACGCATGGACGAATGAATTCCTAAGTTTTGACTATATCGGTGCGGTGTGGGGTCATCATAAAGATGGATTCAGAGTGGGTAACGGTGGATTTTCACTACGGTCGCGTAAATTGTTACTTGCAACGCGGGAAATCCCATTCGATGAAGAGTTAGCTGAAGATGAACTGATCGGCCGTAAATATCGCCCCCTGCTGGAGGAGCAATACCAAGTGAGGTTCGCGCCAGAATCCGCGGCAGAAAAATTTTCCTTCGAAACCACTTATCCAGCCCGCCAGCCTTTCGGCTTTCACGGGTTATTCAACATGTGGATGGCCCTTGCTCCGAATGAAGTAGAAAAGTTTATCCATAGCCTGCCATCCAATGTTACAAATTCCATCCAGTTTTTTCAGCTTGGAATCAATTACCGCGATCTGCGACAGTTTCATTTCGCTGAGGCAATCTTTCAACGCATCCTTGAAAGCAATCCTGCGCATTCCGATGCCCGTAATCAATTGGCGGCAATGGCAAGTCCCTCTGCTTCAAAATCGATAAGCCGAAACGAGACATGTCCATGTGGTAGCGGTGAACGATACAAGAATTGCTGCGGAAAAATTGCCGTGACATCTATACCACGCGGCGCAACCCGCGAGGAGGATATTCAATGGATGTTATCCGTCGCATTAAAGCACCATCAGCTCGGCCATATCGTTCATGCCAACACAATTTATGGCTTGATTTTGCACGAACAACCGCAAAATGCAGTTGCGTTGCAATATTCGGGGGTCATTGCTTATCAGTCAGGTGCCCACGAAGAAGCCTTGAAACTGATTGAGCAAGCCATCCAGATTCAGCCTTTAATTCCGGATTTTCATAATAATCTAGGATTGGTGTTTCAAGCCATGGGGAACCATCAACGGGCTACTGAATGTTATCGCCAAGCAATTGCCCTTAATGCCAACTATGTGGATGCATATAACAACTTGGGCTTGATTCTCGAAGCCACAGGACGTCCCGCTGAAGCAGTTACTTATTACGAAAGAGCCATTGCTTTGCGGCCCGATTTTGCTCAGGCACACTGGAACCTTTCACTAGCGTTACTCGTAACGGGTAATTTTTCGCGTGGCTGGGATGAATATGAGTGGCGTCTGAAGACGCCAGAACTGGCTGGTGAAGGAAATCGTTTTACGCGCCCGTTATGGAATGGCGAAGACCTTCGCGGCAAAACAATACTGTTGCATGCAGAACAGGGTTTTGGCGATGCTATACAGTTCATTCGATATGCGCCACTGCTGGCTTCGCTTGGGGGGCACATCTTATTTGAATGCAAACCTGCGCTGAAACGCCTGTTTAAAGAGGTGAAAGGAATACATGAAATCATCTTGCGAGGCGAACCTCTGCCCCAATACGATTTCCATTGTCCATTACTCAGCCTGCCATCCAGATTCCGCACAGCTGAGGTGGAAATACCAGTAGCGGCTCCTTATCTTTCCCCGGATGAAGGCTTGGTTGAAGATTGGCGGAAACGCATGCCAAATACAGGGTCAGCATTAAAAGTGGGGTTGATGTGGGCTGGAAGTCCCGGAAACAAGAACGATCTGAATCGCTCCATATCCCTCAGTCAACTTGATTTGCTTGGGATCGTAGAAAATGTGGTATTTTTTAACCTGCAAAAAGGCTCTGGAGAGGCTCAAGCTAAACATCCGCTTGCCAATCTCCATTTCATCGGATTGACGGAAGACATCGGAGATTTCGCCAGCACAGCGGCATTAATTGCCAATCTTGATCTCGTGATTTGTGTCGATACATCGGTTGCTCATCTTGCGGGTGCTATTGGCAAACCGGCATGGGTGCTCTTGCCATTTGCGGCGGACTGGCGCTGGCTACTGGAAAGGGAAGATAGTCCGTGGTACCCGTCCCTGCGCTTGTTCCGACAACGCAAAATTGGCAACTGGGAAGAGGTAGTGGCGAGAGTACGAGATGCCTTATGCAAGATGGTAGCGTAATCGCTCATGAGAATCCCATTACGTTTCTAGATTTAAATTACAATATTCACAATTTACTTTCTGCCACCAACGCCGGATTTAACTGCGGATCGTTGTACATTTTGAACTGGCGATAAACTTTGAAGTATGCTCGACCCGCCTGTGTATCAGCTAGCAACTCGTCCAGGCAAGCACCCAAGTCGCTGCGCTGCTCATTCAACCGCTCCAATTTTCTACGGCACGTTAAACGATGAGCTTCATCAACTTCAATACGCTCGGTCTGCTGACGCATGGCGCGTGTCTTCAGCGCGAGAATCGACATCCTATCCACCATGCTGCCAGCGGTCTCGCTATTCAAACGTGCGCCCTTTGTTACTTTGACGATCGGCGAATCAGTTCGCGCAGAGACAGCATCCACCAGCTCAAGGGCGATTAATAACTGTTCATCAATGCATTCAATGGCATCGTTGCGGGCCTGATTGTAGCGATCAATAGCCCGTTTATTAATGGCGATATCCATGTCGCTGACCTGAATACGGCGAGCCAAATCTTCCTCCGCCCAAAGCAGGCAATTGTTGCAATGATTCTTGATAATCCACTTCCATAACTCAGTCCCATGGGAATTATGTATGACCGAAGATGCAGGCCAAGATGGGTTAGCCAAGTAACTGTCGTGAAAGGTGGCAACCAGATGACTGGCAATCAGGCACATATTAATTTTTTTGTTTTTTGCAGATTGTTATTTTAGCGGATTTCACTGTGTACCTGTAATCTCGAATGCTTGACAAGCAAGCTACAATTTTACTACGGGAAGTTTTGTGGGTAGAGTAACTATCGGCAATTAAAAACGGAGTCCGATAGACACTCCTGGAGCTAAGTAAACTGACAAATCATGTGCTACAAGTCAGGATAGTTTATTTGCTCGCTACGGAATAACAGTTTTTGTTGCCGCTCCCTACACTTTTAAGGGACAATTTGATTCTTTTTGCCCGTAACGTATTCACTTTTTGCAAGGAAGATGTTGGTATGTCCGAGATCGCCAAGATCTATCAGCTCACCCAAGTTCACACACAACCGCCATTGCGATGGTATTTCGATCCAAAAGTTTTGGAGATTGAGCAGCGCATGCTATTCGATAACGGCCCTGGCTATATCGGGCACGAACTGTTGGTTCCAGACATCGGCGATTACCATGTTTTAAGCTGGATGGATAACGCTAAGATGTTGGTGCGTAATAAAAATGGGGTGGAATTGCTCTCCAATATTTGCCGTCATCGTCAGGCCACCATGCTTGAAGGTCGTGGTAGCGTAAAAAATATTGTATGCCCGCTGCATCATTGGACATACCAACTGGATGGCCAGCTGTTGGGTGCACCGCGCTTCCCGCAGAGTCCTTGTCGGCATCTCAATAAAACTCCGTTGCAACACTGGAATGGCTTACTGTTCGCAGGTAAACGAAATATTGCCAAGGATCTGGCGGATATCCCTGTTCTAAAGGAACTGGATTTTTCCAATTATCAACTGGATCGTGTAGAGATAGATGAATATGCTTTCAATTGGAAGACTTTCATTGAGGTATATCAGGAGGACTATCATGTCGCGCCGTTTCATCCCGGCTTGGGTAAATTCGTCAATTGCGATGATCTGCGCTGGGAATTTGGCGACTGGTACAGTGTGCAAACTGTAGGCATCAATCATGGCCTGCGCAAAGCTGGCAGTGCCGTCTATGGCAAATGGCAGGAACAGGTACTGCGTTATAACAACGGCACGCTACCTAAATACGGCGCGATCTGGCTGACCTATTACCCTAACATCATGGTTGAGTGGTACCCCAATACATTAGTGGTTAGTACTGTCATTCCGCGCGGGGTCGATACTTGCACCAACATTATGGAGTTTTACTACCCTGAAGACATAGTGTTATTCGAGCGCGATTTTGTCGAAGCAGAAAAGGCTGCCTACCGTGAAACCGCGCTTGAGGATGATACCATCTGCCTGAAAATGCATCAGGGGCGCAAATGGCTGCACCAGCATGGGATCGAAGATGCTGGGCCATATCAATCTCCGACCGAGGACGGCTTGCTGCATTTCCATGAGTTTCTGCGGCGCCAGCTTGATCCGCATTTAGGAGAATGATCATACTAATCGCCATCATAAAATTTTGCGTATTACCATGCCCGTGCAGGCGGGACTTTAGTTTAGTTAAACGGCCATATTTTCTCCTGCGCGGGGTGAGTATTTTTTTTGGCAATCCGCTTAAATAATCTATTGAAATGGGTGCGCTTTGGATGCTAGTCGCCGGATTCCTTTTTGGCTGCATGGGGGTGTTTGTCAAACTCGGTGCAGAATATTTTTCTCATATTGAATTAGTATTCTATCGCTCTTTCCTCGGGTTATTGATGATCTACGCCGTTATCCGCCAGCAAGGGCTGTCGTTGTCGACCTGTCACTTAAAGCAGCATTTGTGGCGCGGCATTTCTGGCACCATCGCATTGATGTTGTATTTTTACTGTATTACCGTGTTGCCGCTGGCCACTGCAGTCACGCTAAATTACACCGCACCGCTTTATCTTACTATTTTGACCATGTTAGCCTTTAAGGAACATTTTTGGCCTGCTCTTTCCAGTGCTATCCTGCTGGGGTTTTGTGGTGTGATATTGCTATTGCACCCCACGTTGGCCCAGGATCAACTTATCCCCGGTCTTATCGGGATGATTTCTGGCCTCTTGGCTGGCATCGCCTACCTCAATGTCAAACAACTTGGGTTAAGGGGCGAACCAGAGTGGCGTGTGGTGTTCTATTTTAGTCTGATTGCCGCTATTGGCAGCGGCGTCGGTATGTTGTTTGGAACTATCCACCCAATCACCACGCTTGGTTTATTCATCTTGCTCGGACTCGGCAGCACGGCCACGCTAGCACAATTAGCCATGACCCGCGCCTACCGCACCGGGAAAACGCTGGTGGCAGGTAGTTTGTCCTACAGCACTGTGATATTCGCCAGCATATTTGGCATGATTTTGTGGGGTGAGACATTGCCACTGATGGGATGGATAGGCATAGGGCTTATCATTGCAGGCAGTGTGTTAAGCTTGAAATTGACGCCCAAGCATGGCGGCGCATAACTAACGAAGAAGAGACTTAACATGATTACAATCGAACAAACTCCCACCCTGCTTAATGTTGCTGTACTGGGCGAATTCACCTTGGCCGATTTTAAGCAATTCGAGGAACATGCACTCTACATGCTTAAATCTCCCGGTATGGTCAATCTGTTGTTTGACCTACGTGACATGATTAACTACACGGTGGATGTAGCATGGGAGGAAATCAAATTTTTCAATCGCGAACACCTACATGACTTCAGCAAGATTGCAGTTATTACTGACGATCAGTGGATCACATGGCAGGCTTGGCTATCACGCATGTTCGTGGATGCCGATATATGTGTTTTTACCGATTATGAAGAAGCAAAAACTTGGGCGGCCACAGCTTGATAAGCCCTTAATATGTTAAAATTGCTCGGTATAATTCATAGCTAATTTCCAGGAGATAATGAATGCTTTCAGGTTTTATTGATTTGCCATGGTGGGGTTATATAGTTGTTGCACTGACTTTCACCCATATTACCATCGCATCTGTTACCATTTTTTTACACCGCCACCAGGCACATCGCGCACTGGATTTGCATGCTATTCCCAGTCATTTTTTTCGTTTTTGGTTATGGCTAACTACCGCTATCGTCACAAAAGAGTGGGTTGCCATTCACCGCAAACACCATGCTAAATGTGAGACAGAGGACGATCCCCATAGCCCGGTTATTCTGGGAATCAAAAAAGTGCTATTGGAAGGAGCAGCTCTCTACCGCAAAGAGGCTGAGAACCAAGAAACACTAGCCAAATATGGCCACGGTACACCGAACGACTGGTTGGAAAACAATCTTTATAGTAAACGCAGCGAGCTTGGCATCACGTTGATGCTCATCATCGACATACTTTTGTTTGGCCCGCTCGGCTTAACCATCTGGGCTGTGCAGATGGCATGGATACCTATTAATGCGGCTGGCATTGTCAACGGTATCGGACATTATTGGGGTTATCGCAACTTCCAGACGGCGGACGCTTCCACCAACATCGTACCGTGGGGTATATTCATCGGCGGTGAAGAGCTACACAACAATCACCATGCCTATGCTTCCTCCGCTAAACTTTCGAACAAATGGTATGAGGTCGACATCGGTTGGCTCTACATTCGTGTCATAGCAGCGCTCGGTCTAGCACAAGTGAAGAGGCGTGCCCCACGGGTACGCCTGAACCAAACCAAGACTTCATGCGATATGGAGACCCTGCACGCCGTTATCGCTAACCGTTACGAAGTGACAGCTAGATATGCCCAATTACTGAAAAAAACTTACTCAATAGAGATAGCTCGGCTCAAACTACAAGCCTCAGATAAAATTGACGTGGCGCGTATAAAACATTGGTTGCACTTGGATGAAGACGTTTTGACCGAACAACAAAAAACAAAACTCAGCGTGGTGATTAAAGCCAGCGGCATCCTACGGACAACTTATACCTTACGCCAAGAGTTAGCTGTTATTTGGCAAAGCTCTACTGCTACCAAGGAGCAATTAGTAAAACAATTGGAAGATTGGTGTCATCGGGCGGAAAACAGTGGGATTGTGGCATTACAGGAATTTTCCCAACGGTTGCGTTGCTACGCTTAGTATTTGTTAACCTAAACAAAAAACCCGCTTAAGCGGGTTTTTTTATGCGTTTGTGAACCAAAGAGAAGGGCTTACTTTAGCTTGGTTTCTTTGTACATCACATGTTTGCGCACCACTGGATCAAACTTCTTGATCTCAAGCTTTTCCGGCGTAGTACGCTTATTTTTGTCCGTTGTATAGAAATGACCAGTGCCGGCGCTGGATTCAAGCTTGATTTTTTCACGCATTTTTTGTTACTCCTTAAACGTTTTCGCCGCGTGCGCGCATTTCAAACAACACCGCATCGATACCATTCTTGTCAATGGTACGCAACCCGGCATTTGTCAGGCGCAAGGATACCCAGCGATTTTCAGTTTCAACCCACAAGCGACGACGCTGCAAATTTGGCAGGAAACGACGCTTTGTTTTATTATTGGCGTGAGATACATTGTTTCCCACCATCGGGCGTTTCCCCGTTACTTGACAGACGCGAGCCATAGCTATTTCTCCAACTAGTTTGCAAAAGAAATGCGATTCTACTCTAAAACCCTCTACCTGATCAACCTGCGGTTGTTTCATCAGGCTAGAGAAATAACGATCCCCGCTTTTTCCAACGTTAAATCCTCTGAGTTACGACAACTCAGTATTCCTATCTTTTGTTCCCACTTATCTCCAGATCGGGTAAAGACTCCCCCTTCTTTGTTAATTCTACATGCGCCCAACCATGCGCGAAGGTGATATCGAGGTGTGTGCCTACAGGCAAAGCAGCGCTGTCCAAAATAATTGTACCGTGTGCATCACGTACCATACTGTAGCCGCGCGCCAGCACCTGTTGCGGATCGAGATGGTCGAGATGTTGCTGTAAGACGTCTAGGTGGGCATTAAAGCGTTCCAGTGTGCGTTGCATAACTTCTTGCAGATGGTGAGTCAAAACCATATGTCGTGCGCCAAGCTGCTCAATATTTGGACATGCCACATGTAAACGCTGCTGCAACGACTGCCAATGCCATTGTTGGCGTTGCAAAATATAGGTTAACACGGTCTGTAAGCGTTGCTGTAGATGGTTAAGATGCTGAGTTTGTTGCTGCATTCGCTGTGCAGGATGCACCAAGCGACGCTGTAAGTAGTCGAGCTGTTGCATTACACGTTCGAATTGGCGTTGCTTGCCGTGTGCTAATCGCTGTGCCAAATGATATACGCGTTGTAACAACTCTTGCCGCTCCGGTACAACCAGTTGCGCGGCCGCAGTGGGTGTAGCAGCACGCTGATCAACAACAAAATCAGTGATGGTAAAATCAGTTTCGTGTCCAATCCCGCTCAGCACCAGAATGCGGCTGGCAAAGATGGCACGCGCTACAATTTCCTCGTTAAACGCCCATAAATCTTCAATGCTGCCACCACCGCGACATAACATCAGCACGTCGCACTCCGCGCGCTCATTAGCCAATCGAATGGCTTGCGCGATCTTTTGCGCTGCCCCATCCCCCTGTACCGTTGTGGGATACAGCACGACAGAAATACTTGGCATACGTTTAGCCAAGGTAATCAACACATCGCGTAACGCTGCTGCCTGCGGTGAGGTGATAATGCCAATTTGTGCAGGGAAGAACGGCAGCGGCCGTTTTCGCGCAGCATCGAACAACCCCTCGGCTTCCAGTTTGCGTTTGAGGCGCTCGAACGCATCATACAACGCACCCAGTCCCGCTGGCCGCATCTGCTCCAGCGTCAATTGAAATTCGCCACGAGCTTCATACAATGTGGCCAGAGCCAACACCTCCACTTGCATGCCATTTTTTGGTAGCCAGTCAAGGTACTGACTTTTGTGACGGAACATCACGCAGCGCACCTGCGCCTGTTCATCTTTCAGGGAAAAATACCAATGCTTGGAAGTAGCGCAAACAAAATTGGAAATCTCACCGCGCACCCATAGTAGCGGCAAACTACTTTCCAATATCTGCTTGGTTGCCATGTTGAGTTCTTGCACACTGAAGATATGATTTTTTTTATCTTCAATTAATTTAAAGGTCATATCGCCATTCTTTAATAATAAGCCACAATTTTTGTGCATGGATTAAGCATCATAGCTCCTTCACTTCAATGATGCTGTTAAGCATCTCAAAGTAATCATGGTATAGACTCAAAAGATTTTCGGGTTAAAGTAACTGGAGAAATCTTGCTCAAACAAGTGCGACCAGATACAGTTCCGCTTTATTAATTTAAGCATATTTGGAGAAATTCAGTGTTCGTTCTTGTAGAAGCGGCTGGTTGGCCGATTTGGTTTCTGATAGTTGCATCTGTAGTTGCCGTTGCGTTAATTGCAGAACGCTTGGTGACCCTGCGTAGCAAAAAAATTGCACCCGCAGAGCTATTCAATGAAGTGGTTCAGGAACTTAAGCAGCGCGGAGTCAGCGATGCCATGCTTTCCCGTTTAGAAGCAGAGTCCCCGCTCGGTCGTATTTTTGCCGCTGGCCTTAAGAATATTAAAAGCCCATCCACAGTGATGAAAGAATCTGTCGAGGAAGCAGGACGCGCTGCCGCACACGAGCTTGAACGCTTTCTTACCACCTTAGGCACAATCGCTTCAATAAGTCCATTGTTAGGCCTGTTCGGCACGATGGTGGGAATGATTGAAATTTTCGGCGCACAAAATACTGCAGACAATGCCCCTGCCGCACTCGCCCATGGCATTTCGATAGCCTTGTATAACACAGCATTCGGCCTGATGGTGGCTATCCCCAGTATGATTTTCTATCGCCATTTCCGCGCCAAGGTAGATGGTCTGACTATCGAAATGGAACAGCAAGCAATCAAGTTGATTGAAATCATACATGGCGCACGCCGAGGTTAAGCCATGAACTTTCAACGCGGCCGAATGCGTGAGGAACCAGAAATCAATCTGATTCCAATGATCGATATATTCCTGGTAATCATAATTTTTCTAATGGTGTCGACCACATATACCAAATTTTCCGAATTACAGATTAATCTGCCGCAGGCCAGTGGCGATGAAACGATTTCGCAAGCAAAGCAAATCAATGTGTCAGTCGATGCTTCGGAGCACTACGCTATCAACAATGCGGCCACGGCATTCAATAACGTACAGAATATGTCACAAGCGCTGCGTACAGCCGCAGGCGAACAAAAAGACCCAACCATTGTCATTAACGCTGATGCCAAGGCGCCGCACCAAGCCGTAATTAATATTATGGAAGCAGCGCGTCTCGCTGGTTATGGCCGCATTACCTTCACTACCAGCCGAAAATAGCGGGCGGCCAGGCTAAGCGAATGCAGTGGTTAGAGCAATACTGGTATCGCACCACTCCGCTACACCTCATCCTGTTGCCTGTCAGTTTCATATTCCGCATGCTAGCGGCAACCCGACGTGCGCTTTACCGTAGCGGCATTTTAACTAGCGTGAAGTTGCCGATACCTGTCATCGTAGTGGGCAATATTACCGTTGGCGGCAGCGGCAAAACACCGCTCACACTATGGCTGGCGCAGCAATTAATTGATAACGGTTGGCATCCCGGCATCATTAGCCGTGGCCACGGTGGTACCACCCTATCCCCTCTGGCCGTGCATGTGTCAAGTAGCCCCGAAGAGGTTGGCGATGAAGCAGTGCTGATGGCACAACGCAAGTTGTGTCCAGTGTGGATCGGGCGTGACCGCGTTGGCGCGGCACGCGCGTTGTTAAGGGCCCATCCCGAATGCGATATTGTGCTTAGTGATGACGGCCTGCAACATTACCGCTTGCAGCGCGATTTTGAAATTGGGGTGATCGATGGTATGCGTCGCTTTGGTAATGGCTTTCTGCTCCCGGCCGGTCCATTGCGTGAACCACTTTCGCGCCTGACTAAGGTGGATGCCGTAGTTATTAACGGGGGAATGGCCACCACAGGCCAACACAGTATGCAATTACATGGTGAGAGTTTCTACAACCTGCTTAATCCGAATACCATAGCACAAGTTGCCGATTTTAACGGCCAATGTCTGCACTCCATTGCTGGGATCGGCCACCCGCAGCGCTTTTTCACACATCTGAACCGTCTTGGATTGAAGGTACAAGCCCATCCTTTCCCCGACCATCATCGCTTTACACCTGCCGATCTGGATTACACTGATGCAGACGTAATACTCATGACGGAAAAAGATGCGGTAAAATGCACAACATTCGCCAACGAAAAATGCTGGGTGCTGCGCGTGGATGCGCAGTTGGATTCCTTGCTTACCCAACAAATCCTAGAAAGGCTTACTCCTGATGGACGCTAAACTGCTTGAAATCCTGGTTTGCCCACTGTGCAAATCTCCGCTGATTTACCGCAAAACCGAACAGGAATTAATCTGTAAGGCGGATCGTCTGGCATTCCCTATACAGGATGACATTCCCGTAATGCTGGCAGATGAGGCGCGCAAACTTACCCCGGAAGAAGTTGAACGGCTCCGATGATAGCCTTTCATGTCGTCATTCCGGCACGCTTCGCCTCCACCCGCCTGCCGGGTAAGGCGTTATTGCCGATTGCCGGCAAGCCGATGGTGGTGCGAGTGGCCGAGCAATCCGCGCAGAGCGGCGCGCAACAAATCTGGATTGCCACTGATCATCAATCCATTGTAGCTGCCGTGCATGAATATGGCTTCAAGGCTTGCCTGACCCACACTCACCACACCAGCGGCACCGACCGTATTGCCGAAGTGGTAGAGCAACTTGGATGGCTCGACGACACTATTGTAGTCAACGTACAGGGCGACGAACCTCTCATGCCACCCGAACTGATCAGTG
The DNA here is from genome assembly GCA_003402375.1 of Candidatus Nitrotoga sp. CP45. Lineage (GTDB taxonomy): Bacteria > Pseudomonadota > Gammaproteobacteria > Burkholderiales > Gallionellaceae > Nitrotoga. The sequence goes on from QFXJ01000045.1 coordinate 96,016, forward strand.
CCGTAGCACAACACTTGCACGATCACCCGGAGTGCGCCATCGCCACCGCCTGCCATCCTACCCAGGATGAAGGAGCGATGCGCAATCCCAATATTGTCAAAGTAGTGCTGGATAAACACAGTAATGCCTTGTATTTCAGCCGCGCGCCGATTCCTTATCCGCGTGATGCACTCACCCCTGGCACAACGCTACCGGAAAATCTTACGGTATTACGCCACATCGGCATTTATGCCTATCGTGCAGGTTTTCTGCGCGTCTTTCGCACTCTTGCACCTGCCGCAATCGAACAAATTGAGGCATTGGAACAATTACGTGCCCTGTGGCACGGTTACAAGATCGGGGTTACCGTTAGCGCAGACGTGCCTCCCAGCGGGGTAGATACCGAACAAGACCTGCACACTACCCGCAAGCTGTTTGACAGCAAGCGTATAATCAACGACCAAATAAACGGAGCACCATTATGAAACTTATACTACTAGGCGCACCTGGCGCCGGTAAAGGCACCCAAGCCAATCTGATTAAAGAAAAATTCAATATCCCGCAAATATCAACCGGAGATATGCTACGCGCAGCGGTCAAAGCAAATACTCCGCTAGGACAAGCAGCCAAAAAAATAATGGATGCAGGTGGATTGGTATCTGATGACATCATCATTAACTTGGTGAAAGAACGCATCAAAGAAGCAGACTGCGCCAATGGTTTTTTACTGGATGGTTTTCCGCGCACCATTCCGCAAGCCCAAGCAATCAAAGATGCCGGTATTGAAATTGACTTCGTGGTGGAAATAGAGGTTCCAGATAGCGACATCATCCAGCGCATGGATGGCCGTCTCGCCCATCCCATTTCGGGGCGTACCTACCATATAATATTCAACCCACCCAAAGTACCCGGCAAGGATGACATCACCGGTGAGGACTTGATACAACGCCCGGATGACCGCGCAGATACTGTCAGAAAACGTCTTGAGGTCTATCATGAACAAACCAAACCACTCGTCGAGTACTACTTAAATTGGGAGAAAAGTGGGTCCGCTAAGGGCAAATGCGATGGTACGCGCGCGCCGCATTGCATCAATATTCCTGGCATTGGCAGCGTGGATAGCATACGCGACCGAATATTCAATGCATTGGCAGCACATCAACCATGATCAGCAAACCTATCCTCACACTTGACGATGCCAAAAAAATTGCTATAGCGGCCGAGGCCGAGGCACTGCGCAACTCCTGGCGGGTAGTGATCGCCATTGTGGATGACGGTGGCCATCTGCTCTATCTTCAACGTAATCACGACACCCAGTTTGGCAGTGTGGAAATCGCCATCCAGAAAGCGCGGGCAGCGGTTGCCTTTCAACGGCCGACTAAGGTTACCGAAGACGCGATAATGGGCGGTCGCTTGATTCATCTCGCCCTGCCGGGCGTCCTCCCCTCTGAAGGCGGGGTACCACTTATGCATGACAACCAGATCATCGGCGGACTTGGCATCAGCGGTGTACGCTCGTTTGAGGATGGGCAGATCGCGCAAGCCGGTGTAGCAGCGCTCGGCTGATTTATGCTTTATACCCTGTCAGACCGTACACCGGAATTACGCGGACAACAGCATTTCATTGCGCCCAATGCGAGCGTCATCGGCTCCGTCATTCTTGAAAATAATGTCAGCATTTGGTTCAATGCGGTGATACGTGGCGATAATGAACCTATCCGCATCGGTGAAAACAGCAACATTCAGGATGGCTCGGTGCTGCACACTGATCCCGGCGCTCCGCTCACCATAGGCAACAATGTCACTGTCGGCCATTTGGTAATGCTGCATGGCTGCACCATCGGCGATGGCAGTCTGATCGGTATTCACAGCACCATTCTTAATCACGCTGTAATCGGACGCAATTGCCTGATAGGCGCAAACACGCTGATTACCGAAGGCAAAATAATCCCGGACAATTCACTGGTGGTAGGCTCGCCCGGCAAGGTACTGCGCAGCTTGCGGGAAGAAGAAATCGCAGCCCTGCATACCAATGCTGCGCGTTACGTGGAAAATCTTAACCGCTATCGGAACTCGTTGGCGAGCATTATTTAATCAGCTTCGCTGAAAAATAGCTTCGGCGCCCAAGCTGCCCACCGCCCGTTAACGCGCTCTATCCGTATTCATTCTGTACGAAAATTTTATAAAGTTTAATTTTTAAACTACCAATAATTTTTCTTGAGTATGGGAATTATATAGCGCCAGCCTGGTGTGCCTGCTCATCAGCATGGTAGCTGCTCCGTACCATTGGCCCGCAGGCTGCATGTGAAAATCCCATTTCTAGCGCGGACTGCTCGAACATTTTGAATGTGTCCGGGTGGACATAACGTAGCACCGGCAGATGACTGTCGGAGGGTTGTAAATATTGTCCCAGCGTGAGCATTTGTACATCGTGTGCGCGCATGTCCCTCATTACCTGTAGCACTTCATCGTCTGTTTCGCCTAGTCCCAGCATCAGGCCGGATTTGGTTATCATTTGTGGAAAGCGTGTTTTGAAATCTTTTAATAATTTGAGCGAATGGGCGTAGTCTGCGCCGGGACGCGCCAGTTTGTAGAGGCGCGGTACGGTTTCCATATTGTGGTTAAGTACGTCAGGCAGGCTATTCGCCAGAATGTCTAATGCGGTTTCCAGGCGGCCACGAAAATCCGGAACCAGTGTTTCCAGTTTGGTATGGGGTGAAGACGCGCGAATGGCGGTCAAACAATCGACGAAATGCTGGGCACCGCCATCCCGCAGATCGTCGCGATCCACGCTGGTGATAACCACGTACTTAAGCTTGAGTATCGCAATCGATTGTGCCAGATGTGCCGGTTCGTTAGCATCTGGTGGCAGCGGTTTGCCGTGTCCTACGTCGCAGAAGGGACAGCGTCGTGTGCAGAGGTCGCCTAAAATCATGAAAGTGGCCGTGCCCTTACTAAAACATTCGCCAATGTTGGGGCAAGATGCTTCTTCGCACACAGTATGCAATTTGTGTTCACGTAGCAGGCGTTTGACGTCGTGATAACCTTGCCCACTACCGGATTTAACGCGTATCCATTCTGGTTTGCGTAGTCGTTGCTCTAACTGAACTATTTTGATCGGATTACGTGTTGTTTTAGCTGCGCCAGTTTGTTTTTCAATAGTCATAATGGTTTTCCCTTTTAGCTGGTTTGCATGCAATGCGTACTCTTACATAAGCCATTGTTCATTTTGTTTTAGGGGCGTGTCTGGTGTGACATTTTAATAATTCGCAGGAGTCTGCTTGTACAAATATGCATTATTGGACGAGGTTTTCTGATTTATGTTGCTGTAATAAGTTGATCAAATTCTGTGCAAGTTGTAGTTCCAGTTCGGACCGCGGAGCGCAGATACCTAAGTCTTTTGCTTGGATAACACGCAATCCGGCAAAGCCACATGGGTTAATGTAAGCGAACGGGGCAAGATCCATGTCTACGTTGAACGCCAATCCGTGATAGCAGCATCCATTGCGGATTTTTAATCCGAGTGCGGCAATTTTTGCGCCATCTACATACACGCCCGGTGCTTCCTCCCGCCCCTGAGCTATTACACCGAATGGTGCAAGCAAATCTATCACAGCCTGTTCCATTAGCCGTACCAACCCGCGCACGTTAAGTTTCCAGTTGCGTAAATCCAGCATAAGGTAGGCGACGATCTGGCCGGGGCCGTGGTAGGTAATCTGGCCGCCGCGATCGATCTTGACCACCGGTATGTCGCTGGCATGCAGAAGATGCTCCGGCTTTCCTGCCAAGCCTTGGGTATAGACTGGCAAATGATGTAGTAGCCAGATTTCGTCTCGCGTGTCGGCGTTACGTGCACTGGTGAACTGTTTCATTGCTTGCCAGGTCTGCTGGTATTCGACCAGACCTAGATGTTTAATAAGCGGTACCATTTCACTAAAGTACCATCACTACTTGTGGGTGGTCGCACAATTCTTGATACAGCGCATTGAGTTGTTCGCGTGAAGTGGCGTGCACGGTGCAGGTCAGACCGATATAGCGTGCGCCGCTACTGGGACGCATTTCCATGGTGGCGGCGTTAAAGTCGTGATCGTAACGCATTACTACTTCCGCCACTGCTTGCGCGAAGCCCTGATGCGATAGCCCTAACACCTTGATTGGAAAGTCGCATGGGTATTCGATAAGGCTGTCAGTAAGTGCCATGGATAAATTGGTAAGGTTAGGTTCTTCTATCCCCACGAAGGCAGGGATCCAGCATGCTTATTTTTTGATGGCAGTTCGATCAAATTTTATTAAACCCCGATATCTGACTGTACGGGAATGTCGAGCTTTCTTACGTCTTTCGCATCACGTCGCGCTTGTAGTCCTGATAAAGTTTATGTAGTTTTGCGAACATCCCCCCGGGTTTGCCATCGCCTACCGGTTTATTATCCAATGTGGTGATGGCAAGTACTTCCTTGGTGGAGGAGGTGAGTAATAGCTCATCGGCGTTGAATATTTCGTCCTTGGCAATCCTGCGAACTTCATGAGGGATGCTGTTGGCAGCGGCGATTTCCAGCAATACGTCGTAGGTGATTCCAGGCAGCATAAGATTGTCTTTAGGCGGGGCGAGAAGGACGCCATTTTTGACTAAAAAAATGTTGCTGGCTGCGCCTTCGGTCATGAAATCATCATCACGGATTAAAATAGTTTCGGCACAGCCAGCGTCTATCGCCATCTGGCGTAGCAGCACGTTAGGTAAAAGTGAGATGGCCTTGATGTCGCAACGTAGCCAGCGGTTATCCGGCGCGCTTACCGCCCCCACGCCGCTGGTAAGTAACGCGGTGGGTGGCGTGAGAAGCGGGTTGCTCATCATGAATACGGTCGGCTGCACCGAAGGATTAGGGAAGGCATGATCGCGTTTGGCCACTCCGCGCGTGATATGCAGATATAAATATTGGTCTTCGGCTGTGTTGCGCCCGATCAGATCCGTGATGAGATTAGTCCATTCATGGTCACTGTGCGGGTTTGTCAGGCGTATGCCGTCCAAGCTGAATTGCAGGCGCTTGAGATGTTCGGCCAGACGGAAAGCAAAGCGCGAATACACCGGGATAACTTCATATACGCCATCGCCGAAAATGAAGCCCCGATCCAGCACGGGAATGCGGGCTTCTTCAATGGGCATGAATTGTCCGTTCAAATAGATTGTCATTTTATTGATCCTTAAAGGGGCTTTTATTTGAAAAGCAAGCGGATGCTGTCCCAACCGCGTGAGAATACATTGGCAAGCGGCACAGGCTCCAGTACCACCAGCTTGTATTCGGCATATGGTTTGCCGCCCAGCGAAATTTTGATCATACCGACTTTTTGCCCACCAGAAAGTGGCGCAATAAGAGGTTGTTGTGTTTCCATGGTCGCCTTTAATTGTGCCATTTGTCCTGTAGGGATGGATAGAAACAGGTCACTACGGAACCCCACTTTGGCTTTGCTTTCAGTACCTTTCCACAGATGTAAGTTGGCTACAGGTTCGTTCTTCTTATATAGGCGCACTGCTTCAAAATTTTGGAAGCCGTAATTTAGCAGCTTCTGGCTTTCGGTAGCCCGTAAGTTGTCAGAGGCTGTGCCCAGCACCACTGATATGAGCCGCCGTTGGTTGCGCTTGGCCGAAGCCACTAAACAGAAGCCTGCACTTTCAGTATGTCCTGTTTTCATTCCATCCACATAGGGATCCATCCACAATAAGCGGTTGCGGTTGGCTTGATTAATATTATTGTACTGATATTCGCGCAAGCTATAGATTGGATAGTGTTCGGGAAAGTCGCGCACTATGGCAGCGGCGAGTATCGCAGTGTCATATGCACTGGAATAGTGCTGTGGATGTGGCATTCCGGTGGCGTTGATGTAATGCGTGTTGCTCATGCCCAATCGTTGCGCTTCTTGGTTCATCAGTTTAGCAAAATTTTCCTCGCTGCCGGCTAGGGTGGTTGCTAATACGCGCGCTGCGTCGTTACCAGACTGTACGATGAGGCCACGCAGTAATTCTGCAATCGTCACGGGTTTATTTTTGTCAAGAAACATGCGTGATTCCACGCCTTGGGCGCGCAGTGCTTCTGCTGAAGGGGTTATTGTCTGATCTAGCGAAAACTTGTTCAGTTTGAGGGAGCTGAAGGTTAGGTAGGCCGTCATCAGTTTGGTAATAGATGCTGGTTCGGTGCGTTCATTGCCGTTTTGGTCGACCAGAATCTGATTGCTGGTAAAGTCATATAACAGATAGGACTTGGCTGCCAGCACCGGAGCGGGGGGCAGGTTGGCTAACTGCGCTTGGGCAAGCAGAGGGGATAATAGGGCGATAAAAAGTAACAGCGAAAACTTCATATTGAGGGCAGTAACCAAAACCGGTAATTATAGACGTGTGAGATTGGTTGGGCTATGGGCCGACTTTAAGATTGCCCAAGCTAAATGTATCGGAAAATCGAACAGTTTATCCGTAGGCCGCCGCAGCTTGTTCTGCTTGCTCAGCTACTTGCACACTGATTTCTTCAGACTTACTTGGATCAATTCCCAGAATTTCCCAATCTTCGTCGCTGATGTTGGTATCGACGTGTTCACTAATTCCAAAGGAAGCCAGTAATTTTTCCGCCAAATTAATCATGTGTACTATTGGTTGTCCTGCTGCCGCCTCGACTGCATCCGGTGTATGGTGGTAGCGTAGTACGGCAATAATTTCATCCGGCAAATTCCAATGGCGCGCTAGCTCCGCACCTAATTCGTCGTGGCATATCCCTAGCATTTCCCGTTCTACACTCAGAACAGGACTGTCAGATTCCGCTGATAAGAGTGCATGCAGATCGTCGCTCCGTTTTGGATCCAGGAAAGCGAGCGCAAGATACCCTATATCGTGCAATATGCCAGCCAAAAAGACTTGGTCATCTTTAGGGCGGATCTTTGCGGGCATGGCACGGGCGATGACAATCATGGCAAACGCGATGCCAAAGCTATGTAACCAAAGATCTTGTACCTTAAACTTACTCGTGGCTACTTTGGTTGATAAGGACATGATGGCGATGCTAATTGCAACCGATTTAACCCGGTTCATGCCGAGCAATATCGCAGCATCTTTTACTGAGGTTGATTTGCGTGTGGAGTTAATTATTGATGAATTAGACAGCCCGATAATTTTTGCTGAAATTTGCGGGTCTTGTTCGATCAGCATTAGCATTTCCCGTTCGTCTTCGTCAGTATTTATATGCAGTGCCAGTAGCTTTTGCGCAATGACTGGCATTGCGGGCAGCGCATCAATCTGTTTGACAGCCTGTCTAAGATCAATGTTTGGGTTGCTGGAAACTGCATCTGTACTGTTGGTCGACATGTTCATTTTTCGAATTGATCCTGTTTGACATTGTTAACATGTGAAATGCTTACGGCTAATATTTTACCTAAATTGCTAACGTACTGATGCTTAATATTTCGCTAAATTTAGGTAGGTGTCCTGTTTTTTAGATGCGATTGCAGGGAGTATGCTTGTTTTGTTTTGTGTAATTCATGTATCTTAGACGTCTGTACATTTTTTAAATTAAGGAGATTCAGATGCGTTACGCAATTGCAATCGTCATGCTGTTTTGTGCGGCACAAGCATGGGCAGAAAATGTGGTAGTGAGTGACGCATCAGCGCGCGCCACGGCGCCGGGACAAGAAAGTGCCGCGGTACGATTTTCCATCACCAGCAAGAAAGAAGCACGGCTAGTGGCGATTGTTAGCCCGGTTGCGGGTGCAGTCGAGATTCACGGCATGACGCATGATAACGGGGTTATGAAAATGCGTGCGATTGAATTTTTGCCGCTACCGGCAGGCAAGATGGTTAAGCTGGGAACAAGTGGAAATCATGTGATGTTGCTTAACCTCAAGAATCCCCTTAAAGCAGGTGAGAGTGTGCCACTCACCATTACCGTAGAATTTTCTGACAAACGCAAAGAGAAGGTGAATGTAAGCGCCGAAGTTAAACCACTTGCTGCAAGCCGTGATGAGCACGAACGTCATACCCATTAGCATTTAATGATGCGTCACTAAATAAGCGCGGACTACGCGTGTAGCGGGCGGCTTGGTGTCGCCCTGTTTTCTGCTGCATTAATGGCGGACTTCTGGGGTAAAATGCGCGCCTGTTTAGCGAAGGAAGCCATCATGTCACTTACCCCTGCCACCGCCGTCCAGAAAGCCCAGACACTATCTGAGGCGTTGCCGTACATCCAACGGTTTTTCGATAAAACGATTGTAATCAAATATGGCGGTAATGCCATGACCGAACCCAGGTTGCAGGAAAGTTTTGCGCGTGACGTAGTGTTGCTCAAGCTGGTCGGCATGAATCCTGTAGTCGTTCATGGTGGCGGGCCGCAGATCAATGATCTACTTCAGCGCATTGGTAAGCAAGGGGTATTTGTTCAAGGTATGCGCGTCACGGATGAAGAGACCATGGATGTGGTCGAAATGGTGCTGGGCAAGGTCAACAAGGACATCGTTAATTTGATTAACCGTTATGGTGGCAAGGCGGTGGGGCTGACCGGGCAGGATTCCTCTTTTATCCGTGCGGATAAGATGTTGCTGGAAAGCCGCGATGAGCCGGGCAAGTTGCTGGACATCGGTCTAGTGGGAGAAATTAATTTGATTGATCCGTCCATCATAACCTTCCTCGATTCTGGCGATTTTATTCCGGTCATCGCGCCGATTGCTGTCGGGCCAGATGGCGAGACACTGAACATTAATGCTGACGTAGTGGCGGGCAAGTTGGCGGAAGTGCTGAAAGCGGAAAAACTGGTACTGTTAACTAACACGCCGGGCGTGCTGGATAAGAGCGGCAAGTTGCTCACTGGTCTGACACCAAAACAGATCGATGAGCTGGTAGCAGACGGTACGCTGTCCGGCGGCATGTTACCGAAGATCAGTTCGGCGCTGGATGCTGCGCGCGGGGGAGTGAGGTCGGTGCACATCATTGATGGCCGCGTGGAACATGCGCTGCTGCTGGAAATTCTGACCGACGAAGGTGTGGGCACGCTGATTAAAAGTAAATGAGTCGTATCATCTGGATTTTTGATCTGGATAACACATTGCACAATGCCGTGCCGCACATTTTTCCGCATATCAATCGCAGTATGACCGCTTACTTGCAACAGCATCTGAAGCTGGATGAACAGGCGGCGAACGAATTGAGAATGCACTACTGGCAACGTTACGGTGCGACCCTAAGTGGCATGATGCGGCACCATGCCACCGACCCCGATCATTTTCTGTGGCATACACATCAGTTTCCACAGTTACCGCAGATGGTTTTGCGTGAAGCACGCTTGCGCCATGTATTGAAAAGATTGCCGGGCAAGAAGCTGGTATTTTCCAATGCACCGCAGCACTATGCACATGCCGTGCTGCAATTGTTGCGCATAGATGATTTATTCGACGATGTGTTCGCCATTGAGCATACGCGTTACCAGCCCAAACCACAGTTAGCAGGTTTTATACGATTGCTACGCAAGCATCGCCTGAATCCGGCGCGTTGCGTGATGGTGGAAGATAGCGCGGAAAACCTGCAAACCGCTAAACGTCTAGGAATGCTTACCGTGTGGGTGAATGCTACGTCACGATTACCAACTTATGTGGATGTGAAGATTCGTGATGTGATGAAGTTGCCGCGCATTTTATCGCGGCTGAATTGAAGCGGAACAACATGGCCGTCAAATCGGCAAGAGCGACTTTAAGTGAGATCCGATAGCACAGTGGTCTTAGCAATGGACTATCCTTCTCGAAAACGATTGGTATGCAAATAACGGGAGCTTCACCATGATATTGATTCTTTCTTCCAATACCAACCAGCAAAGCGGAGACTACCAGCAACTGATTGCGTATCTCGCCGGGTTGATGGGTGTTCAGATGCGCGTGCATGTTGAGCGCGGTGCAGAGCAGGTATTAACCGAGATTTACCTAATCGGCAACACCAAATCGTTAGACATCAAGGAGATGCAAAGCTTGCCCTGTGTTGAGCGAGTGGTGCGCGTGTCGGAGGAATATCGTATCCTTGGGCAGCATAAAGACGACCCGCGTCCAACGTATTTCGACTATAACGGCGTGCGCTTTGGTCAGGACACGCTCAACGTGTTTGCCGGACTTTGTGCGGTGGATAACGCCGAACATGTCGAGATCATGCTAAAAGCATTGCGCGATAATGGCCAGGTTTGTACGCGTATGGGCGCGTACAAACCGCGTACCAGTCCCTATGCTTTTCAGGGACATGGCAAGAATTGTTTGCCTTTTGTGTTCGACTTGGCGGGAAAGTACGGCATAAAGGTGATTGCGATGGAAATTACGCATGAGTCACATCTCGACGAAATTCGCGCCGCATTACAGCAGACCGGCAACCCCACAGGCGTGATGCTACAGATAGGCACACGCAATACACAGAATTTCGAGCTACTGAAAATCGTTGGGCGCCAGCAGGAATTCCCGGTGCTGCTCAAACGCGGTTTTGGTATCACGCTGGATGAATCACTCAACGCCGCCGAATATCTGGCGTCTGAAGGCAATCGCAACGTGGTGTTCGGCTTGCGTGGTATGAAGACCAACATGGGCGATCCGCACCGCAACTTGGTGGACTTTGCGCATGTGCCGGTGGTCAAGCGCCTGACCCGGATGCCTGTGTGCATTGACCCATCGCATTCAGTGGGCACACGCAGTGCCGCGCCAGATGGCATTCTCGATTTGATGCATATCACCGCGCAGGGGGTGATGGCTGGTGCCAATATGGTGCTGGTAGATTTTCATCCAGTTCCCTTAAAGGCTTTGGTGGATGGGCCACAGGCATTATTGCTGAAAGAATTGCCGCACTTCCTTGAGGACGTACAAATCGCTCGCGACGCGTATCTCAAGCGTGTGGTATTGGCGCAACGTTTTGTGCAGTGAACGGAGGCTTTTCACTTCAGCCTGGTTCGCTCCCTTCGTTTCATTCTTCCCTCTTGCCGGAGATGAGTGCGAGAAGCGAGTATGAAAGTAATTTTATTATTGTAAGGCGTGTCATTTTTTTCTGCCTGCTGCTGTTTTGCGCAACTTCACAGGCCACCACGCCATTTACAGTTATCGATGCCAGTGGCACGCAAGTAGTATTTGCCACACCGCCGCAGCGCATTATCTCTTTAGCCCCCAATCTTACCGAACTGGCTTATGCCGCAGGCATGGGCAGCCATATGGTGGCGGTTACGGCATACAGTGACTATCCACAACAAGCCAAACAGCTGCCGCAAGTAGGCGATGTATTTCGTCTCGATTGGGAGCGTTTGGTCGCGTTAAAACCTGATTTGGTGCTTGCATGGGGCAGCAGCTTCTCATCGCGTGACCGCGCCACATTTGAAAAGCTGAAGTTGAAAGTGCTGGTACTGGAACCCCGCCGTCTTGATGATATTCCCAAAGTATTACGCTTGCTGGGGCGCGTCGCCGGCATTGAGCCAGTAGCCGAAGCTGCTGCGCACGCCTTCGTGCAGCAGCTTGATGCCTTGCGCCAGCAATATGCCGGACATACTAAGGTACGCGCCTATTTTCAAATTGCCGCAGCACCGCTGCTTACGGTAAATGATGCACATATCATCAGTGACGTGCTGCGTTTGTGCGGTGCACAGAACGTATTTGCCGCTGTGCCCCTGTTGACTCCTGCTATTTCGAATGAGGCATTGGTAAAAGAAAATCCGCAGGTGATGCTGGCTGTTGCTGCCACGCAGGAACAGGAAGAAGAGGCGAAAAAAATATGGCGCGGGTTGCCGTTGATTGCTGTTCGGCAAGGCCGCATGGCTTTCATTCACCCCGACCTGATCAGCCGCTCTACGCCGCGCATTCTGCTTGGTGCAAAACGAATATGCGAACAGATAGAGTCAGCTCGGCATTAAGAGGTGAGCGATTGCGTCTGCTAATTACGTTAATTTTTGGCGGGTAGTCACGATCATAGGGAAATTGACGGCTTCCCGGAATAACACCATCACATAAAACAAAAGCATGGGCACAATATGTAATAAAGCGCGATTGATCGTAGTGTAGTCTTCCGCCCATGCTTGAGCATGGGTAAAAAAGAAAACTACCGCGAGAAACGAAATAGCGGAGAGCAGCAAAATAGTCATGCATCGAAAAGAGGGGGCAAGAAGCCGCGGAAACGACAAAACAAGCGCCGCCGCTACCAGATACCAGAGCAGGTGCCAGTTGTCCATCACCATCATATTTTGCCAAAATGGCTGCCAATCCGCCGCGAAGCGCAGATGCACGTGATAGCCAAACAAATGAAAATCTTTTTCTCCAAGAACAAACAAAACTGCCACACCTGCTGCTGCCAGCACGGACGTCCCCACTAACCCAGCACGCGGCATGAACACAATCAACAACGCGGGAAGAAAAGTCAGCGCCCATGCAATGCCAGGTTGCTTGATCAAGATGCAGCCTAATCCAAACAGCAATGCCATGGCTCCCTGCCAGAAATCGCGCTTTCTAGTCCAGTGGAAAAAAGCCATAGCTGCCAAGCCGTAAAACGCCCCCATAAATAAATCCGCATATCCTGCCAAAGCCACATGAACATCCAAAATAGGAAGTGAAAGCAGGAAATAGGTAAACATCAGAGCAAACAAGGGTGATACCTGCCAATGCCTAGCCTGACCATAAAAAGCCAAGCCCAAGGCGACCGCGCATAGTAGCCAAGGCAAGTTCATCAGCGTATCGTCCCATCTGCCCAGGCTGTAGCTCATCCATACTTGTATGAGCGGTATGGCAGGGGGATAGTGGGGGGCTGCATCAGTGTAAGCGCCTGCCAATTCGCCGCTAAGCCAAATGTCAGCGGGCACGAATTTCGCTAAGTGTCCAAGCTCATACCAAACCCGAGCCTTGGTTGCCCACTGTGACCAGGCATCCCAAGGAAATAGCGGGCGCCACATAATTTCCAGTCCCAGTCCTGCCAGCCGAATTACGATAGCGGCCAACACGATGGCATACACGATTTTTCGCCACCCGGCCAAGCTGTGCCAATCTGCTCCGGGCCGCCTGATTCGCCAAGGTTCCTTACGGCCAAGCCAAGCACCAGCCACTGTCAATAATAAAAGTGTCAGTCCAATACTGAAGAAGCCAAGGCGGATATCCAGCGCATTCAGCAAACGCATCACAAGCGTGGTTAATAATATTCCGCCCAGATAGCCATACCCCAAGAGCGTCGGCCATGTGATATCGGTGGTCCTGAGCCAAGGTGCACGCAACCACACTACCCCCAATAGCCAAGGCAGACACAAGCCAGCCACTAACGTAAACAATTCCATTTAACGCACCTTGAACAAAGCATTGCCCTCAGCCAAGAACAGCAAGTCGACTTTTAGAGATTGGCCATCACCCCACATTAGCAATTGATGTGAAGGATCATATTTCACGCCTTTTTTTGCGAACAGGGCAATATAGTCACCGGTTTTGACCTGCGATGCCGAAGGCAGGTCATTACGGGCTAGAACATTATGAGGATATAAATGGTAAGCGCCTTTTCCCCGTGAGTAGGCGTCATCGGAAGAATAAAGGATGCGGCCAGTAGCAGGAGGCAACTTTGCTTTCACTTTCCTCATGAAGTCGAACAAGGCACCATCTTCGGCAGCAAGATGTTTGCTTTCCCAGGTTTTACCGGCAAATTGCTGGTGCGTCAGCTCTAGTTGCTGAAACAAATTTGCCTGCCAACGGATATCCAATATGAACCAGCCGAGAAACACCATGCCCCATACCATGGCAATATTTAGGGGTATGACTTTTGTTATGGCCAAGATTAAATTCAAGGCCAGCGCCAGCAATAAAATTGCGGCGATGGCTAAAACAGGAGGGACGTTTTTGTCGATGGCATCTCCGTCTACAAAGTTGATCGAAGTTCCCAGCCATCGGTCAAGCGCAAACCATTTTTTCACCATATTCGGTAGCGCTCCTGGCACAGACGCAGACTCAAGTGAAACACCATTTACCAAAATCGGCGCAGCCAGTGTTCCCTTAACAATGATAGCCAGGTCTATAATTTGCCCGCGCCAATTTTCATCTTCCGCTATCTCCAATGGCTCCAGGGTGTTAGCTGCCCAAACAAGCGGACGCACAAAAACACGATTATCCGCAGTGCGCCACAAAAACTCCATTTCGACGCTTGGTGTGGCGCCTGAAACAGTCCAGAGGACGGTGGAATAATTTTCTGCCTGAAACGTTGGCGGGGATAGTGACGCAACAGCAATACCCTGATCCGTTAGCGCTTTAATTACCAGTTTGTCTTGGTCGCTATAACCCTGGCCCTTGTTCATGGCTAGTGCCGCACCATTCCAGCTTAAAGGTTTGGCGCTGTTTATCCATTTTCCTGGCCAGCTATGTTGAAGGTAGACAAGCGACAAAATCAAAGCGCTCGCAAAAAATAGCAGAGGTGCAGCTAGCCACTCCTGGCGCAGGATTTTTTTAGAGGGTACAGAGTGGGGTTCAAGTTGAATGGGCATACCATAATATTTTCAATTAAAAATGAAATAGCTGATTAAAATACACGCAGAAATTATTACTTAATGCGCATTTCTGCCTGTGATCATCATAAAAACCGTCATAAAAATAATTCGCAGGTCGAACCATAAAGACCAGTTGTTAATATAATACAGATCGTACTTTACTCGCATTTCCATTTTTTCAATCTCTCCTGTTTCACCTCTCCAGCCATTAACTTGTGCCCAACCAGTGATACCTGGTTTGACGTGATGTCGCAGCATGTAGGCATCGATTTGTTGCTGGTAAAATTTGTCATGCGCCACCGCATGTGGGCGGGGTCCCACAATCGACATATCGCCCTTCAATACATTAAAAAACTGAGGTAATTCGTCCAGGCTTGAGCGTCGCAGAAAAGCGCCAAAGGTTGTAATGCGGTGATCGCCGGGTATTGCTTGAGGCACTTTTTCAGCCGGTTCGACATGATGCTTCATTGTGCGGAATTTCCAAACCCAGATGCGTTCACCGTGCAACCCGCCACGTAGTTGCCTGAAGAAAATGGGTCCCGGAGAACTGAGTTTGACCCCGATTATGATAAGTAACATGAGGGGGCTGGCTACCAGCAGAATTAATACCGCCAGAATTTTGTCCTCGACGGCTTTAACGATCCCCTGTATTCCAGATAAAGGGGATTCCATCAGATGGATGACTGGAAAGCCGGCTACCTCGCCGATGGAATGGTTGAGCAAATGAACTCCGTAAATGTCAGGAACGAAGGTGACTTGTACCGGTAAATGACTTAACTGCGCCACCAGCGATTTGACTTGCTTATCATGTTGTAATGGCAGGGCAATCCATACTTGATCAATACCAAGTTCCGCTACTTCTTGGGGAAGGCGATGCAGGCTACCAAGAACTGGAATGCCCTCGAACACTTGTTTTTGCATCTGCGGATCATCATCATAAAAACTTACCACTTTCAAGCCTGTCCATGGTGAAGCGGCAAGGCGGTGCGCCACGTCTTGCCCAAGTTTTCCTGCGCCGGCGATAACGATAAAACGGAGATTAAAGCCACGGCGACGGAAAAAACGCAGTCCGATTCGCAACACTACTCTGAAGGCGACCAAAGAGACAAACCCTGCTATTGCCCATTGGCCAATCCATATACGGGAAAAGTAGGTGCTGGATTTTGTTGCAAACAGCACGATAATCAATCCAGCGCAAACCACGGTCCAGGCGGTTGCCAAAATCTGTATTTCAGCCCACAGACTGGCCCCCCGATGGGGGCGATATATATCGAAAAATGGAAACACTGCGAGGCAAAACAGAAACACACCGATTAGCGCAAAAACGTAATTTTCCGAAAAATCCCAAGACCTGAACCTGATCGCGTAAAGCATTATGCCGGTAGCTACCACCACAAAAGGATCCAGGAAACGCTGGATTAATTCAAGAATGCCAGCATTTTCTTTAAGCAAGCTACGCGAGGTCATGGCAACCACATTTTGTCAGACGCGGTCGCCGTCAGTGATTGTTGGAATCGATGCCACTCATCTTCTACGAAGGCCATCAACTCTGCACGAAATCTCTCGGGTGCAAAACGGCAGGCATTATTACGGCAGGATACGGGTAAAATACGAGCGGCTTCCTGTTCAAAAGAAATCACTGCCGCTTGAATGGATTGAATGGATTGCTCCGCAAAAAACACCCCGGTCGGCTGTTCATCATCCAGGCCGCGAATTGTTTCCAGCACACCGCCCTTGCCATACGCAATTACTGGCGTACCACAAGCCTGGGCTTCTAATGGGGTAATGCCAAAATCCTCTTCTGCGGCAAATACAAATGCCTTGGCGCGCTGCATGTAATTGCACATAACATCATCAGTCTGATATCCGAGCACCGTTACATTTGGCCCTGCTTTCGCTTTCACATTCTGCATTTCAGGTCCGTCGCCAATGATCACCAAACGTCGCTCCGGCATGGCGGTAAATGCTTCCGCGATTAGATTCATTTTTTTGTAAGGTACCAGACGGGAGGCGGCCAGATAAAAATCTTCCTTGTTTTCGTGTAAGGAAAACCTCGAAACTTCTACTGGCGGGTGAATTACCGCCGCATCGCGGCGATAGGTTTTTAAAATCCGCCGTCTAATGAATTGCGAGTTTGCTATAAAGCAATCAACACCATTAGCCGTTCTCACATCCCATATTCGCATTTTGTGCAGTAGCCATTTGGCGACCCATCCTTTTACGCCCCTGTCCAAACCTGAATCTTTCAAATATTGATGTTGTAAATCCCACGCATAGCGCATAGGCGAATTAACATAGCTGATATGAAGCTGATCCGGCCCCGTAATAACGCCTTTTGCGACAGCATGACTACTGGAAAGCACCAAATCATAGCCGGACAGGTCGAATTGCTCGATAGCTAAAGGCATTAAGGATAAATACTGCCTGTATTGAGTTCTGGCGAAAGGCAAGTTTTGCACAAACGAAGTTGTTACTGTTTTCCCCAGTAGAAAGCCTCGTTCCCGGGATGGGATAAAATCTACCACGCCATATAAATCAGCATTCGGATAGCATAATAATATTTGTTCCAGAACACGCTCGGCCCCGGCATAGACTGTTAGCCAATCATGAATTACAGCGATTTTCATTAAGACAATCCTCCATTATCCCGAGCCTTGGCCGCATTCTCCGATGTGCCGAAAAACTGAAGCCAGCTGTCAACAATGGGCACGAACAGGTTCATGCCTGTTGCTTGTTTATTCTTGACCTGAACCATACTGACCATGGCCAAGCTAAACGCCACTTGAGTGGTACCCTGCCAGCATATTTCTTAACTACAGCCACGGACTCGGCATAGTGCCGGTACCTTTGGCTGGAGGTTTTTGTTTGCGCGTGGACTCGGTTGGTAGCAACAAATTCGGGGATGAAAATGGGTGGGCCGCAACGGCGCAGAATCTTCCACCACAGATCGTAATCCATAGAGAACTTGAGATTTGCATCAAGGCCGCCAACTGCTTCCCATGCCTCGCGCCGAATCAGAGTCGCGGGCTGCGAGATTAGGCATCTCTGTGCCAAGCGCCATTCCGAAAATTTTCCTGTCCAGTAGGGTTTGGTGGGTTTTCCACCCTCATCCGTATTCCAGGTTCGACCATAGGCAAAGGGTATCTCCGGATGAGACTGAAGGAAGGACAACAGGATTTTCAGCCCATTTTCAAGATAGGTGTCGTCAGAGTTTAACCAGCATACAAAAGGAGCTGTTCCAAGCGATATTGCTTCATTGATCGCGGCGGCTTGACCATCATCCGGCCCACTGCGCCACCACGCCAGCCTATCTTGCCACTTTTCGATGATAGCTAGCGTATTGTCGGTAGAGCCACCATCCGCAACGAAAACTTCCACAGGCAAACTCTGATGGAAAATCGACTCCAGCGCATTGACAAGAAAACGACCCTGATTGAAAGACGGAACCGCAATAGTGATTAGAGGTGCAACAGGCAAAATCATTAGTGTGCCCCAATAGATGCATGGCTGTTGAGAAAATCCGCATAAGTTTTCACCAGCCCGGCCTGCAATGTAGTGGGTGCGTGCCAGCCTATTGCATTAAGGCGGGAAACGTCCAACAGTTTTCGCGGAGTTCCATCTTGTTTCGAGGTATCAAAAATGATCCCGCCATCAAACCCCACCGCCTCTTTTACCAATGTTGCCAGTTCACCGATGGTCACATCTTCACCAACACCAATGTTTACCAAAGGCGGCTCGAACTTACCACTCACAGTTTCATCGCTGCCTAGTAATCCGCAATAAGAGTCATCCGGTAAATTCATTAGATAAACACAGGCATCGGCCATGTCTTCACTGTAAAGAAACTCTCGCTTGGTTGACCCGGTACCCCAAACCACTACTTGCTGCTCACCGCGCACATTGGCTTCGTGAAATTTGCGGATCAGTGCCGGAATGACATGGCTAGTGCTCAAATCGTAGTTGTCCCCCGGACCATAAAGGTTAGTCGGCATCACAGCCAGATAGCGTGTTCCATACTGACGGTTATAGCTCCAGCACATCTCGATACCAGCAATCTTGGCTAAGGCATA
Organism: Candidatus Nitrotoga sp. CP45; assembly: GCA_003402375.1. Classification (GTDB taxonomy): domain Bacteria; phylum Pseudomonadota; class Gammaproteobacteria; order Burkholderiales; family Gallionellaceae; genus Nitrotoga. Next base: position 114,551 of record QFXJ01000045.1, read on the forward strand.
AGGCCGGTTGGTCGGTTCCAAAGAGCCCGTAAGAAGGCAGTCCTCACGCATTGGCTGTGGCGCAAATTTTGGATAGACGCAACTCGAACCGAGAAACATCAGGCGCTCAACGCCATTCTGGTAGGCCGCGTGGATAATATTGGTTTGAATGACCAAATTCTCACGAATGAACTCCGCTGGATAGGTATTATTAGCCAGTATTCCGCCTACCCTGGCGGCAGCCAAAAATACGTAATCGGGTTTTTCTTGGGCGAAGAAAGTTCCAGTGGCAGCCTGGTTGGTAAGATCCAGTTCGGTGTGAGTGCGGGTAATAAGGCGGCTGAAGCCCTTGCCCTGTAGGTTTCGCATGAGAGCCGAACCAACAAGGCCACGGTGTCCTGCAATGTAAATTTTTGAGTTTTTATTCATTTGCTTCGAAGCTTATTTAATATCAGCCATCAATCCAATCGGACGAGGAGAGCCGTCAGGCACTCGCATCAGTTGTCGGATGACGTCGATCAGGCTTGCAATGGCTTTGCAGTGGCTGGATATCTTGCGTTCCAACTCCCCCTGTTTTTCTTTAGCAGTCAGTTGATACATTAAGTCCGATGGGAAGGGCTCAAGGTTCCAGCGTGCGGCCTGATTCAATGCCTTCGCGGGTACATCATACAGATATGCCAAATCGGCATATACCATGACTTTGTGCCACAGAATCAAAAGAGTATGTTGAGCGAACGACTCTAATGCGACGAGGGTGAATACGGGAGTCATTCGTGGTAGTCCATGGTCTTGTAGCCGTGTTTCTTGATCAGTTCATCTCGCTCTGCCGCCTTCAGGTCTTCCCGCATCATTTCTGATACAAGTTCCTTGAAGCTGATCTTCGGCGTCCAACCTAGTTTTTTCTTGGCCTTGCTTGCATCGCCCAACAAGGTTTCAACCTCTGTAGGGCGGAAATAGCGCGGGTCAATCGCTACGATGCAGTTTTCGTTTGCGTCGTATCCTTTTTCCTCAATACCGTCACCCTTCCATGTGATTGTTAACCCAACTTCCTGTGCTGCCGCGATGACAAACTCGCGCACACTGTACTGCACCCCAGTGGCGATAACAAAGTCCTCAGGCTTATCCTGTTGTAACATTAGCCATTGCATCTCAACGTAATCTTTGGCATGCCCCCAGTCTCGTTTGGCATCCAGGTTGCCCAAGTACAAGCACTTCTGGAGCCCAAGTTTGATGCGAGCCAAGGCGCGCGTAATCTTTCGGGTCACAAAAGTTTCACCGCGCACAGGGCTCTCGTGGTTGAACAAAATCCCGTTGCAGGCATACATGCCATAAGCCTCACGGTAATTTACCGTGATCCAGTAGGCATAAAGTTTGGCTACTGCGTAAGGAGACCGAGGATAAAAAGGCGTAGTTTCCTTTTGCGGAATTTCCTGCACCAAACCGTAAAGCTCAGAAGTTGAAGCCTGATAGAACCGGGTTTTCTTTTCTAGCCCGAGAATACGGATAGCTTCAAGAATGCGCAATGTGCCGATGCCATCAGCATTGGCAGTATATTCTGGGGTTTCGAAGCTGACCGCCACGTGGCTCATAGCCGCGAGGTTGTAGATTTCATCGGGCTGAACCTGCTGGATTATGCGAATAAGGTTGGTTGAGTCGGTAAGATCGCCATAATGCAAGATAAAATGTTTGTCATTAACGTGCGGGTCTTGGTACAAATGATCAATACGGTCGGTATTGAAGAGCGAAGCGCGGCGCTTGATGCCGTGAACCTCATAGTTGCCTTTATTTAGTAGAAACTCAGCCAAATAGGCGCCATCCTGGCCAGTAACACCAGTGATAAGTGCAATTTTCATATCTTAAATTCCTTCGAATTGAGACTGTTTAATATAGTTGTGAAGCGCAAATATTATTTACAACTAAGAAAAGACTGAGCTGTAATCGAGCAATAATTTTCTGAAATTTTCAGAATTTTATTTTGTGGGTATTCGACCCATCTCAGTCTAGATGCATTCTAGAAAAAGTCGCGACGACAATTTCCATGTGAGTAATATATTCACCCTCTGCTGTCTTGATTTCAGGCCACCGCTTAACAATGGCAATTCGTCCAATAAGTCCTATTATAAAAAAACATTGCTGTATGCTTAACTTTCAACATGATCCACCAATTATTTCGTGCGTTTTTGTAATATTTTTCTGGCCTGCTCAAGCAAGATCGTGCGCTCGACAAGAGTTCGCCGGGTATTCACCAAGTCTTCAGTGCGCTCCAACAAGTCGTTGTTAGCCTGTTCAAGTAGCGCCGTGCGCTCGATAAGAGTTTGCCGAGTGTCCACCAGTTCTTCAGTGCGCTCTAGTAAGTCCTTGTTGGCCTGCTCAAGCAGTGCCGTGCGCTCGATAAGAGTTTGCCGAGTGTCCACCAGCTTTTCAGTGCGCTCCAGTAAGTCCTTGTTTGCCTGCTCAAGCAGCGCCGTGCGCTCGACAAGAGTTTGTCGGGAATCAATTAATTCTTTGGTTACACTGCCATACTCGGTTTGGAGGCAATTATCCTGGGCAGAGTAGTCCAAGCACCCTTCAAGCTCCATACCGCAACGTTTCATGGCCTCATCAATATCTACTGGTTTTAACATTTGGCGCTCAAGCGGAACAATAGTTTTTAATAGCTCTGAATAGAGATTGACATACGGAGCGCTATCAATCTGGTTTGCAGATAACTCCTCCATAAATCTTAAAAACCTTGGGGAATAGCTTAGATTCGGATTTGCATCAGGGGCAAAATCAAAACACTCAGATAATATTGCGTGACTTGGGAATAATTTTTTTAAAAATTCAAGAAATATAAATTCACCTTTCAGGTCTTCATACGAAAGCACTATAAAATTATTGTCGCCAAAAAAATCACCCCAGCGCTTTCTTTGATAAGCAGTACTCCAATAATAAGGAAATTCAAGTAAAAACGAATCCAATGGATAAGGTCCCCTTCCCGTTTTTATCAATTGACCGTACATGGAAGAGATAAAATCGTATGGATTTCTTTCACAAAATACGATCCTTACATCGTAATTAGCAAAATAATCTCTGACGGATTTGATTTGCTCTGCTGTTTTAAGCTCCCAAGAAAAAGCTTCACTAGTAACAAGAATGGTTTGGCAGCCACAATTATCAATTTCCTCTAAAAGATCATGCCACATACTCGGCAACCTCGCCGAAATTTCATCTGAAAACTGGTGCCATCGCTCAGGCTGTAGAGCAAGTGCTAGCAAATTATGATCACGACCAGTTGCTTGACCTATCTTTGGAACATATATGCTATTGCTTATTAATTTTTCACGGTTAGATTGAATTTGACATTGAAGATATGTAGTCCCTGTCTTTGGCAGACCAATATGAAGATACAACTTTCTTTTCATTTGCTGATCTCAGGCAATATATCAAAATCGACATTTCCATTCGAAAATCCGTCCGAATTACCGATTACTCTAATGCACACGCTATCCAATATCCGGTGTAAATATCCATCCACGTCGCCAACAACACCGCTAACCCCAGCATTCAAGAAATAGACACCTGGATTCAGGGCGCAGCGAAAGCGGAATTTCACTCGATAGCATTCCCCCTTCTTAGCGCAAACTAAACGATGTTGGCGAGATTTCGCAGATCTTCCTCCTCCTAACTCCACTCCTGACACCGTTTTTATAAGCATGCCAAATAACACATGGTTGGCAAACTTACTAAACTGAACGGTATAGGTGAAAAAGTAATTTTTCCCTTGAATAAGGTTGTTCACCTGCTCTCCCTCCAAAGTCAATACTGCAGGGGATTCAATGTAGGCTCCGGAAGATTCATATTCGATTGTGCTGCTGGGGCTGAGGTTAGGGTCAAAGCTTTCCTGTAGCGTCTCAAAGTGTGCAGATGCGTTAGGATGCTCCTGCGGATCGTTTTCAGCGAGGCCGGGTATATTCACTGGGAGTTCATCCGCTCGGCGAATTTGCTCACGAATGTATTCGCATTTGTCCACAGGCGCATAGAGCAATTTTTGATAACACCCAACAATCTGCTTAGGTTCACCAACCGCCAATTTCTCCCCTGCGTCCATCAACACAGCGCGGTCGCACAATTCGACGATGGCGCTGCTAGAGTGAGAAACAAACAGGATAGTGGCACCGCTTGCACGGATAGTTTCGATGCGAGAGAAGCACTTCCGCTGGAATAATTCGTCACCCACTGAAAGGGCCTCATCGATGATCAGAATATCCGGATCAACATTGATAGCAACCGCGAAAGCCAAGCGCACCAGCATTCCACTGGAGTAGGTTTTGACCGGTTGCTCAATGAATGGGCCAATGTTAGCAAAGTCAGCAATGTCATCAAATCGCTCAGCCACTTCTTCCTTACTTAACCCCAGTATAGCGGCATTTAAAAAGACGTTCTCGCGTCCGGTAAACTCAGGGTTAAAGCCGGATCCCAATTCCAGCAAGGCGGCAATTCGTCCATGAATCGCAACCGTACCAGTCGTAGGTGAAAGTGTACCGGTGATGATTTGCAAAAAGGTGCTCTTTCCGCTGCCATTCCGGCCCACAATGCCGACAGATTCTCCCTTCTTGATTTCGAAGCTGACGTCTTTCAACGCCCAAAATTCGCGGAAGTATTGCTTTGGCGGCTGCCCTGCCACGCGATACAGTCGCGGCAGGATGAATTGTTTGAGCCGGTCGCGCGGGGTGTCGTATATGTGATAACACTTGCTGAGATTACTGACGCGAATGGCGATATCGTTAAAGGACATCGGCAAATCCTTTTCTGGTTTTTTGGAACCAGACGTAACCTACCCAAGCGACTACAATTGCGCAGAGAGTATAAATGCCTAGTCCCGCCCAATCTGGCAGGCGCCCCCAGATCAGCACTTCTCGAGCTTGCTCAATGATGAAGGTGAGCGGGTTGGCCATGAGCCAAGGGCGAAATTCTTCCGGTAGAGCAGTCACCGGATAAAAAACGGGGGAAAGAAACATCATGACGGTAGTGATGATGCCTATGGTTTGTCCCACATCACGCAGGAATACGCCCAAGGATGCAAGTATCCAGGCAAGGCCGAGCGTGAGAATGACTAACGGCAGCAGTACGAACGGGGCAAGAACTGCAGTCCAGTGCAGATAATCGTTGAAGAGAACAAAAGCGGCCAGCAATACACCAAGGCTGATAAGGCTGTGGAACAATGCCGCGCCCATAGCAATGACCGGCAGTATTTCCAACGGGAACATGACCTTTTTGACGTAATTAACGTTGGAAAGTATGAAAGACGGTGCGCGATTGAGCACATCAGAAAACAATCCATGCACGATCATGCCAACAAACAGCAACACAGCAAACTGAGTTTTGCTCTCTTCGCCTCCAAAACCCCATCGGGACTTGAACACCACTGAGAAAACGAAGGTGTACATCATCAACATTAATATCGGGTTAAAGAATGACCATAGCAGCCCCATAACAGAACCTTTATATCTACCCACCACTTCACGTTTTGTCATTTGCACAATGATCTGACGATTGCGCCACAGGCTGACAATTAATGAATTTATGGATAGAGGCTGCGGGGCGTGAGGATTCATGTACTGGTTGTCAGAGGGTTTAAATTGGTTCTTTAAACCAATTTATTTTTTATTTTACTTTTTAGTACGTCAATACGTGCCAATAAACCATCTCTACGCAGTGAGCTTAATTGAGCAAGTATCCAATTCCAGTTCAATCGTTTGATTATTTTATCGATCATGTAGCCTGCTGATGGTCGGGGTGCAGCTGGTTGTGGCAGAATAATCTCGTGGCCTGTAGATAGGGCAAAAGCAGATGGGCAAAAACTACTGATGAGTTCATTCTCCTGGCCTTCATTCCAAGGGCCAGATGGAAATTCGTTTGTCACTTCTATCATAACGGTCGAAGGAATTTCCTGGGTGATGGTGTTATCACCTACTAATGCTGCCATCGTCTTTCTATCAAGGTATGGCAGTGCAAGGTTTAGATCGTTTGGTAATGCGGAAACTCGAAAAATAAAACGCGCATAGCCGATAGGTAAAGCCGGGGTGAGTTCACAAAAATCTATTCTTTCGTGAACGCCATGAACAGGCAGCACAGTGTGCTTCAAAATAGCCGCGGTAGCTGCACAGTTCGCACCTGGGTTCCGAATCAAACTTCCAGCAAGGACCTGAAGATGATTGGAGAATATTTTTTCATTAGGCGCGACAAATACTACAGCATCAGTCTGTGAAGTCAGCTTCAAAACTGCGGCAAGGATCTCTCCAATTCTGCGTCGGGTTTTAATCGCTTTATTTATGCCATAAGCATAGAAATCAATCTCCAACACATCAATGGGCACAGGCGATTTTGCGAGAGTATTTTCAATGCTGGATCGATAATTGCCGATCGCAATTTTGTCGATAACCAGCACGGGTGAGAAATTTTTGTATTCCTGTGCGGCTACACTGGCAATATGCTCATTTAGAATGGCCTCAGAATATTCTGGTAGCAGAAGATATAAGCGAACATTAATTCGTATGCTGGCCTCTGGCGTTTGACGTTTAAGCAATTCAAGTTTTCTATCGGAAAATCCATAATATAGATCGCTCAAACTTTTCTTTAAAGCAAATTTTCGCCTGAAAATATCCTGCGCTTTCTCCACCATCGCTAATGCTTGATCTGGATTTTTCTTTGCCCAAGCCAGATGATTTTCGATGTCGCTGCAAATTTGCTCAACGGAACATCGACTGTCAATATAAAGTAATGAATCTCCGAAAAACTTCTTGGCGAAATTATTCTCATCACAAATAACAAGCGCCCCGGCGGCCACACTTTCAAACAAACGGTTCGACATCAAGTCAGATTCTTTGTGTGCTTGCGATGATAAAACCAGTGCTATTCCTGCCTTGGAAATTTCATCGATCATTGAAATGCCATCAAATGGAATCTCTCGGATATAGCTATCGTACCCAGCCCATACCTTCACTCCCTGAAATAGGGACGGACCAAAAATGCGTAGATTCCCTGTCTTGTCCAGGCGTTTCAATAACTCTTGATGACGAGACACCCCTCCGCGAAGTGCATCCCAGTTGATGCCGGCATAGAACAGCTTATGGTCACCCAGTGATGGCGGGTGAACAATATCAGCGATGGAGTGATATAAATTAAAAAGGGGTGGAAGATGAGTCGCTGCCTTACGTATCAACCGACCAACATGATCGTCAGCAGCAGGTGAGCTGCAACTTATGAAATCGTCATGAGACAGCAGGTTTCGTGAGGTACGGGAATAACCCCACTCATGATAGAACTGAATAGGATTCCATAGGGCCACAAATGAAAAAGCATCATAAAGCTTTGGCGTGTCGTAATGAAGATGTAAAACAAAATCAACATGTTGTTTCGTTATGATTTTGTCTTGATTCTCCAACAAGCGACCATTTGCGTGGATCTCGACGCACTCCAAGCCAAGAGTCGAGGCGGCAATTTTCAGGCGAGCAATGCATTCATCCTCTGCCGTCTTTAGCTCAGGCCACAGCTTAACAATGGCAAAACGCCCAACAAGGCCAGCGGGTAAAACAAAACCGTGCACCATTTTTTACCTTTTACTTATTTGGGTGATTGAGAAGCCTGCGCAACATTGAATATGGTTCACGTCACAATCGCCCGCCATGCCCCTGCGTTTCAAGTAGCGCTAAAAAATCTTTATAGGCTCTTTGTAAACCTGTTCTTTCATTCATTTTAGGACACCAGCCGATAGCCTGAATGCGTGAACTATCAAGCAGCTTCTTCATTGTTCCATTCGGCTTATCGTTGTCATAGACGATACGGCCTTCAAAACCGACCACCTCGGCGATAAGGGTAGCCAATTCTGCAATGGACAGGTCATGGCCGCTTCCCGCATTAAACAAATCGTCTGTAACATTAGCTGCCATCAGGCACTTCATGGCATCGGCCAGGTCATCAATATACAAAATTTCGCGCCTGGCTGTTCCGTCGCCCCAGACAGACAGTTCATGCTGTCCAGACACTTTTGCCTCGTGCGCACGGCGGAGGATACCCGCGACAACATGGCTATGCTGAGGATGATAGTTGTCACCAGGACCGTATAAATTGGGCGGGATGACTGAAATGAAATCGCAACCATATTGCTTACGATACGCACGGCACATCTCTATCCCTGCAATCTTCGCGATCGCATATGAGCGGATATTTTCTTCGAGAGGGCCAGTCAACAACGCATTTTCGGAGATAGGCTGAACGGCTTTTGCCGGATAGGTACAGTTCGATGCAACAAACAAAAGCTTGCTAACGCCGAATTGATGTGAGGCATCAATAACGTTTGTTTGAATCATCAAGTTGTCATGTAGAAAATCCGCACTAAGCGTAGCGTTGGCATATATACCACCTACCTTGGCGCCCGCATGAAATACAAGTTCTGGCCGATTTTTGTCTATCCAGTTTATAACCTCACTCTTGTTGCGCAAGTCAAGCTCCTGACTTGATGCAACCAATAAATTAGCACCTTCTTTACTGAGGCTACGAATCAAAGCAGAACCAAGCATTCCACGATGGCCGGTTATCCAAATTTTTTTCCCGGCGAGCGTAGATGAATTATCACTTTTGTTATGGGTATTCATATGTTTCATAATGACATCCTTCTATTAACTGTTGTCCGCCTTCGCCAAACACGAAAGTTTAAAATCAGACCTGTTTACTGCAAAGTTGATTTGATGAATCCGTGTTGATTTAGAGAACACTGACAATGGATGTTCATGACAAGGCACATTTACGAGGTTGATTTTGTGTCATACGTAGAGCATCGAGATAATAAGTCATTGCGAAATATATTCCAGCTGGTCTTCCTTAACCCTGAACATGCATTTCAGCCATTGTAGAATCCCAAACAAATGGTACATTCCGTTATTGCATAAAAATGCTGGAATCAATCGCATGAATTTACCTGTATTATTAAGTGTTACTTACATAGCGCCTACTTTGCCGCCAACGTAAGCTTTAGTTAGCTGCGAGATAGCAACAATTTACGAAAACCTTCGTTATTTTACCTCCCAAAGGAAGTGGTGGGAATTTTTATGACAAATGTGAGCCTGCGCAATGTACTATGTTAACGTAGCAATGCACCTAAACCTATGACGCGGTTAGTACGTCAGATGGTGCTAGTTGAACATGTGTGAAGATTCAATCTGTCCGGTAATCAATACCTTTACCTGTGCGCCGCACTATTGTTATTGAATCCCAGGAACTCTTTTAATTGAAACAATTATGTCGAAAAGGTTTACATGTCTAGTTACACACGTGATAAATATGTTTATAACTTACTGTTAATAAATGTTACCGTTTTTTTGGCATGAATTTTGCTTGTTAATATTATTAAGATCTCCTCAATAGTCTTATGAAGCTTGATCATTTTTTTATTTAACTCCACAAGGAGGTCAGCATGAAAATACTATCTAAGTATGCTAAAAGTTCGCTGAATGACAGCTCACTTAAATCGTTGTCAGCGTTGGCAGTGATTGGTTTGTTTTGTAACTCATTTTCGGCGACTGCCGCGCCAATTCTAGGTTCAGCTTTTGCCAGTTCTTCGATTCGGGGCTCCCTGGGTGGAAAGAATATTGTTCCAAAAGAAAAAATTAGCGGAAATTCGAGCTTCGCCAAAAATGTCTCAGTCGGCAAGGAGGGGTACGAATTTACAACTGGATCCGTACAATGGAATACCCCAATTGCGCAGCAGGGTCAGCTGGATCTGGAAGTTGCGATCAAAGATTTAAATCTCGGGGATCCTACCCTTGCCACAATTGATCCGAACTCTACTGGCCCGATCTTTCCGGATACCGAGTCCGTGAGTAGCGGTGGCTTTAGCCAAGTCGCCAATAATATTGGATCGGCGGCCACAACTGTCCCAGAACCTGCAACCTTGGCGCTGTTGGGACTCGGACTCGCCGGACTTGGATTCGCTCGCCGTCGTTAAACTGCCGGCCACCTGAATTACCACGAAATTAAGCCAGTGAAATCGTTAAGCCTGAAGAGGAGCAGGATATGCGTCATTTTGATGAAAGGCGATTTCAGGTTTGGATTAAAAACGCGTAGCTTCAAATATTCTTCCTCCGAACAGGACGGCAAAATTGCGTGGCTGAATACTGTGGCCAATCGAGAACGGCTAAAACTAACAGTACTCCGCAGTAGACGAGCAATAGTGGGCATAACTTGGCGTGGAGATGATGAACAGTAGATCGGGATCCGGTAGCATTCGATTACTAGACGCTGCAATTTTAGTATCAAACCCGGATTGTCCCTTAGAGCTCCTGATGATGTCGCTGAATCTCCTGAATATTTGCTAGCTGCACGCTATCAGCCTTCTGGCTCTTATGATATATGAAGATGGGGAACTAAATAATCATTCGGCTAAAGTCTAGCTTTGCTCAGAAGCCAGAAAGCCGGATTTTCCCTTTGCGAAACTTATCCCAGTTAACTTGTGGGCTTAGAGGGATTGGATAAAGAGATGATGGATGTATTATCTCAGAATAATGATCGTAACTGATGCCTGTAATTCCATTTATCTTTCAAAGCGGCAATAATTATGTGTTGCATTCTATGCTCTGTTGCTATTAGCAGATGCAATACACAATTCAATATTTCATTATTGATTGATAAATTGAATAAGGCGATGGGTAACATATTATTTATTTTAAATAAAATTCAATTAGCTAACTTCATTCTTTGCCGAGTTAATAAATGTTTGATCTATACTTTGGTGAGAGTGAATCGGTGTCTTAACTAAGGAGTGCCCAAGCTCAATTGAGATGGGATTGCAAATACAGCGTAGTATTTATACTGAAAAGTACACGAAGCGAATAGGGTGTGGTGTAGTTAAGAGGATGAGCGGTTCGTCTGGATGAAACAAAAACTATCACCATTTTGGAGGGCTTACGGTCTATTGGAGGCTTTGAGGGGCTCTCTCAATAATCCCCTTGACTTTGCGATGCCCATATAACGGGGCTTCGTAAACAGCAATTGAGCAATATACAGTTCAGAACCACTTGCATGCGACTGGATACAATAAGTTTAGAGGGGAGCTGCTGTGGTTAATGTGCCAGCAACGTTTAAGGTGTTATTCGAGAGGGTATTATTGCCGTAAGAGATCATCGTTCCGTTGAAGAGCTGCGATAACCCGTGTGTGCTGCTGCCTGTCACCATGCTTTTGCGAACACTGACCGAGGCGGCTCCGACTGCGCTTTCGACAGCAATGCCTATGTTAGTATTCGAAACTATCGAACGGATCATTTCTATTTTTGCGGCGGCGGTGTTGGTGTCTGCAAGTGCGTATATACCGATTCCACTTCCTATCACAATAGTATCGCTTACAGCGGCGGTCGTGGTCGTGCCAGCTATGGAATTGTTCACAAAGATGCCAGCAGTTGAATTACCTAAAAACTTCGATCCAGAAATGTCGGCCGTAGCTCCCGTTTGAATCTCAATGCCTATATCGCTATCGCGCACAAGGGTGTTAACCATCCGTACCGTTGCTGCTGTTTGGACTAAAACGCCGTGTTGGTTAACTGGGCTACCACTAATCGAAAAATTAGAAATGACACAGTTTTCGATTGAAAGCTTAGCGCCATCGGTCATTAAAATCCCGGTATCACCGCCTTGGCTATTTATAGTCAGGCCGCGCAGAACCACATTCACGCCGGGAGTTGCAATTGTTACTCCCGTCGCCCCTGGGAAGACGGACATGCCGGCATAGACACCTGGGGCGGCCGTCAAGGAAATCGACTGAGTGAGCGTGACGGTGCCATATGGAGCGGTATCGAGCGCTACGACCTCTCCGTCTGGATCGACCACGGTTACTGCAGTGCGAAACCACCGGCACGGGAGATTAACGGGACAGTTAGACGTAACATTGGAGTCTGAACCGTAAGAGGCGACAAAGGCACGCTGTACGGCCTGGGCAGGGGTTACTAATATTGAACAAACAGTAGCAAGCAGATAAACGGCTGAAGATTTCATTAACATGGTCATTTCCTGATTGTTAAAGTTGCGGGCTTTTAAAGAACCTGGTACCTACAATAGAGGTGTTGTAGAAAGGGCACCACCAGTGTTAGATGTGTTATCCGTAATAATGTTATTGACTAGCGAAGTTATCGTTCCGCCAGAACCCTTTACATAACCGATTGCATTTCCCGTTAGCATGCTATCGCTAAGTGTCAGTGTAGCAGTTCCCCCGGAGGCAGATGCTGCGATGCCTTCTGTCGCATTTGTGATTGTTGTACGAACCATAGTTATCCGGGAGTTTCCAGAAGTCGAAAGTGCTTCAATTCCAGTGCCACCTCCAGTCACGACAGTATCGCTGATCGCAACAGTCGTGGTCGTGCTGTTTATGCTATGTGCATAGATAGCAACATTGCTATTGCCGAGGAACTTGGATCCGGAGATGTCGGCAGTCGCCCCGCCCCGAAACTCAATGCCAAAGTCATTATCGCGAACAAGAGTGTCAACAATTCGCACCGTAGCTGCCGTGTCAACTAAAACGCCAGATTGGTTGGAACCATTAAAATTAGAAATTACACAGTTTTCGATTGAAAGTTTGGAGCCAGCGGTCATGGAAACCCCGGCGGTGCCGCCTTGGCCATTTATAGTAAGGCCGCGCAGAACTATATTCACGCCAGGAGATGCAATTGTTATTCCCGTGGCCCCTGGAAAAACGGACATGCCGGCATATGCACCCGGAGCGGCCGTCAATGAAATCGACCGGGTAAGCGTGACGGTACCATAGGGAGCGGTATCGAGCGCTACGACCTCGCCGTCTGTCGCGACCACGGTTACCGCTGAGTCAAAAGTACGGCAGGGCAAATTAACTGGACAATTTGAGGCGACATTAGAGTTAGAGCCATAAGACGCGACAAAGGCACGCTGGACGAGGGCATTTGCAGGGTTTGCTATCGTGGCACACAGAAGAACTAATAGACACAGGGCTGGGGAATTTCTTAACATGATTGTCTCCTAATATTTTGATTAAATTCTATATTTATATTGACAGGATGGATTTGAATCGGAATTCTACTGGTATTAGAGAGAGCTCCCAAGGTAATTGCGCTGAATGTGATAATAGTATTATTGACACAATTGCATTGTCCAAAACGTTATCCTTTTGCTAAAGTAACACAGTTTTTATTCATCTATCATGAAAATTACCGGATGTAAAGATGTTTTACAATAAAAAAAGTCGTATAAGTATCATATCAAAAATGAAATGAGCGTGATCATATTACGTTAACTTAACAAGCATAAACCATGCCAAATGGTAGTGTGTAAATAAAACTTTTTTATTTACAGCACCTTAATTTATTTACAACATTTTATTATTTAATAGAAATGTATTTTTGAAAATGAGTGTAAAAACCCCCGACATTTTGACGCCTTGACTAACTTTTTATTTTGAAGAGTCCGCAATGAGGTTGCAGATGCGTCATATAAGCATTTTGTGTGTATCCTTGAGCAATAGAAGTCGTTGTTTCTCTCTCAGCGGTGAGGGTACAAAGCCAAACCGTGCATAGAGCTTAGCTAAATCAGCGATTGCGCGCGCTGTGCCAATTCTGATCAAGTGGTCTGCCAAGATTGACGGTTATGCCTCTTGCAATTTTACTGATTGTCTTTGCCATAAAATTTCTTCTTGCCCCATTGTGCGATTGAGTACACGACACAGTATGAATAATAAGTCAGAAAGACGGTTTAGGTAGGGTAGGCCATATTGTGGCACGGCTTCGAGCTGAGCGAGTGCGGCGAAGTCTCGTTCAGCGCGGCGTGTCACGGTACGCGCTACATGGCATTGTGCTGCTGCACGGGTTCCACCCGGCAGGATGAATTCTTTAAGTGGTGGCAGGCCAGCATTGTAATGAGCAATGGCGGCATCCAAGTGCTGGAGCTTGTTTTCGGTAAATTGCGCAGCAGGATATGCCAACGCGCCACCGAGATCGAACAGGTCATGTTGTACATGTAACAGCAAGTTGCGCACGTCGTCCGGTACGGTTTCAGCAAGCAGTACGCCGAGGTGGCTGTTGAGTTCATCTACGCTGCCGATAGCGTGAATACGTGCGCAATATTTTTCCACGCGCGTGCCATCGGCTAGCCCGGTGCTTCCTTTATCCCCCGTGCGGGTGACAATTTTGCTTAAACGATTAGCCACTATTGTTTCTCCAGACAATTCAAGTATACGTTTGCATCTGGGGCCGTGCCGTTACGTTGTGCTTGCCAGATCATCTCACCCAGGCATTCCATCATGCGATGTTGGGCGTTGTGTTCTGATTCATGTTTTGCGACAAGCCGCTGAAAATGCATGCGGATGCCATGCGGTTGGTCGATGGAAATCTGTTCCTCAATGGTGAGGTGCATCATCAGGTGTAGAAAGGGGTTGGTCGTGCCTTGCTCTGGTGTGTAGTCTTTATCCTGATAGCGTTCCGGATTTTCCAGCATGGCGTAATATTCTGGATGTTTTTCGATTAGCTGTGCAGTGAGGTCTTCTAGCGGAGAGAGCAGCGTGCCTGCGCGACGCTTGCGCCAGGTATCGATGAGGAATAGCCGTGCTTCATCTCTGCTGGGATTGAACATTTTTTATATTTCCTTGTAGTGGTATTCGCACAGATCAACGATGCTACAAATTCCACATTTTGGTTTGCGTGCTTGACATATATAGCGTCCATGCAGGATCAGCCAATGGTGTGCATCATGTTTGAATTTGTCCGGTACGAACTTGAGCAGTTTTTGTTCTACTTCCAGTGTCGTTTTGCCGGGGGCAAGGCCGGTGCGGTTGGATACGCGAAAGATGTGGGTATCCACTGCGATGGTAGGTTGGCCGAAGGCAGTGTTGAGCACTACGTTTGCGGTCTTGCGTCCTACGCCCGGCAGAGCTTCCAGCGCCTCGCGTGTTTGCGGCACTTTGCCATCATGATTTTCCAATAATAGTCGGCAGGTTTGAATAATGTGCTTTGCCTTGGTTTTGTAAAGACCGATGCGCTGAACATAGCCGCGCAATTTTTCTTCGCTCAAGTCGAGAATGTCCTGCGGCGTGTTAGCCACCGGGAATAATTGCCGGGTGGCGGTATTTACGCTGACATCGGTAGCTTGCGCCGAGAGGATCACCGCCACAAGGAGCTCAAACGCCGAGTGGTATTCCAACTCAGTGGTAGGGTGCGGATTGGCTGCTTGCAGGCGTAGAAAAATTTCTTGGCGTTTTGCTGGATTCACGAAGTTGTCTCACACAAGCAAAATTGGGCTGCGCAGTAGTTGTTCATAATGAGGTCGTAAGCTTGCAGGAGGATTTTGTAACTTCTAAAACCGGCATCCGAAATGCGGCAAGATTGTTTCATTTGGATAATACCTTCTTTGAGTTGCCATATCGAGATGTAAAATTCACATTTCAATATGAAATCGGATTAAGGATAGGCAGGCTGGTTAGCAAGAATGGGGTAGCTTAGTGCTGTTGCGCTGAGGTATACGGAACAGCTTAAGCCAGATTGACTTCTGTCTTGACGGAAGGGTTCACTGTACGCTACGCTGGCACTACTATTTGGTCACGTGCATTTAAATAAACTTTATGTTTAATAAAAAAATAATGGGTTTCGCGGGTTATTCCGGTAGCGGCAAAACGACGTTGCTGGAAAAAGTTATTCCTTTTCTGACTGCACAAGGCTTGCGCATTGCCGTTATTAAGCATGCCCACCATGATTTCGACATCGATAAACCGGGTAAAGATACCTATCGCCATCGCAAGGCAGGTGCGGGCGAAGTATTGATTGTTTCTGCGCAAAGATGGGCGTTAATGCATGAACTGAACGATGAATCGGAGCCTAGCCTGGAATATCTCTGTTCACGCTTCTCAGCCTATGACCTTATATTGGCGGAAGGTTACAAGCATGCAGCCATACCAAAATTGGAGGTGTATCGCAAAGAAACCGGGGTGGAAAGTCTATATCCATCCGAACCGGGTATTATTGCAGTTGTGACAAATAGCAAAGATAAATTCCCGCTACCTGTGCTTGATATTGACGCGCCAAAGGAAGTGGCCGATTTTATTCTGAATTATTTTTCCAGGGAAAGTCATGAAAATTGAGATAGTGTATTTTGGTAAGCCGAGAGAAAATTTGAAGATATCACAGGAAACTGTAGATGTTCCAGGGGAGTCATTGACGCTTGCCGAGCTGCTTGCGTGGCTAAGTTTGCGAGGAGAAGTATGGGCACAACAAATGAATGAAGACCGTGTGCGCTGTGCGGTTAATCAGGACTTTGCCAGTCTGGCAAGAGTATTGAACACAAATGACGAGATTGCCATTACCGCTCATTACCATGGCTGTTCAGAATTTTGGATTGATGATCCACGTTTAAGGCCAATTGAGCCGCGCTTTAAACCGAATCTGTGTTCTTGATTTTCCAGTAAATTTACAAATTGCCGTACAAAAAATTCGCTCATCGTAGCGAACCGTGCGGGAGTTTGCCGCTTGGCGAAAAGTAAATCCGCTTATTTTCCGGCAGGCTCAGGACGAATGGATTGGCTCCTTTATGCTAAAGGTTGAAAGTTGATTACCCACTCTATTTCACATACAGCTAAGAAATTCCCGTTATTTGTACTTGATATGAACGCATCCAAAGTAATTAGCCGTATTTATTTTGAATTATTTTTCCAGGAACAACTATGAAAATTGAATTGGTGTATTTCGGCCGGCCGAGAGAGCATTTGAAGATATCACGTGAAACCGCAGATGTGCCAGCAGAAGCATCCACGCTAGCCGGTCTTCTGGCATGGCTGCGTTTGCGTGGAGATATATGGGCGCAGGAGCTGGCAGACAGCCGCGTGCGTTGCGCGATTAATCAAGAGTTTGCTGGTTTGCCTGCCGCCATTAACGAGCATGACGAGATCGCCATTTTCTCGCCTATCTCCGGAGGTTGAAATGAGCGTGTTAATACAGGAAGATGATTTTGACCTTGCCGCCGAATTGACAGCCCTGCGTTCCGGAAACTCAAAAGTGGGTGCCATGGTGAGCTTCGTCGGTTTAGTGCGCGATTTTAGTCATAATGAAACGATAGAAAGTATTTATCTTGAATACTATCCCGGCATGACTGAAAAGGCGCTGAATAAAATCATTGCTGAGGCGACTGAACGGTGGAGCTTAATAAATGTACGTGTAATTCACCGCATTGGGCAATTGTTTGCAAACGACCAGATTGTGTTGGTGGCGACTACGGCATTGCATCGCGGTGAAGCATTTGCGGGCTGTGAATTTATTATTGATTACCTGAAAACTGCCGCCCCATTCTGGAAAAAAGAACAAACCAGGGAAGGGTCACAGTGGCTGGAAACACGTGAGACAGACGTGAAACGCATGGAACATTGGCATAACGATACAGTCAGGAAATCAGCATGACAAATGGCATGACCCACTTCGATCAAGACGGACAGGCACATATGGTGGATGTTGCTGGCAAGAGCGAGACCCAGCGTATCGCAAAAGCGTCCGGTAGTATTAAAATGAGTCCCAGTACGTTGGAGTTGATTGCTTCTGGGACAGCCAAGAAGGGCGATGTGCTGGGTATAGCGCGTATCGCTGCAATACAGGCGAGCAAACGTACCGCTGAATTAATTCCATTATGCCACCCATTGTATCTGACCCGTGTTGCGGTAGAGTTCCATCTCGATCATGAGAACAGCACGGTGGAATGCATCGCCACCGCAGAAACGTTTGGCCGCACTGGTGTTGAAATAGAAGCCATGACCGCAGTAAGTATCGCCCTGCTGACTATCTATGATATGTGCAAGGCGGTTGATCGTGGCATGGAAATTAACCGGCTACGCTTACTGGAAAAAAAAGGTGGGCGTTCAGGGCATTGGCAGGCTGCATAACTTATTTTTGTCGTTGCGCTGATTTGGGGCGGAATGAAGTTAATACGTCTGGATTCGTTTCTATGTAGGGCCCACCAATCAAATCTATGCAGTAAGGCACGGCGGCAAAAATTCCATCCAATGTTTCCTTGATTGCTTTTGGTTGTCCTGGCAGGTTTAGAATCAGGGATTGTCCACGTGTCACGCCAAGCTGGCGTGACAAAATTGCCGTAGGTACATAACGCAAGCTGACTGCACGCATTTGTTCTCCGAAACCCGGTAACACCTTGTGTGCCACGGCCAATGTAGCCTCCGGCGTAACATCGCGTAACGCTGGACCGGTTCCTCCAGTAGTCAAGATTAGATGGCACTTTTCCTGGTCTGCTAATTCGATTAAGGTCGTCTCAATCATCGTCTGTTCATCCGGTATCAAACGTGTGACACATTGCCATGGGCTAGTCAGCGTTTGTGTAAACCACTCTTGCAACGCTGGTAAACCAGCGTCCTGATAAACGCCGCTACTGGCTCGGTCGCTAATTGAAATAAGGCCAATTTTAAGTGTATTTGTCATATGTTTTATTAGATTAAGAAATGTCGAACAACTCTTCGCCTAGAGTATGGTGTTGCGGTGCTGTCAATGATTGTTTAGCTTGCTGGACAAGTCAGAAAAACAATCAGTTTCAAATTTTTGTTGCTAAGGTATTCTTCATCTGCGCTTGTTCTTTCAATAGGACTATTTTAGTCAATACAATAATCATTAGTAAGTGGTAATAGA
Organism: Candidatus Nitrotoga sp. CP45; assembly: GCA_003402375.1. Taxonomy (GTDB): domain Bacteria; phylum Pseudomonadota; class Gammaproteobacteria; order Burkholderiales; family Gallionellaceae; genus Nitrotoga. Next base: position 133,192 of record QFXJ01000045.1, read on the forward strand.
GATCGAAATTGGACAATCCAAGAAAGGCTCCAGCCGTTGCATAGCCAATCATGCTGACTTGTCCCATTGCGGCTAAATCGGCTGCCCACTTTTTGTCAGGATCACGTTTTGCCTGTTTGATTACCCAAGAGCCGGTTTGCCACGTTAAGATGGCAAGTAACAACCACAGCCCAAGTCCGATAAATCCGTGTTCACCCAGCACTTCAAAATATACACTATGTACATCATGGACATTGACTGGATCGGGTGCATACGCGTGAAATGTTTGATACTGGAACATTTCAAACCCACCGCCTGTGAGGCGGGCCTTAGCCACATTGAACGCTGTCCACCAAGCGTTAATTCGCCCTAGGGCGGATGCATCTTGCTCATACGTTTTAATGGTTGTCATGCGGGCATACCACTCTGGTGGCATAACGAGGGCTATCGTACCGATAGCGACAACAAGCATAATGGCGGTGAAGAATTTATTCCGGCTTTTCATCCAGAAGATCGAGCCCATTACCGCCGCGCCCACCAGCGCACCGCGTGATTGTGAGCCGATGGCCGATACTGCGGTAAGTACCATGGCTGCCCCCAACCCTTGATGTAGCCACTTGCGTGTTTCTTGCAACTGTAAATAACGAATTAGAGGAATAGTCATAAGTAAAGCCAAAGCGATTTCATTGTTGCCGTCGATGAATGTTCCTGGCGGTCCCTGGACGCGGTGTGCCCCCCCTTTCATTATCGTGAAAATTCCACCTTTTACCCCATAAAAACCAAGTGATAGGGCTATTATCCACACCAAACCATGTAATCGTTGGCGGTTATTTATTACTAGGGGTGTAAGAAAAATCATGAGTTGGATTTTAAGGACTTTCTGTAATTGCTCCCAGGCAAGATTGTAGAAAAATGCAAAATATGTGGTTATCGACATCCATAGAACATATATAAGTAGCACTGTCATTTCGCGCGTCCACGGCATGTGCTTCGGCTCTTTTGAAGTGAATATGCTAATTAATGTCGTTATTGCCACGATATATGCAAATGGCATGGTCGTCGCGAAACCCCAAGCCAGCTTATGGGGATTCATGTAGCTCAGCCAGGAATAGAGGTAAATGCCGACGTGTGGACGCGATAAGGCCATGGGCAAAAACCCAAACACGATGGCAGTGACGATTAAATCACGCACTGGCTTACTCTCGTTTCTCGGAGGAAGCGCCGGTAAACCATGTCACGCGCTTTTTTAAATGTATATTCTTGAGCAAGCCATTTTGCAAACTTTGTGTGAGTCGCTTTTCATGACGCCAGCCGCGATCTTTGACCTGGTACAACTTGCCCTTGCATGATTGCGATGTACCCAGCGCTTCTTTTTGCGTGAGGCGTCCGATCGCTTCGGCGTAAACTTCGGCGCTATCGCGCACAGCGCGCCAAAATAGGGTGAGCTCGTCGTCTCCTTCATGTACTTCGGGGCAAATATGGGCGAGCAGCTTGCCGGTATCGATGCCGCTGTCGATGAAGTGTAACGTGCAGCCGATTTTTTCCGGTTCGCCGTTATAGAGTGCCCAGAATGTGCAATCTGCGCCGCGGTATTCGGGCGATAGGCCACCATGCAGATTGACGGTGCTCCAAGAGCCGCGCGTAAGCAGCGCTCCTTTGATGAGCGAAGTGCCGAACACGGCAATTACGTCGGGCCGAAGCCGATCGGCAAGTTCGATTACACCCGGATGGTTAATGTGTGGCACTTCGGTGACCAATTCGGGCCTATTGAGTCGCGGTTCGGCATCGCCAAAGAAAAACTTGCCTTCACCGCCGCCAGTGTAACGCTTGCGGTCGCGTAGCCAGCGCCACACTTTGCGCCATAGGTTATCCGGACGTAGTAGTTTGAATATTTTTTTGTACGTCCAGTGGCTGCCTGCTTCCTGCACGATAGCTACTACCCGTGTGGCACTACACAGCTGGTTCGCGATATAAAGGTGGCGCGGTGCCCGCCCGCATAGCACCATGACCGAAAGCTCAGCCATGTGAACCCCCCCCTGTCTTGGCGATTCGTGTAGCGACGGGAGGTATTACACAATCGTGCATATCCATCATCAGCGCATCGGCAAAAAATTTAGCTGCCCAGTTTGGATATTCGAAACGGGAATAATCGCCCCAGATCGGTGAGGAGCCAGCGATACCCCCTCGCGCCACCTCGTCAGCATCATCAAGACGCTGTGCGCGTTTTACGTAGCCGATTGCACGGCGCGCGTTCTCGCGAAATTCCGGTGCGTTGCCATCTTGCGCCAGGCGTGTCCAATTGAGGCTCATTTGCGCTACACCAGTGAGGCAGCTGTAGTTCGCACAGGGTATCCAATTATCCGTATAAGTGCCGGCAAGCCAGCCATCGGCGCGTTGTACCCGTGCCATACCGCGAGCAGCGGCAAGGGCAGCTGAAAGATAACGTTCATCTTCCAGCAATATCCCACTCTCTAAAAAACCACGAATCGCATAGGCGATGGTATGGGTAAACGGTGCTTTGTCTGGAGTAAAGGCGTTGGTGCAAAACCATCCGGAAGTGGTTTGTTGGGTGAGTGCCCAATCGAGATTACGTCGTGCCGCTTGGGTGAGTTCTGGCTCGTTCGCGATTAGGCCCGTGGCCGCTAGCGCCCAAGTGCCACGGGTGTTGTACACGTGCGGTACATCATTGTGTTCGAAGCGATGCCAGCAGCCATCGGCATCTTGCTGACGGATTAGCCACAAACCGGCTTTGACTGCTGCCGCTAAGCATTCCTGGCGACCCAGTTGCAGATATCCGGCCAGCATACCATGCATGATTTGACCGGTATTGAAGATCACCGGGCGGCTGCCTGCTTCGCCGAAGTGGCCGGGGAATGCGCCATCATTTTGTTGTATGGAGAGTTCCCAATCGATCATGCGTCGGGCACGTTTTTCCAGATCGGGGCGTTCCAATACCTTGTTCGCCGCAAGGAAGGTTTCGATGATGTAGCCGGTGGTTTCCGGATAACTTGGCAGCCAGCCGTCCTCGAAGCTCCATCCTGCCGAAACACCGCCTGCGTCAGGCTGGCCATCCCTGATGTCCTGGGCACGGCAGAGCCAGTCGATTACGCCCGCGAGATGGGTTGTATGGTCAAGTTCGGGTTGGGCCGGTGCAGTAATGTCATTGAGGATCAGACGCATATGCCGTGGCCGCCAAGGACGATAACGGAAAGGTAGTGCAAGTAAATTGGTAAGGCTCATGTTACTCGTTTTCCTGTTAAATTTTTTCCAGTTGTATAGTGGGCGGTGATTCTTGAAGTGCGCTATCGAGACCTGATTGTAGTGGCACGTGGCTCACCACGTAGCGGTATTTGCCCGAAAATTCTGGCGGAATCGAGTCCACAAGCCGTAGTTCGACCCGCACGTTGTTGCCCAGCCGAGCTTGAATTCCGCTCACGGTCTTGTCGCGAGATTGCTCGGTCCAATCAGGATTTCGCACCACAAAAATCTCTACATCTTGAATGCTGTGCTGGATGAATTTGAATTCGTCGATGCCCTCTGTTGCCCGCAATACGTAGATTACTGCAAGCGCATGCATGATCGTGCCATCGGAGCGCACCACAAAATCTGTGGTACGGCCCATCACTTCCCCGATCACATGCAGGCCGCGTCCGGCTTTGCAGGTATCGCTCGCGTAGCGTACCACGTCGCCGGTACGGTAACGGATAAAGGGTTGTGCGTGGGAACAGAGTCCGGTCATGACCGCTTCGCCGGATTCGCCTGGCGCGACTGGATTGCCTTGGGTATCGAGGACTTCGAGGATGATGCTTTCGCTCATCAATAGCATTTGGCCGTCCGGGGTTTCATGGGCGGTGAAACCAATGTCGCGGCTGCCGAATTCATTGGCGGCGGGAACGCCGAAAATATCTTCGATCAACTTGCGCTGGTGCGGATAAAGCGGTTCCCCGGTGGTACACACCACTTTGAGCGAAGGCAGCTTGAACCTGATGCCGCGTTCTCCGGCGTGTGCCGCCAGCAGAGCCAAGCTACTGGCGTAACCGTAAATGCATTTAGGCTGAAACCCGTGAATGGCCTCGATGTAGGCATCCATGTTGGCTACCGACATGTCGAAAGCATTCAGCACCAGCTGATTGAGCAGCCGGTCCCTCAGCGCCTTGATGTGGCCAGTTTTGTTCAATTCCACTGGCGCGCCCCAGAGATAGACTTCTCGGTCACCCACCTCGACGCCCCACCAGCGCCGTGCGCGTATGCGCCCGGCGGCATCAGAGGCTTGGCGCAGGCGTCCATAGTGAAAAATAAGTGGCTGGCCGCTAGAACCGCCAGTATTGTATTTGAAGGCGCCACCGGGAATGTCACGCCAGACCAGTTGCTCGATGTTGCGGGTGGCGTCTTGTTTGGTCATGGTGGGCAAGCGGCGTAGTGCTTCCAGGGTGAGTATCGCGTCGCTTTGCGGATCCAGACCGGCGGTGTGAATGCGCTCGGCATGCCATGGGCTGTGATGTTCTGCCGACTGGAGCAGCAGCTTGAGCTTGTGCATCTGTAATTGTTCGATTTCTGCTGGAGATAACCATTGGCTCTTCTCCAGCTCGTCCAGATAGTCGAAAGTGGGGCGTTGCATTAGCCGTTCATGCAGAGGAAACAGGGTATGCGCCACCAATCGGGTATAGAGACTGGCCATGTTTATTTTCCATCTGGGGTAACAGCCAACGTCACCCCATCCAGTGCCATTTTGTACGCCAAAAAGAGTTCACCCCGTACGCTTTCCCATGCGAATCGGTGTGCGTGATCCAGACCGGTTTTAATCATGTATTCTCGCAACGATTCATCACGCAAAACGCGCAGCATAGCCTCGGCCATCCGCTCTGGATTACGTGGTGGTACCAGCAATGCGGTCTTTCCGTCTTCCACTAGAAACGGTATGCCGCCAACATCGGTGCTGACCACCGGCACACCGCTTGCCAATGCCTCCAAAATCGAGATCGGCATATTGTCTGCCAGACTGGGATTAAGAGCGATATCTGCCTCGCGATAAAGTACGGGCATATGCTCGTTATCTATTTGACCTGCAAATACTACCGCATCAGCCACGCCCAGCTCCTTTGCCATCGCTTCCAATTTCGCGCGCTCGGGGCCAGAGCCAGCGATAGTTAAATGCGCGTCAGGAATGACTATACGAACAATACGAAATGCTTCCAGCGCAGAGGTATTGTCGTACAAAGGTTCCAAATTACGCGCCACTACGATATGTGGTGCCGAAAGGTTTCGTTTGTGCGAATGGTTAGGTATGAAACGGCTTAAATTTACAATATTGGGCACTATACGAGTGGTGAAATCTCGATCCGCAAATATTTTTTGCAGAAAACCAGAAGGTACGGTGATTATATTGGTTCGCTTAAGCGTCGGCTGTACCCAGGTAAATGCACGAGTAAAAAAATCGTCTGCTTCGCCACCGCGGTAATTGACTAATACTGCCTTGCCACGGAATTTTGCGACCCATACCGCCGGTGCCGCAAATAAATGCCAAGACCAGCCAGAGTTGGCCATGATGTGAAATAAATCGACCCTACCTGCGGCCCGCCATAAATGAAGTAAGTATGGCAGTAAGCGAAACACGGCACGCAGCCCTTTGATGTGGCAGACAAAGTGTGGCCGGTAGGGCGCATTCACTGGGACAAGCTCTACGTTGACCCCTTCTTGTTTTAGCAGCGTAGCCAGTTGCCGCGTCTGGTTGGCCATGCCGCCCGAAGGTGGCGGCAGCGGCCCAACGAGGGCAATTTTTAAATCTTGAATTCGCATCTTGACTACCCGGACGCTTTGTCGGTTAAGCGGCTATAAACATCGCGATAGCAAGCTACGGATACTTTCCAATTACGCTCTGTCTCGACAAAGCGCCGCCCGGCAGCTTTTATTGCCGGCCAGCGCTCGGGCGTGTTAAGCAAATCGAGCACCTTGTTCGCTAGGTCTTGCGGAGATTCGGCTTTGAACAGCACACCCGTTTCGCCGTCACGAATTAATTCTCTGTGGCCACCTACGTTAGAAGCTACAAACAAACGGCCTTGTGCCATCGCTTCCAGCGGTTTCAACGGCGTAACCAATTCAGTGAGACGCATTGAGTGGCGTGGATAAACGAGCACGTCCATCAGGTCGTAATAGCGGTTCACTTCACTGTGCGGCACTCGACCGGTGAACACAACTTTATCTGCAATGCCGAGTTGGCGAGATTGTTGTTTCAGTGCGTTTTCTTGTGGCCCACCGCCCACCAATAAAACACGTACATCGGGGGTTTGATCAAGAATACGTGGTAGTGCAGTGAGCAGTAAATCCAAACCCTCATAAGCATAGAACGAGCCGATAAAGCCCAATATGCGTGTACCGGCCAAATCGAGCTGAGTTTTTAATATTTCATCTGGCGCGCCACCGATAGAAAATTTTTTGATGTCAACTGCGTTGGGAACTAGGGTCACTTTAGTCGAAGGAATGCCGCGCGCAACGATATCACTGCGCAGGCCTTCGCAAATTGTGGTGACGGCATCGACGTGTTTGAAGGCGTAAGTTTCCATTGCACGGGTTAAGCGATAGCGCATGCTCCCCTCTGTGGTTGTGCCGTGATCAGCTGCTGCATCTTCCCAGAATGCACGAACTTCATAAACCACCGGAATGCCTAGACTACGGCCAACGCGTAAAGCAGCTATGGCATTCAGGGCAGGGGAGTGGGCATGCAAAATATCCGGTTTAACAATTTTGGCTACTTTTTTAAGACGATGAGCAAGACTGTTAATGACGGAAATTTGGTTCAATAAAGGTATTTTCGTCATTTTGGCAATCGCATGGCGTGTGCGGAAGAAATGCCAGCCATCGATAGTTTCTTCGCTTGCGCTACAGATACCCTGCTTTGGGCTAGTTAAGTGAGTGGTTTCCCATCCTAAAGCACGCTGTTCTTTAAGAATAGAAAGAGTGCGGAAAGTATAGCCACTATGCAGTGGAATGGAGTGATCGAGGATATGTAGGATGCGCATTGTTTTTTAAATTATTTGCGTATTTTTAAATCGTAAATTTAAAGTGCAGTAATAGACAGCGGTTTGGTACAGCGTACCGTTTTTTGCAGAGTATCTATCCAGATTCCTAATCTCAGCATCGTGTATATCATTCCATCAGGCCACGCGCGTCATTGATTTTTTCGCGGTAAGCATCAAAAATTTTGCGCAGGGCATCGGCCATCGAAATGACTGGCTCCCATCCCAGTTCTGCGCAGGTATTGGTGATCTTGGGAACGCGATTTTGTACGTCCTGGTAGCCATTGCCGTAATAGGTTGCCGCAGTGGTTGTTACCAGTTGCACCTTGCTTGCAGAATTGCGGTACTCCGGGTATTCCTCGGCCAGTTTCAGCATCATGGTGGCCAAGTCCCGGATGGAATAGTTGTTGACCGGGTTGCCGATGTTGTAAATCTTGCCGGAAGCGATACCATCCTTATTTGCAATGATCTTCATCAGTGCGGCTATACCATCGTCGATATAAGTGAATGCGCGTTTCTGCTGCCCACCGTCTACCAGACTTATATTCTCGCCTCGCACGATGTGGCCGAAGAATTGTGTCAGTACGCGCGAACTTCCTTCTTTCGGCGTGTGGATGGAGTCCAGTCCAGCGCCGATCCAGTTGAAGGGACGGAAGAGGGTAAAGTTCAATCCCTGTTCTATGCCATAGCCCCAAATGACACGATCCATTAATTGCTTGGCGCAGGAATAAATCCATCGCGGTTTATTGATCGGGCCGCAGATAAGTTCAGAACTTTCGGGGTCAAATTCTTCATCGTGACACATACCATATACTTCAGAAGTAGACGGAAATATTAGGTGTTTTTTGTACTTGACGGCTATGCGCACGATGGGCAGATTAGCTTCGAAATCCAGCTCAAATACACGCAATGGTTCTTTAACATAAGTGGAGGGCGTAGCAATTGCCACCAACGGCAAAACCACGTCGCATTTTTTGACATGGTACTCCACCCAATCTTTATTAATGGTAATGTCACCTTCAAAAAAGTGAAAGCGAGGCTGGTCGAGTAGATCAGTGATGCGGTCAGTGTTCATATCCATGCCGTAAACATCCCAGTCAGTTGTAGCAAGGATGCGGTTGGATAAGTGGTGTCCGATGAAGCCGTTTACGCCAAGGATTAAAACCTTTTTCATTGCAATTTCCTTAGTAATAACACGTTTAAATTTTTAAAACGTGAATAATATTTTCATGGTCGCCGTGGTCGGCTATATTATTTTTTTATAATATATAACTAGAGCATGACATTCGTTGTTTCATTGATTTTTTGCTCTAGCTGTACTTTATGTGCTTTGATTTTGACGCAGGAACGCTTCGAACATTAGCAGCGTCCACAGCGGGGTACTGTAATCGCGCAGCCCGGCTTGATGATGGTCAACTAGTTCGTGGAGGTAATCTGTGTTAAAAAAACCAGTGTTTTTTAGCGTTGGTCCTAGAACTGCCTGCCGAACTTTTTCTTTCAGGGGGCCGCGAAACCAGCTTGCAAGCGGCACTGCGAAACCCATTTTCTTGCGGTATAAAATTTCATTTGGCAGGTGCGATTCCATTGCTTTTTTGAATATATATTTGCCTTCCCCTCCCTGAAGCTTTAGTGATGCGGGTAAGCGCGAGGCCCATTCCACCAATTTGTGGTCAAGCAGCGGTTCGCGCACTTCGAGGGCGTGCGCCATGCTGGCACGGTCAACCTTGGTAAGAATGTCGCCTACGAGATAGGTCTTGATGTCGAGGTATTGCACTCGTGCCAAGGGTTCCTGTGCAGGCGAGCGCGCATCGTGCCGGTACATCACTTCCACCGCGCGGTAGCCTCCCAGTGCTCGACTAAAATCTGGGCTGAAGAGACGCGCGCGCATTGCATCGCTCAAGAGTGAAACGCTATGAAAATAACCTTCTACCGAATCGCGCGCCATACCCTCAAATGTGGATTTGGCACGAAAAATTTTAGGTGCCCAATCTGCTTTTGGATAAAGCTTGCCCAGTAGGCCGAATACGGGACGACGCACAGCTGATGGCATCAAGCTACGCATGCGTTCTTCATTCAGATGCCAGCGATAACGTCGATAACCAGCGAAGTTTTCGTCGCCACCGTCACCGGAAAGCGCGACAGTAACGTTTTTTCGGGCCAGTTGGCACACGCGGTACGTGGGGATGGCGGAGCTATCTGCGTAAGGTTCATCGTAGAGTGCAGCCAATTTATCGATGAGATCGAAATCATTGGCATCAACTTGTTCCACCCGATGATTAGTGTGATAGCGTGTGGCGACTTGTGCAGCGTATTCTGATTCATTGAATGCCGGATCGCCAAATGAGATAGAACAGGTGTTCACCGGTTCGCTGGACAATTCGGCCATCATGGCTACCACGGCGCTGGAATCTACGCCACCGGAGAGAAATGCCCCCAGAGGTACCTCTGAGACCAAGCGGATTTTGACAGATTCGCGTAGCAGGGGTATGAGTTCTTCTTGAGCTTCGGCTTGCGTCATTGGAGCAAGGGGTTGGAAGGGTACATCCCAATATTCTCGCGGCTGCGGAATTGGCTGGCCACGCTTTACGGTGAGGGTATGCGCGGGTGATAGTTTGAAGGCTTGTTGGTAAATGGTGCGCGGTTCGGGAATGTAACCGTAGGCAAAATATTCCTCAATTGCGCGCGGATCAATGTCACGCCGTAATGCTGGATGGGCGGTCAAGACCTTGAGCTCTGAGCCGAAGATAAGTTGACCATCGTCGAGCACTGCATAGTAGAGTGGCTTCACACCGAGGCGATCGCGCGCCAGAAAAAATGTCTCTTTATTGCGGTCCCATAATCCGAACGCGAACATGCCACGGAATCGTTCGACGCAGGCTTCACCCCATTGTTCCCAGGCGTGCACGATGACTTCAGTATCGCAGCGGGTGCGGAAGGTATGGCCCAGTGCTTGCAGTTCGGGGATTAAATCGACGAAGTTGTAAATTTCGCCGTTAAACACCACCACTACGCTGCCGTCTTCGTTGAACAGGGGCTGGTGACCAGAGGAGAGGTCTATGATCGAGAGCCGCTTGTGCGCCATTGCCATTCCTGGCTCCGCGTGCAAGCCACTCTCATCTGGGCCGCGATGATGCTGGGCCTGGTTCATGCGCGCAAGTAGCGCCTGGTCAATGGGGCGCTTGGCTTGCGTATCAAATATGCCGGCTATGCCACACATGGTTTTGTTTCCATTTTTATTATGTTATTCGTCTCTATTTTAAATTACCCAGCACTGAGTCATATACGTTCAGGTATCCGCGTACCATGGCCGACATCGAAAAGCGCGCCTCGATCTTGGCCCGCCCCGCCGCGCCATGTGTGCGTGTAAGTGCAATATCTTGATAATACATTAGCAAAGCATGTGCCATTGCTTTCGGGTCGGCAGATGGTACCAGCGTGCCTGTGATCCCCGCCTCTACCAGTTCGCTGTTGCCGCCGACGGCGGTTGCAACCACCGGTAAACCGCATGCCATCGCTTCCAAAATAGTGTTGGATACGCCTTCGCCCAACGATGATAAGCAGAATACGTCGAATTGCCGCATCAAATCCGCTATGTCGTCACGGTTGCCCGGCAGCCAGGCTAAATGCTCGGCATTGGATTGCTTGAGCAAGCCTAGGCAGGTTTTGCGCGCCACGCCTTCGCCCAGAATTACCAGCCGCGCGCGGGCACCGATCTCAGGCTTAAGTTCGAGCATGCGCAGAAAAGCACGCACCAAATTTGGATAGTCCTTCACCTCCGCCATGCGTCCCACGGCGCCAAACACAAATCCTTCCGGCGGGCAAAACCCCGGCGGGCCGAAGTTAATTCTGGGGGCAGTGAACGGTGTGAATTTTACACTATCGACGCCGTTGTAAATTTGGGTAGCGCGTGCCGGATTTACATGTATGGTATCGATTAACCAGCGCTCCAGATCTTTGCTCACTGGAATGTAATGCTTTACTAGCGGCCGGATTGCTTGCCGCAGTAAATTGTATTTACGATTTTTGCCCTGCAAGTCGAACATGTCACGTCCATGTTCGCCATGCACTCTGTTGCTGATGCCAGCGGCAGCGGCAACAACTTGTCCTTCCAAAGCCGCGAGATTTCGTGTATGCACAATGTCTGGCTTGAGCCGCCGCAGTTCACGAAACAATCGGCCATATAGGCCGACATCGTTGCCATCGCGCTTGTTGAGTGCCACCAATTCGACAGGCTGGTGCAGGCGCTGACGAAATTCGCTATATCCGGTCAGGCATACGATGGCGTGGCGATAGCGTCCTGGGGGCATATGGTTGATCAAATTCACGATGCCATTTTCCATGCCGCCAACGCCAAAATGGTGAATGATATGCACAATCAATGGGAGGCTATTAGTGTGCATGTGTTCCGTGCTCTGCAACTTCATTAAGGCTGGCATCGATTGCCGGCAGCATATCGTTGGCGAAAGATTGCAGTGACGATGCCGCTGATTCCGGTGTACCTTCATAGGGTGCAGTAATAATGATCACTGCACCATCGTCACGCTGCCACAATAATTTAGCCTTTGCCAAAAGCAATTTCGCTAGATACGGGTTGGTAGTATAGGTACCTTTTAAGCTACTCCAACTCCAGATTAATAATCGGTTTTTGGGGGCACGCAATAATGTTTGTTGGATCGTTTCATTCTTGCCATGGAGAGAAATTGTGCGTTGCCCTTCGCCTACATTGTTCCATACTGGATGTTTTTGCTGGATCATATAGTTTTGGGAATTGATTAATTCCGCATCTTGGCGCTGAGTCCGGTAATAACCGAGATAAACGCTGACGGTTTTATCCCCCTTGCGATAGGTGTGCATGGCTTGCGCATGGGTGCCAACATAGTGTGGCTGCCATTCCGTAAATGGCGTAGCTTGTAAATTCCAGCCTTGAATTGATTCAGGTAGTTTTATCACTAGCCCATCGGTTTTGATTGGGCGGTTGTCCAAATAAGCAGCGTAGGCAGGCCACAAGGCTGCAACCAGAATGGTGATAACACCCGCCATGGCAAAGCCTCGGCCCGTTATTGTTCCGAGAGCCGTATTAGCCGCAATCCTTTTTTCTTGCTGTTGTTGATCTGATTGATCTTCCCGCCAAAAAGCGCCAATCCAGAATAGTAACGTCATAACGATTCCGAAAAAGACCCAACCGTAGATGTAATGGTCAACTCCCAATGCCAATTGCATATTGCTTAAGTGGGCGATCATCACGATCATATAAGCGCGCATCCCATTGGCAAAAATGGGGACGATCAATGACAGTGCTGCAAAAATGAGCCTGCGTTTATTGCTACGATAGGTGAGGTAGCCATACAAGGTGCCCAGAGTGAAAGATGCGATCAGGTAGCGCAAACCGCTACAACCTTCCACGACGGACCATTGGCCAGTGGGTATGGTGAAAAATGTTCCTTCGCGGTAAACCGGAATGCCTGTTATTTGCAGTGCGGTCACCACAAAATCGGCAGTGAAATCCATCAGCGGGGGAATCAAAAACTCCCCAAAAGGAACAGCAAAAAACAGAAATCCGAGGGGGAAAGTAATCGCGCGGGCCACCCGCAGCCCGAGCATAGTCCAGACCGTCACCGGGATCATTGCTACCAAACACAGCTGAGCGACAACCTGCACACTTCCGGCATCAGCAAGCAGCCAGCCAAGGCCTAGCCCTGCCATGGCCAACAAGCCGCGGTAATCCGGGCATGGGGCTATCTCGGCAAGCGATTTGCGCTTTATCCATATGAGATAGGCACTAATCGGAAAAATAAAAAAACCGTGGGTAAAGGTCTCGGATCGCAGCCAGATAGCGACGGTGGATAACACGGTTTGCTGGTAAATGGCGAGAATTATGACAATAACCGCAAGCGTGAGGGTGGCCATAAAGCGCCATTGCAATACTGGCTGCCCGGTTTGGCTATCGATAATGCTGGGTGTCGTTAATGCTTGGGGTGCTGTGCCAGTCATTGTTGCTTTTCCTTGTAAGTGGTCAAGCGTGGTATTTCTGGCACTGCCCAAGTATTTTTGTCTGGCTTGCAAAATTCAGATGCAGTTGTTGGAGTTTCAGTAAGCAATGCTTTGACATGCATAAGGCTGCGTTCCCAATTGTAATCTTCCAGAATCCGGGCGCGCGCGGTCTCGCCAATATGTTCTTCGGCTTTATTTGCGAGTATCGATATAATAATGCGGCTAAACTCTTGGCTGTCGCTGGCAATATGCAGCTCTTTACCTGATGTCGCCAGAATGCCTTCTGCTGCTTGGGGAGATGCAATAACAGTTTTAGCCATGGACATGGCTTCCAGGACTTTGTTTTGTAGGCCTCTGGCGATGCGTAAGGGTGCCACTGCTAGTTGGGCATGGGCGAGATAGGGCCTGACATCCGCTACTGCGCCTGTTACCACGATTCCGGGTAGCTGGGTCAGTTCCTGCACTGCGGCGGTTGGGCGAGATCCTACGATATAAAAGAGTATATTGGGATGCTTAGCTAGTACAGCGGGAAAAATTTCCTGAGCGAACCAGCGCACGGCGTCCACATTCGGCCAATAGTCCATGGCGCCGGTAAACACAATGGCCGCTATGTTTGTCTGATATGGATCAGGATACTCTCGGCCGGGTGAAAAATAGTCACTGTCCACACCATTATTGAAGAATCCAATTTTTGCAGCGCTCTCCGGTGCCAGTTGCTTAAAAAGATCGGCCTCAGCTTCGGAAACGAACAGCGATGCATCATACTGGCACGCTACTTGTTGTTCGTAGCGGAGCAGTAAGCGACCTTCGCGTTGATATAGCCAACTCATGGGCCACGGTTTTCTTGTTGCGTATTGACACCATTTGTCGGAGTCTATGTCGACGAAATCGATGATGCAACGCGCTTGCTGGATGCCTGCTACATATTGTGCCATGGCGGAAGAAAATATTAGAACGCGCTTAATTGCCAGTTTTTTTATTACTTTCTTTACCCACTCCTGTAAATCGTTATTGCGGTAATAATCAAGAGTTAAAGGACGATTCTTTATGAGTGCGCCCAAACTTCGCAGACGCGCCGTACGGGGATTTAAAGATGCGAAATGGGTGTCTCCACACAATTGCTTTACTGTATCTATGTATTGCCAATCGTCTGGATCATCGATAAAGGTGCCGAGATGAACATGGTAGTGCTGCGCCAAATATTTTAATAAATGGTATGAACGTATTTTGTCACCCTTGTTGGGGGGGTAGGGGATGCGGTGGGTAAGATAAAGCAAATGATCCATTGGCCTTATCCCAAATTTTTTACGATGTGCGGCCCGAGCCAGTTGGCTACTGGCAGGGGTAATTTTTGCCACATCTTGATGAATAGCTGGTATTTTGGATTCAATGGATTGGTATCAGGCACGGTTTTCGCCCGGAGCAAGTGATATTCGTAATGCAACGGTTGCGGTTCGAACCCCCAGTTTTTCTTGAAATCGAATGGGCCGGTGCCACGCTTGCTGCGTCCATAATCGAAGACTTTAATACCGCGTTCGCACGCGCGTCGCATCAGTTCCCAGTATTTAAAATCATTTGCCGCAAAATCGCGAGCCTCCACGGTATCGCCCGCGTAGTAAGGTAACACTTCATCGCGAAAATAAAAGCTCAGTACGCTGCTTAAGATGAGCCCATCTTTAACTACTGATAGTACTTCGCAGTCACTGCCGAATATTTCTTTAAGTAGTACGAAATAGCGTTTTGGCAATGCGGGAGTGCCATGGCGGTGTACATTGTCCGCGAACACGGAAAAAAATCGTTCTACGTCTTCGTCAATTTCGCTAGCGAGATCGTTTTTAATGCCTTTTCTAACCATCGCCCTTTGTTTGCGGGGGATGGCGAGCATGTTGGCTTCCACGTCCGGCTCGATGACCTTGCGAAAAGAGACATAGAGATTCTTGCTTGGCCAGTCAGTGTGGAAGGGCGTAATGTTGCGATATTCCAGAAAGTCCACGGCTAGTTTCGCAGCCAGCATCTGAGCTGCATTATCTAGTGCCATCCGCGCGTGCTCTGTACTTGCGACGATACCTCCGTAAACGCAAAACGGTAGTGAGGATAATGAATGTCCAAACAATCTGCTGTTAATCTCTGCCAGTGGCAGGATGCCTTGAATGGTTCCATTTTCTTCGGCCAGTAGGAAATGGGTATGGTGCCCGAAGGCGCGTTCTATTACTTCTTTCCAGCCAGCACGATGAAAAAATGTGGCGGCAGGACAGTCGTAAACGAATTCGTCCCAGCGTGCGGTATCATTTGATGTCATCACGCGTACTTGTAGTGCGGATGCGGTCACTGAGATGTCCTTCATGTGCTTGTTTCCATGAATATACGGTCCATGCGATCCCAGTGAAAATCCTGCAACAACGATTGTATACGGGACTCCATATGTTTTAGGTTGATGTAATGGCGAAAGCGCGTTTTCGTCGAGATGTTAACTTGACGTGGTTGGTCTGGATCAAGCTCCCACGGGTGGAAATAGAAAATGCAGGGTTTGTCGTCCTGCCGATTGACACGGCGTATGAGCCAACGCGATGCTTGATAGGGTAGTAGTCTGAAATAGCCTCCACCTGCCGCTGGCAAGTTACGGCCCAACAACATTGCAGTGGTGGGGGGGAGTTCCAGCATGCCGTTTTTGCCGCGGGGGTAG
Organism: Candidatus Nitrotoga sp. CP45; assembly: GCA_003402375.1. Lineage (GTDB taxonomy): Bacteria > Pseudomonadota > Gammaproteobacteria > Burkholderiales > Gallionellaceae > Nitrotoga. The sequence goes on from QFXJ01000045.1 coordinate 148,858, forward strand.
TGGGCAAAGCGAGGTGCCTCAGGCATGCCGTAATGGTCGTGCCGAATCGGATAAATACTGGAACTATATTGATAGCCAGCTTCCTGGAGTAAATCAAGCGCCCACAGGTTGTCAGCGCCGATGGAAAAGCTCGGGGCGCGATAGCCAATTACCGGGCTACCTGAGAGGTCTTCTAATATTTTTTTTGCGCGGGAGATGTCCTCGTTGAATTCATTGCGGCTCAGCTCGCTAACGCGCTGGTGGCCATAGCCATGACTGGCAAGCTCATGTCCATTGTCTACGATGCGGCGCACAATGGTAGGGTAGCGCTCAGCGATCCAGCCTAAAGTGAAAAAAGTTGCGTGCGCCTTACCTTCATCCAGTAAAGCGAGTGCGATATCAATATTGCGTTCTACCCGACAAGGTAAGCTCTCCCAACGTTCGCGCGGAATAGTGGAGGCGAAGGCCGAAACTTGGAAGTAATCTTCTACGTCGATAGTCATCGCATTACGTATTAGCGATGTGGTCATCATATTTTTTCCGGTAAACGTACATATTTGTGAATATTTTTTTGGAATTATTTACTTAAGCTGTTTTATGTTTATTTAAGTGCATGGTGGAAAATTTTGGTAGAAGTTTTAATAATTATTTGCTTTGTAAACCATTTTTTAGCCAACCGAGAATTTCTGCTGCAATGCGTGTTGAGGCTTGCCCATCCCAGAGTTCAGGAATTCTTCCCGCTTTCCCGCCGGTAAGCATGATTTCGTCAAATATCGTCAGTATTTTTGCTGAATCCAATCCGGCGATCGTGTTGGTTCCCTCATCCACTGTGATCGGTCTTTCTGTATTGTTCCTGAGCGTAATGCAGGGTACGCCAAGGGCCGTAGTTTCTTCCTGGATACCGCCTGAGTCGGTCAATACAACGCGTGCATCTTTCATGAGTCCCAACATTTCCAAATAACCCATTGGAGGTAGTTGCAATACTGTAGGAACATCCAGCATTTTGCTCAATCCAAATTTTTGGATCATGTCACGAGTGCGCGGATGTATCGGGAAAATAATTGGCAATCTGGTACTAATCTTGAGGATTGTTTTAAGCAATGAGCGCAGGGTGTCGGGATCATCCACATTGGAAGGGCGGTGTGCGGTGAGGATGGCATATCCATCATGGCCAACCAGAAACTCTTCACTGCTGGCATTTTGCAGGATTTGAGATACCGGGACTGCTTTTTCCAGGTTGTGATGCAAGGTGTCGATCATGACATTGCCGACAAATCGAATACGATGTTCGGCTATTCCCTCGCGCAAAAGGTTTTCACGACCACTGCGCTCAGTGATGAATAGGAGTTCAGATATCTGGTCGGTCAAAACCCGGTTGATTTCTTCCGGCATAGCGCGGTCGAAACTGCGTAGACCGGCCTCAACGTGAATTACGGGGATCCCATTTTTTACTGCCACAAGCGCGCAGGCTAGCGTGGAATTCACATCACCAACTACCAGTACTGCGGAAGGACGTTCTGCGTGAAGAACTGATTCGAAACGGAGCATCACATTGGCGGTTTGTGCCGTATGGCTTCCCGAGCCAACCTCCAGATTAATATCGGGCTGCGGTATGCCAAGCGCTTCGAAATATTGATGGTTCATGGTGACATCATAATGTTGGCCGGTGTGAACCAGGGATACATCGAGTTCTGCTCCAACAGCGGCAAAGGCTGCCATGATAGGGGCCATTTTCATGAAATTTGGGCGCGCGCCTACGACACATAGAATGCTATAAGGTGCAGGGGAGGGTAGTTTAATCATTGGTATTAACTGTTATTGATGATATGAATTTTTTAAAATGGCTCGTGAAAATGCCCCTAATAATCCGTTATTACACTTACTTTGATGAGGCTGCAGGACATTATCGTGCCCTGCTAGTTAGTCTTGACGACTATGCAAACCTTGTGACTCACTAAATCTGAAAATTCGTCAAGGTTGACCTGGCCCTGGTTATACTTTGTCATCTTTGCCAACTTACATTACATACCTAGGTGTGGTTCTAGTACTGCAAGTGCTGCTTCCATAAAGCGCTACTGACACTTGTCGGTTAAATTCGCTGGGAGATGGTTTGATGACTGGTTGGCAAGCTTTCTATAGGACAAGCATCCATCATTTGTTTTGGACGATGACCTGTTGGATTAATTTTATGTGCTATTCCAATTTTCCTGCTTGAAGCGCAGGACGTTGGCATACACTTGGTGTCGTTTTTCTTGCAATGCCCGGCTCTGCTTTGAACTCAATTCACGTTGGCTCTGTTCTTTCTAATCTCGTACGAGTTGATCCATTTAATCTCACTTGCAATTTGTACCCTAAACGGCCTTATAGAAATTGCACATTAAAGTGAATTAGCTTTTTTCAGCAATCATAATATTAATGTAGTTATTTACTTCGTAAGGTTATTGATGCTTGAATTGGAGCGGGAAAGAATTCGCTTAAGCAGATCCAGTACAGAAATAACTGAGTTTTCCATCTTGAAAAGCCTCTCGTCCATATTTTCCAAACTCCCATGAGCCCCCTCTTCCTGCGCGATTTGGGGAATGTGGGTTGAATTCTGCGTCGCAGTATCCGATATGGGAAGAGCAAGCTCTTGTTGAATATCTCCTAAAACTTCATCTACATCAGAGCTTCCGAAAGTGTGACGTTCTTCGAGGTAACCCATTAAAAATAGGCGGTCACAAAGTGTATTTATTTTGCGTGGAACGCCCCCAGTAAAATTGTAAATTTTAAAGAAAGCGTCTTCGCTTAAGGAAGGGTCTCCGTTCCAGCCAACGGTGTGTAATCGATGTTCAATATATTCTCTTGTTTCTATCGCGTCTAATGGCCCTAAGTGGTAGGTTGCGATTACCCTCTGCTGCAATTGTTGCATGTCATGACTAAGAAGGGTTTTTCTGAATTCAGGTTGTCCTAGCAAAAAAATTTGCAGCAACGATTTGTCAGCAGTTTGAAAGTTTGACAGCATCCTTAATTCTTCAACTGCTTGGAGTGAAAGATTTTGTGCTTCATCCACTATGAGTAGTGCGCGTTTCCCTTTTTGGTCACACTGCCGAAGAAACTGTTCAAGTCTGGTCAGCAAGGAAGCTTTGGAGTCGTTTTCGTACGGGAGTCCGAACGCAGCGACTACCATTCTTAATGTGTCATCTGCATCAAGGTTGGTGTTAACGATTTGCGCTGCTTGAATTTTTTCCGATTCAAGTTTACAAAAAAGGCTGCGTACTAAGGTGGTTTTGCCTGCGCCAACGTCGCCGGTGATAACAATGAAGCCCTCTCCTTGAGACAGGCCATATTCCAGGTAGGCCATGGCACGCCTATGGCCTTTGCTGCCAAAAACGAACTGTGGATCAGGGTGTAATTGGAACGGTTTAGCACTTAATCCGTAGTAAGATTCATACATTTATTTGGTTGCTCCAGCTAGAAACTCATTAACAGAGATGCGACGATTGCATTCTCGCGATATTCACTGCCAATTTGGTTAGAGGTTCGCTCGGTATGCCGAAAATTAACTGCACCATTAAGCTTGGGCTGTATCTGCCGTGTTAGGCCGACCCTGAAAGTCTTAGTTTCGTCCTCTTGACCTGTGGCGAGTATGTTGGACTTAATGTATATGGCGCCGATATTAGCATTGGTTCGTGGAGAAATTTTCCAGCTCCAAAGAGCATTGCCGCCAATTTGTTTTGTATCGTTGTTCAGCGTAAAGTTGTTTATCCCAAACAAAGCACTATTGGCATCTCCTTGTGTTTGTGCTTCACGCAACATATGGAATATGCTAAACACGAGTGTGCTTCTAGCGCCACTCAACGCAACACTCCCCTGTAAGCGTTTTTGCAGAAAAAATTGATTTGTGAGGACGTTGATTGGATCAAAAATGGAAGCTGAAAGTCCATTATCTCTAATGAAGGCATCTACTGTTTGTTGGCGCATTACGGGGTCGGGAATGTTAGATGTCCAAAGCTGATCCAGGAAGTTTGCAGTATCAACCGTGGCAGGAATAACAAATTGGTCGCGGGTAGTGGTGATATTCTGGTTGTAATTTAGGCTCCAAGCCGATCTGCGAGTGCGATGGCTGGCTCTAAGCATGTAGGTAGTACCAAAGAAAGCTTTACCAGTATTGGCAGCGATATTAGTTCTATCGGATGGTGTCCAGACAAAACCAGTTGTCCAGAAAGAACCAGCCGAATTTCCAGTTATTGATGTATAGCTAAATTTTTGGTATCCACCTGTTCCTGTCAAACTGAATTTTGATGAAACCCGATAACGAAGATTACCCATATATCGTTCATTTACTACGGATGGGCCTAAACCGTCTATTTTTTGTTTGTTATAGTTTAAGCCCCAGCCTAGTGTGCGGAAAGCAGAGCCGCTGGTGAGGCTTAACAAAATGTTGTCCGATTGGCTGCTAGATAGTCCCCCTACGCCTGTGTAGACTGCATTATGTGTGTAGCGCGCTTGAGTTGAGGCAAAATTGGAGAAATTGTGGCGTATATAGGGGCTAATGCTATAGGTTTTGATGGTGGTGCGATTGTTCGTGATGTTTTCATTAGTGGTCGCTAGTGGGCCAAGAAGAGAAATGTTTTGTTGACTGATGTTGGCGTTACTATCCAGAAAAAGAAAATTTTTAATTAGCTCCGCATTTTCTCCTGCACGTAGCTGATGCACGGTTCTATTTGAATCGCTCCCATTGGCATAAAACAGATTTTGCATTGTATAGTTGGCATTGACTTTCAAGCGTGCGCCGGTTCCGATCAATGATATTCCAGGATTAATTTGTGTGATGAAATCGCTTTTTTCACTTCCTCGAGCAGCCAAAGTAACGTTGTCAGTATAAGTTTCTATCAAATTTAACCTAGGTACGATTTTCCACTCCGCAGCAGCGGAATAGGCGGGGCATATTAATATGATAATGGCGGCTGTCCGGATTATCGTATAGGGAAGCTTGTAAAATCCATTATTCTTTGCCACTTTAGTCATAATAGCCGTAACCATAATTGGTTCCGCCAGGGAATGCCTTCGCCTTGTTGTAGACTAAATTAATGTGGCTATTCGTTTCGATCTGACGGAGCGCCTCTTTGACCGCATGCTGGGTTGTGGTTTCAGCTTCTACAACCATGACAATTTGCCCCATCTGACTTGCTAGAACACGCGCCTCTGTTGTGGGGAGCAAGGGTGGGGAATCAAATATGACAATGCGGTCGGGGTATCGGTTTGCAATTTCATTTAACAAGCTGCTCATGGCTTGGCTTGCCAGCAATTCAGTTGCGTGTCTGTGGCTTGTTCCAGCGGGTAGAATCCTGAGAGTGTCAACGTTAGTTTTAATCATGACATCTGCTAAATCAAGTTTTTCGTCGAGAAGAATATCCATTAAACCGACAGCAGATTTCAATCCTAATGTGCGGAGAACCGATGGACGAGCTACGTCTGCATCAACTAATAGAACCGTATGATCCATCTCTGTCGCGATGCTCATGGCTAAATTAATGGCGCAGAATGTTTTCCCCTCTCTAGGTAACGAACTGGTTACCATAATCAAATTTCCGTGGTGTATTGCCCCAGCACCTTTAATGAAGGCATTCTGAATCAATGAGCGCTTTATTCCTCTAAATTCCTGAGCGGCTAAAGTTTTTCCTTGATCCGGTGTAATCATGCCCAACTGATGTAATCTGGCAAGATTGATGTCGGCTTGCGCAATCATTTGTCTGTCGGGATTACGGGTGTTGTGCTCATTGATAATTTTTGAGCTCTGTTCACCCGAGATAATATTTGAACTTTGTTCACCTGAGCTTCTCGGTTCCGGCGTTATTTTTAGTGGTCGCGTTATTTCACCTTTAGCCTGCTCAAATCTGTTTGCTGCTTTTTCAATAATACTCACATAATCTCCCAACAGTGTTCGGTCTGGCTGCTTTATCAGTTCTTTAAGATTTGGTTATTTAATTAAGCAAATCTCTCTCTTGGAATGAGCCTTGCCATAATTGTTGTTTTAGATTTTCAAGTGGTACCCTCAAAATTATAATTTAAGGAACAAAAACACCATTACCACGCTATATAGGGCAACCAGTAGGGTGATAGAAAACCCGAAAGCATAAAGACTCCTTTTGCGCTTAATTTTTTCATTGACAGTCCAATTCATGGTTACGGTACCTAGTATCGGCAAACCAAATGTTTCTCGTAGACTGTTCTGGCTCAAAAAAGTAGGTCTGATTTGGCTCATTAAGAGAGCACTCCCTATCCCACCCAGCAGAGCACCAACAAAAACTAAACTAAATAACATTAGTCGATTCGGTCCTGAAGGAACAAGTGGAACCGTAGGGGGGTCTATGACCTTGAATGTCAACATATCTGGAGTTGCACTCAATTCTCCTGAGAGCTTTGCAGACTCTCGGCGTCCTATGAGATTTTCATAATTTGATTTGTTGATATGATAATCGCGGTTTAGTTGAGAAAACTCTTCTGCCACTTGGGGTTTCGCAATAGTTAACGCTTTTAATTGAGCACTGCGAGAAGAATATTCTTCCACTCGAGCCTTCATCGCCGCGACCCTAGCTTCGGCTTCTGATAAAGAAACATTAAGTTGTTGCAGCATGGGGCTGTAACTCTTACCCCGATCTCGATCAGTGACAGGTTTTTTAAGTTTAGCTTCCTCTAGTTTGCGCTCTTCAAGTTTTGTAATTAAGCGTTTGATTGAAATAACATCTGGATGGCGTTCTGTAAAGCGCAGGCGCAAGGCATCCATGTCATTGGTTAGCGCATGAATCCGAGCATCAATTTCCGGGTTAACAATATTTGATGGCGATTGTTCTGTCGCAAGGTCATCAGAAGGAACACCATCCGCAATTTGATTTTTGATGGCGTTGCGCGCTTGTTCTGCTTCACGCAGCCCCAGTTTTGCTTCATTCAGACTATCCGAAACAGCTTGCAGTTGTGAACCATAATCACCATCCCGGGGCAATAAGCCGCTATTTTTTATTTGGAACTCTGTGACAGCCTTTTCTGCGACGATTAATTTGTCCTCATAATTTTTGATTTGCTCATCGATAAATTTAATCGCTTTTTCGGAATCTTGTTTTTGATTCCCAAAGCTGCCTTCAACAAAGATGGTTAGAAAAGACTGGACTACGTCTTTTGCGATTTTTGGATTTTGATGGTTATAGGAAATAACGTAGAGATCAGCACTATTGCTTCCGCTGATCTTGATCTGGCTCATCATAGTAGCAACTAGCCGTTCATGATCCTTGGCATCCGTTACCTTTATATCCAAGTCCACCATTCGTAAAACCCGCTCTACGTTTGGACGGCTAAGAAGAGTGCGGCTCATGATTGAAACTTGTTGTTCCATGTTGGGAACAGTTGTCATGCCTGCCAGCAAAGGCTTTAAGATAGTTCGAGTGTCTACGAAAACTCTTGCAGAAGCCACATAATTATTGGGTAAGGAATATACCTTGTACCCTCCGGCTAAGACAATGATCCATGCAATAACTACCGCATACCACCGATATTTCCATATTCCCTTTAAGTAGGAAAGTAGCAGGGAAATTAATTCCTCCATCTTGTTAAATTCTCCATAAATGGTGTGGGCATCAATTTTTATTTAGCAGTACTCTGCCTTTACATACCAGAGTGGCCATGCTGTTATGGAATGTATTGAGAAATTAGATGTGTCGCTTAATTTTTTAAATTAAGTCCGTAACTTTTAGAAAGAAAATATAAATTAAAAAAAGCTTTCAGGAATAACTAATATGTCCCCTGGACGTACTGGTATGTTGGCTGAAATATCGCCATCTTTAATTAGATCGTCCAAGCGGACGGCAATGTGTTGTGCTTTTCCATCAATGTTGCGAATAATGCTAGCCTTGTTACCTGCAGCAAAATTTGTGATGCCACCTACGGCAATCATGACATCCATTAGTGACATACCTTTGTTATAGTGAAGCGCTTGGGGTTTACCAGCCTCTCCTATTACACGAATTTGTTCTGTATATGGCCCAATGAAACCAGTCACAATAACCGTTACAACCGGATCCTGAATGAATGTGGCAAGTGCTTTTTCAATGTCACGAGCCAAATGTGTTGATGTTTTTCCCATGGCGGGCAGATCCTCTACCAAAGGGGTGGTGATTTTTCCATCTGGGCGAACTGGAACTGACATGGAAACCTCGGGATTGTGCCAAACTATTATGTTTACGTTGTCACCTGGGCCAATCAGGTAGTCATGCGAGGGAGGTTCGACTGATGGAGAAAGCGTTATACGCTTAGTGTTAGCGCAACCTTCAAGGGATAAAATCGAAAATGTTATAACAAAAAGAGCTAGCCATTTCATGATATTAGTATGTGGAGTACTCATTTGAATTTCCTTAATTTGCGGTCATTGTGATAATAGTTGTTGTGTGTTACGCGCACATGTCACCTTCTCTATGAGTCGTATTTTGTTGCTGAGCTTCTATAGATATGCTGAATTTGCACTAAGTTAATGGTAGATCATCGGATAAAGCACTAAATACTTTAGTGTAGCTCTGGTTTTTTATCTTCGCCAGTTTCGGGCCGTTGTTTATTTTTTCGTTAATATCAAGGAGGCATGAGGAGAATGGTATGCTACGGAATACTATCGGGTTATATGCAATTCGTCCTCAATTTAACAACCCCATCTTTGAAAGGGATAAGGGCTTGTCAAATATTGCTTATAATTCGAAGGGGCAGCAAGTTATCAATCTAAACATTTATTTATTATAGCATAATTTTTAAGTGGTTTAATAATGCAATTAATTATTAATGTGGCGTACAGGTAAGTTATCCGGGCTTGTGACATATGACATTCGATTTAGTGCAGCCGCTAGCGGCCTGCCGGATTTTCTCTCATTAAAAATAATAAGTTGCAAGTGTAAACTGGTACAGTTTTAGTTGTCTATCAATTAGTTGAATGACATTTTACGAGTCGCTTTAAGGAATAGGACAGGCTTAAAATATACTAAGACGCCCCGCCGCAAGCAGTAGTATTAACCGCGCTCTTCAATCTGTTTGTTTTCAATCAGCTTTCACTCCGATGGGCGGGAAGTTGAACCCGCGGAGATTCAATTTAAAACCAACAAATAATTAGGGAATTGAGATACGTGCCTCATAGCCTCAGCCTGATAACTACTGTTGCCGCCAGTTTTGGACTTGCACTGATTTTTGGTTTCATCGCTGCGCGCTTGAAATTGCCAGTTCTGGTCGGCTACATGGTTGCCGGCATAATTCTTGGTCCCGGCACACCCGGATTTGTCGCAGATATTGGGCTTTCCAGTCAGCTTGCTGAAATCGGAGTAATTCTTCTAATGTTTGGCGTTGGGCTGCACTTCTCCCTAGACGACCTCTGGGCCGTTCGACGAATCGCTTTGCCAGGAGCCATTATTCAGATCACGGTTGCAACGGCGCTAGGTATAACTGTCTCTAAATTTTGGGGCTGGGGTCTTGGCGCTGGCATCGTGTTCGGTCTTGCTCTTTCAGTGGCGAGCACGGTAGTGCTCCTTAGAGCGTTGGAAAATCGCGGTGTCCTCGAATCCGTAAATGGGCGCATTGCCATCGGCTGGCTTGTGGTCGAGGATCTAGTGATGGTCTTGGTACTCGTGTTTCTACCACCACTAGCCGGATGGTTAGGGGGCGATGTAAATGGGCTTGCAGAGAAATCAGGAGACGGTATCCTGAAAATGCTTGCGCTTACGATTGGGAAAGTGTCGATATTTGTTGTGCTTATGCTTGTTGTGGGCCGTCGCGTTTTCCCTTGGTTGCTATGGCAGGTCGCCCGGACTGGTTCGAGGGAGCTTTTTACATTAAGCGTTATTGCTGTTGCCGTTGGTATCGCCTTTGGTTCTGCCGAGCTTTTCGGCGTCTCCTTCGCGCTCGGGGCTTTTTTTGCCGGGATGGCCATGAGGGAATCTCAATTAAGCCATCGAGCAGCTGAAGAATCCCTCCCGCTTAGGGATGCTTTTTCCGTTCTGTTTTTTGTGTCGGTTGGAATGCTATTTGACCCAGATATTTTGTTGCAACAACCTTTACAACTACTTATAGTAGTCTCAATCATAATTTTCGGTAAATCATTAGCCGCTTTTTTGCTCGTTCTTGCGTTTCGCTACCCTCTTAATACAGCGATTACGGTATCGGCCAGCTTGGCGCAAATCGGTGAATTTTCTTTTATTCTGGCAGGGTTAGGGGTTACTTTAGGACTTCTGCCAATTGAAGGTCAAAGCCTTATTTTGGCGGGTGCGATTATCTCAATCGCACTCAATCCCCTGCTATTTCACGTTATTGAACCTGTACAAGCGTGGATACGATCCCGTTCAACAATCGCGCGCCTTCTGGAACGCCCCGATGATCCGCTGGCAGAGCTTCCCATGAGTGTTGATCAAGCCCATCTGACGGGTCACGTTGTGCTCGTAGGCTATGGCCGTGTAGGCCGCCGTATCGGTGAAGCGCTAACCAAACGCGGAATACCGTTCGTTGTGGCCGAACAAAATCGCGAACTGGTCGAGGAATTACGCAAACGCGGCATGCTGGCCGTCTCCGGTAATTATTCTGACCCGGCCGTACTCATTCAGGCACATATTGCGCGGGCGCATATATTAGTGATCGCGACTCCAGATTCCTTTCATGTACGACGAATAATTGAAATCGCACGTATGCTCAATCCAAGCGTTGAGACAGTTGTGCGCACCCATAGCGATGAAGATGCGGCCCTGCTTCAAAAAGAACATGCAGGAAAAATATTTATGGGTGAACACGAACTTGCGCTTGGCATGACACGTTATGTGCTTGAGCTTATCGCCGAAAAAACCGAAAAAAATACTTTGGCTGAATAACATATTTTGCTGGTTTCCTGATGTATCTCCCCATCAGCGGCCATATTCTCCAAAAATATAAAGATAAGTTTGAAAAAACTAACATGCATCACGTATTAAATGCTGCCCTATGAAACCTTACTCTGAATCATGCGAACAAAACCAAGCTCCTATACTTGAAATCTTACGGGAAACACTTCCCAATCAACAGCGTGTATTGGAAATAGCCAGTGGAACCGGCCAACATGCCGTCTATTTCGGGCGTGCGTTACCTCACTTGACTTGGCAGACCAGCGAATTAGTGCAAAACCATGCGGGCATTCTGGCCTGGCTGAACGAGGCTCAACTACCCAATGTGCTTCCACCTGTGGCCATCGATGTGAACGACGACCGATGGCCTATCGAAATAGTAGATACAGTGTTTAATGCCAACACGGTGCATATTATTTCTTGGCCAGAGGTAGAGCGAATGTTTGCGGGCATAGCACGCGTTTTAAGCGCGGGTGGCATTTTGTGCCTGTACGGACCTTTTAACTATGATGGCAAGTTTACCTCCGAAAGTAATGCGCGTTTCGATGCATGGCTCAAGTTACGTAATAAAAACAGCGGAGTGCGGGATTTTGAAGTTATCAATCGGCTCGCCGAAACGTATGGATTTTTTCTACTAAGGGATGTGACCATGCCTAGTAACAATCGAACCTTGGTGTGGCAACGCGCTCCCAACATCCTTGAAGCACCATGAGCATAAAAATAATCGAATCCATAGCGGATATTTCTGAGACGCAATGGAATGCTCTCGCGGGCAGTAACCCGTTTCTTTCCCATGCTTTTTTACGGGCACTACAAGAAAGTGGCTGTACCACCTCGCGTACCGGCTGGGAGGCGCAATTCCTCACGGTCTGGCAAGATAACCTCCTTGCTGGCGCTATGCCGATTTATCGTAAGCACCACTCCTATGGCGAATTCGTTTTTGATTGGGCATGGGCCGAGGCATATCAACAACATGGGCTGAACTATTACCCAAAATTATTGTGTGCCATACCTTTTACGCCTATTACTGGGGCAAGGCTTCTGGCGATAACCCCCGAAGTACGGACACAGCTTATTCGTTCCGCTTTGCAAATGGCGGAGGATTCAGGCGTATCCTCCTTGCATTGTCTATTCCCCGATGAGAACCAGGCGCTGGAAATGCAACGGGAAGGAATGATGTTGCGTCGCGGAGTGCAGTTTCACTGGCAAAATCCTGAATATGCCGATTTCGATGCCTATCTTTCCAGCCTGCGTCAAGACAAGCGCAAAAAAATCAAACATGAGCGGCGCAAGGTGAAAGAAGCCGGCATTAGCTTCGAGCGCATCCGCGGAGAAAATATCTCTGAAGCCCAGTGGGATTTTTTCTTCCAGTGCTATATGCACACCCATAGTCAGTACAACTCTCCGCCATCATTGAATCTGAATTTTTTCAAACGCATCGGCGCAGCCATGCCTGAAAACATTCTGTTGATCATCGCATCGCGCAGCGGAAAGCAGGTTGCCAGCGCACTCAACTTATTCAATCGTGATGTTCTTTACGGGCGCTCATGGGGTGCGCTGGAATATCATCCTGGTCTGCACTTCGAAACCTGCTACTACCAAGCCATTGAATTTTGCATCGAACATAAGATCGCCACTTTTGAAGGCGGTGCCCAAGGAGAACATAAACTTGCCAGAGGATTTCTGCCGGTCACAACATGGTCGGCGCATTGGCTGGCGCATCCGCAATTTTCACGGGCAGTGGAAGATTTTTTAAAGCGTGAAACAGGAAATATTATCCAATACGTGGATGAGCTAAACGACAGCAATCCCTTCAAACGTTAGCCTATTAGTGTAGTGGTCTAATGTATACGGACACCTCGATAGGTGGAAAATCCACCATCAGACCTTGGCTCGCTTGGCGCGAAGGTGGGCAATGACATTGGCCACGGGTTTGACCTTGCCAGCGGCTACATCCTGGTTGCCCAAGGCGAGGATTTTCAGCAAGGCCAGTGTTTCTCGTGTCTCTTCGTACGAGGCTATGTCCTGCAGAACGGCCTTGACCTCACCTTTTTGGGTGATAACCAGGGGCTCACGCTGTTCAGCAAGGTGCGTCAAGACCTTGGCAGCGTTGGCTTTGAGGTAGCTGGTCGGCTTGACTTGTGATGAGTAACGCATGGTCATTCTCCAGATTAAATAAGACTGAATATAGTCTTTATTATGGGCTTATGGCAGGGTGCTTGAATGGAATGCGGTGCTGCCGTCAAGGAGCTGTTCAAGGCGATGAGCCAGCCAGTGGAAGCCGATGTGTTCCTGCTCCAGCCGCAGTCCAACGCGAATGCGGTTGTCGCGCAGATCGTCGTAGAGGGTCCTCTCTGCGGGCGTCAACCGGTGCAAGTCTATCCGGAGGGGCTTGTCCTCGCTTCCCCAAACGGAGGCGTGCGCATCGAGAGTTGCCCTGTCCATCAAGAACGAAGTTACGTGATCAAAGTAGCCGCGCAACTGATTCAGGATACCAAAGCCGTGGGTGTCAATATCGCCCCAGTAATGGAGTGAGCAGTCCTTCAGCCAATGACTGCGTGCCAGTGCATCCCAACCGTAACCGGCGCCAAAAATCACGATGGCATCACGAATCGGCGGAAATGCCAGGAAGTTGGTCTCGTTCTCGGTGATGAATACACGCTGTACGGCGAGCTCCAAGTGACCAAAGTTATCGGCATCCAATGTGACGTCAGGGCATCCTGAGCCGGGCACGGCCCGTATTGCTGGATCAAGCACTCGGAAGCGAATGCGTGTCGGCTTTTCCAAGAAGCCATATCGGGCAGAAAACTGGCTGATACCGGTTTTGCTGATGTCCACCGCATCAGCAGGCAATGCCATATCGAGCAACTCGGCAAGCACGCCGCGATGGGCTTCGATGAATTTGCTGTGCACGCCCGGCAAGTCCACCTGCCGCAAGTAAATGCCCGGGTGCGGATGGTCGACAAACCACGCCACTACGGTCAGCAATCGTGGCCATTCGGCGGACAGCTCCAGCGCCTGCAGTGGGCGTTTTTCCAGCCAAGGCAGCAAGGCGGGATGCGCTTGCCGGGTGGCAGAAACTTGAGCCGAGAAGCGATCCCAATCTTTGCGCTTGCCCAGCGATATCAACGCATCTTCAAGCGTCTCGACCCACACGTAGGCCGGCATTTTTTGTGTCCCCTGGACGCGGTGTCGAAGTTCCTGCCACTCCACGCGGATCGAATTTGTGGCCGCCAATTCAGCAGCCCAAGCGCGAACCTCGTTAAAACGATCCGTGATGTCCGCTGAACTTGGGGGCCTGAGAGACAAGCGCAAAGGGAAACGTGGGTTTCCCGTCACCGCGTCTCGCAGCAGGTCTCCGCGCTCCCATAGCCGCGCCAATTGCGCCTTTAACTCCTTGGGGCCAGTCCACGTCACTGCGCCGACTCCTGCACCGATTGGGCTGGCATCAAGGCTTTCTGGGCCCGGTACTCCTCGATGGAAAGATTGCGCAGCTTAGATGCCCGCCCACCTTCGTTATGAACGAAGCCGACACTGGAAACGTAGGGCTCGATGATATGGATTTTCTGCAACGGCGTCACGATCAGAAGTTGCAAGTTGAGTTGCCGGAATAACTTCAAGCCGTACTGGGCGGATTCATCCGAACCGCGTCCGAAGGCCTCATCGATGACCACGAAGCGGAAAGAACGGGAACGGACCGCGCCCCATTCCAGGCCGAATTGATACGCCAGGCTGGCGGCTAAAATGGTGTAGGCCAACTTCTCTTTTTGCCCACCCGATTTGCCGCCGGAGTCTGAATAGTGCTCGTGCTCGGTGTTGTCCTCGCGCCAGCGCTCGCTGGCGGCGAACAGGAACCAGTTACGCACATCGGTGACTTTAGCCGTCCAACGGCGATCCTGTTCAGACAAACCTTCGCGTCCCCGGAAGCGGTCGATGATGGCCTTGACCTGCAGGAACTTTGCTTCGGAATACTGGGCGTCATCGGAACCCGTGACAGAGTCAGTGCAAGCGCGCAACTCCTGCTGGAAGTCGCGGATCTCGGCATCGGGGCTGATCTGCGACTCCAGCACGATGTAGCGCCCGGGGTTGTAGTCAATCTCGCCCAGCGATTTGTTGATGTGCGCGATCCGTTCCTTGATGGTTTCGCGCTCACGGGCCAGTTGGGCATTGAAGTTGGCGATTTCGTTGATCGTATTGACGTTGAGCAGTTCTTTGAACCGCGCAACAAAACGTGGCAGGTCGTCGCGATTCAATTGCGTTAGCAGGTTTTCATACTCGAAGGTCGCCTCAAGGCTGGCATCTATTTCGGCAGTCTCAAGCTTAAACGCCTCTTTGAAGGAAGCCATGGCTTTAATGATCTTCTCGGCCAGGCGTTTGAGCTTCAGATCTTCTGCGTCAATTCGTGCCTGCAGCCAGGTACGCACGTCCTGCTCGCGGTTGTCACAAGATTCCACGGTCAGTTGATGCTCACCCAGCGACTGGGCACGCATGGATTCGAGCATTGCCACCAAAGCATCGTCGATGATAACGCTTTGAAGCAGCGTTTCGGTTTGCTGGCGAAGATCTTGAGCATCTGAACGGCGCTGTTCCGCCTTGGCCCGTCTCTCGCGCGCAGCTTGCAGCTCTTCCCCTGTTTCCTTCTGCGCCTTCTGCCACGTACGCAGGTTGTCGTTCAACTGCTTGAGCACGTCCGACGACGATTCTAGTCGACTGCGCTCATCCACCAGTTGCGCAATCTCGGTGGCGACGCTGGCCCAATCCAGCTCATCGAAGGCGGTGAACTCTTCAAGACGGGTCAGCGCATCAAGGCGTCTCGTGAGCCCATCACGCTCTTTCTGGATTTCACCGATTTGGCTGCTTACGTCACCGAGCCGCGTTTCCAGCTGGCGACGCTTGGCTTCTAGTGCCGCGATCTTGGCGCTGTTGCTCCAACCCAGCACATACCGGCTGCGATCATCAATACGGTGGCGGTCATCCTTTTCGTGTCGGCCGCTCGGGTCTTTGATCTGGCCTGCGCGCGTGATGGCCCGCGTTTCGCGGCGGAACTGTTCTTGCGTGGCGCAGCAGGCCACATCAAAGCGATGGGCGAGTTCGCGTTCTAGCCAATCGTAATGTGGGGAGTCGGACTTGATGGCCAGCTTGCGGACCAAGGAATCAGGGTGCAAGTCTGGTAATTCAGCTGCCTTGCGTGGCCGCACATGGAAGTACACCAAGCGGCCACGCAAATGAGCACTGTCTACCCATTCGGCCACCGCCTTGTAGTGGGCATCAGGTACCAGCAGGGCCAGACCGAAGCCGCGCACCAGACGTTCGGCTGCGCCTTCCCAGTCACGCTCATCCGCACGTACCTGGATCAACTCACCGGCGAAGGGCATGTCATCCACGTTCAGCCCCAGTGCCGCACATACTGCAGCGCGAATCTGAATCTGCTGATCGTCAATGTTGCTGCGCCGACGCTTGAGACTGTCGATTTCAGCGCTTTGCTGGTCGTGTTCCTGCTTGCCCTGACGCAAGGTGACGCCGTGTTCAGTGAGGGCGTTTTGCAAGTCGGCATCGCGGTTACGTGCCTCCTCGCGCCAGCTTTGGTATTTGCCACGCTGCGCGGCGAAGGTGGCGGCATCTGTTGCCACTGGCTCGCCCAGCAAGGTTGCCAGCTCACCATAGCGACCGTCCTTGGTTTTGCGTGTATCGCGCAACTGTTCCTTCTTGCGAATCTCGATAGCAAAGCGTTCCAGTCTGTCGCCGCCATTGTCATTGATGGCCTGTTTCAGTTCATCAACTTGTTGGCCTTGGGCCTCATGATACGCATTGAGCTTTTGTACCTGAGCATCTACGCGTTCCCATTCTTCTGCCAGCAAGCCCAGCCGCTTGTGGATCAAGCCAAGCTTCAGGCCAGCGAAATAGGGCCGCAGACTATCCCGGCATCCACGCAAACTGTCGACCTCGGCCATTAATGCGCTGTGGCGGCCGCAGTCCGCAATCAAAGGCGTGAGCAATTCAACCTGCTGTTGGGTTTTCAGTACAGCTTGATGGGCACGGTTGAGATCGTCGAAGTGGCCGATTAAGGCCTGCAGGCGTGGGCTAGCCTCGAAAGGTTCGAGCATATGGCTGCGCACGAAGTCGGTCAGGTTGCCCACCGACTTCATTGATACCGTTTGGTGAAATAGTTCCAGTGCCTGATCGTTCTCAATGCCGAAGCGCCGACGGAACCAGGCCGCATAGGGCGGAAAGCTGTCATGCAATTCAGCTCCCAGCCCGCGCAGCTTCTTGCGCAGTTGGGCTATGTCCGATCCGAAATGGGCGAAGTCAGAAGCAATCGTTAGCGCACGCTCGGCTCCCAGAAAGAACCGCGCCGGTTGCCCCTGCGCTTCCTTCATCCAGAACACCTGGGCCAGCGTTACTGTCTGGTCGTAGCCTGCGTTGTGGAACACGCCCAAGATCACGGAGTAGCTGTTCTGGTCGCGCAAGCTTACCGGCTTGGCCGCACCCGTGATCTCGTTGCGCTCGGATTTGTAATGCCCGAGCACGTAAGAGCGCAGCGTTCTTTCCTTACTGTCCGCACCGGCAGCCTTGTTGTAGGCGATCCGGTTGGCAGACACCAGCAGGGTGGTGATGGCATCCACCAGTGTAGATTTGCCAGAGCCGATATCGCCCGTCAGCAGGCCATTTTTGCCATCGAGTTGCAGCGTCCACACCCGGCTGTCGAAGGTGCCCCAGTTGAATACCTCCAGACGGCTCAGGCGAAAGCCGGACAGCGTGTCATCGGCACAGAAGTCCAAGCCCAATGATTGCGGATCATTCATGGCCTGCTCCTTTCTTGGCATTGGTCACGCCAGCCAGTTGGGAATGGTAGGTGGCCAGACGCGTATCAAATTCGGCCAGCCATTGGGCATCGACAAAGGCCTTTAGGATGCGTCGCACTTCGTAAGTGGCCGGCCCAGACGCTGCGCCGCCAGTGGGTTTGAGTTTTTGCAGAAATCCCAGTTCGGCCACCTTGTTGATCGTGGTTTCAATCTGATCAATCAGCTTAGCCTCATTCGGGCCATCGGGCAGGAACACTCGCACCAGCTCCACGATGTCGTCGCGGGACAGCACCAGCCGCGTATCGCCGCCGCCCGCATCAAACTCAGCCAGCTTCTTGCGCAACAAGGCGAGCAGCAAACTCATAGCGAAGGACAACGGCCGGCGTGCCACCAAACGCGGCAGGCGGGGCGCTGGATCGTCGTCGGCAGGCTCGGGGCGGCTTTTCAAGAAGGCATAACCTTCCGCCTCATCTAGCACCAAATCAAGATTCAGCACCGCCACGTAGTCACGCACCCGTGCTTGCAGGTTCAGCAGTGCCGCCCATTGGCGTTCGTCGCCATCACGGTACAGCACACTTTTGAGCAAGCTGATCAGCAACACCGATAAATCAGCGGCGGGAGCCACCATCGGATGCGTTGCCGGTGTTGTGTTCGAGAATTCTTCTTCCATGGCTTGTCTCAGTGATGGCCTCAGCTTTTGTTTTTGTTCAGCGCGTGAAAAAAACACGTGGCAGTCGTGCGCTGCGGGTGATTGCCTGACCGTCCGTGGCCACTGTTTGCCAGCGGATGGGCTCGGGCGTGTCCTCATCGACCACGGTGCTGAAAGTCTCACTGCCCAATTGCAAATAGGCCACCAATTCAGCCAGTCCCTGTTGCAAGGGCTGGTTGATCACCAGCTCGCTCAAAGTGATCTGCGCCCGGTCTTGCAGGGCGTGGCGGATGTGGCGGGTGAGCCGTGCCTTATCGACGACCACTTGATCGAATAGCGCCGAAGGGTCGATTTCTTCATCGCCCGCCTGTAAGGCCAGATCGGCAATCACTGGCTTGATAGCCGGGGTGAACAAGGGCCGTTCCATCGCCAGCTCAATGTCAGCGCAGGCCTCGGCCATTTCCATCACGTTGCCCGCAGGTGGCAAATCTCGTAAGGCCAGCGCCTTGCTCTCGATGCCGTGCAGAATGTCCATGATGCGGCGGTTTTCCAGCCAAGCCTGGTCATCCAGAAAGCGGCGCAACTGTTGTGACAAAGCGGCGACCGTGCGCTGCGTGTGCTCTCCCGCTTCCATCCAGTCGTAGTGCACGCGGCGTGTGCGGCTGTCGGGCTTCAGATCCGTTACGGCGGGCAGAGCCAGCACGCGATCCAGCAGCTCGGTCAATTCTTCCTGTCGACGGCTGGAGAGCAAAAAATCCCAGAAGGCGCGAAAGCTCTTGCCTTGATCGGAATCGGCAATCGCATCACGTTCGCCCATGATGTCTTCCAATAGCGCACCCTTGCTGCCTTCCCATAGCGCAATGCGCTCGCGCACGCGACGGTCCAGCTGGCGGAAGTTGTGCTCCACCTCGCGAAAGTCGGTGAGCAACTCGCGCGCACCCTGCATGAACTGCTGGAAGCGATCCTTTAGCGCCGTATCGTCCAGCAGCGGTACGTCGCCCGATAGCACTTGCGCGATCTCGGCATCGATGTCATCGCGTTTTTTGTGCAGCTCGGCGATGCGTTTGGCTGGATCGGCCTCGCTGCCCTCGCTCATCTGCTTGAGCAGGTCAAACAGCGTGAGCAAGCGCGATTCGGTGCCGACGAACTGCCGCTCACTGAGTTGCGCCAGCCAGGCAATGGCCTTCTCGGTGGCAGGCGTTAAATCGAACTGTGCCTCGTCCGTTCCGGGGCGGTAAAACTTGCGCAGCCAGCCCTTGTCGGGTGCAGCCCAGTCGTTCAGGTACTCCAGCGCCGGTTTTGGGAAAGCAGACTCACCCAAGTGCAGGCGCAGGGCATACAGCTCATCCTCCAGCGACTCGGCCAAATCCGCCGCCGCCATCACCCGTACATTGGGTGCCACGAACACCCGCTGTAGAAAGCTCGCCACCAACGGCGCATGGTCCGAACGCAACAACCGCCACGCGGGGTGGTGGGTACGCAGGGTGTCGAGGGTGGCGAAATCGAGGGTCATGCGGCACTCGGTTCCGCTGGGGTAAACAGCGCCAACTCGAAGGCGGCCCAAGCCGACTGGTGCAGTCGGGCTGCCTCCCGCTCCATCCCATCAGCAGGAGAGAAACCAGCAATCAGTTTGTCTTGTTCGCCGAGCGAGGGAGCTGGAATTTCAAGGCTTAAAAAGCCTTCCGGTGTGGCGCGCTTGCGGCCACTCGTACCAGATGCCTTGCGTTGTAAGTCTGATTCGAAATGCGCTGCACATAGGAAATGTTGCAGATATGCTGCCTGTGTGCACCCATTCATCCACGTCTGCAACTGGAATTTCCACAGCCGCCCTACGCGGTGCGCAGGCAGGACTTTGTGCTCCGGCCAGCGGTAGACGGTTTTCTTGGCCACGCCCAGGTGCTGGGCGACATGCTCGGCGGTGACCCACGGTTCGGTGTTCATGGCATTGGCGCTCGGGTGTTGTGTATCAGCCGTTGTAGATCGGCGAGAGTCTACCAATCTCTGACTGGGCTGGCGATGAAATCCGCATGGGATTGGGGCGGAGGTTGCCGTTTTGGCCTATTTTCAGCGGCGGGTTTTCTGCAACCTGCGCCCCAGCATTGAGTGTCCGTTTCCGGCCGATTTTGTTTGGCATATTCACGCTGCCAAACGCGCTCCATTTTGAGGTTCAGGAAGAAGCTTCGGGCTACGTCCTACACAGCTTCCCAACCAAGGTAAAAAAAGCGCACAATTCATGTGCTACAAAACCGGATAATTCTAAAACCCCGCGACATTTTCTTTTTTTACCGGTCATTAAAATGAATATATTTTTACCATTCCTTAGTATTGTCTTTTCAAGCGTTGCGATTGCCGCTCCTGTAATGGCTACCAAAGTCAATTCCGACAGTACCGTTACCTTAAATTCAGTTGGTAAGTCAAAGGTAGGTTCAACAAAAACAGTTCAGCAAAAGAAAAGCAAAAAAATTGTTAACCATGCTAAGAAAAAAGGGGGCAAGAAAGTTGGCATAACGCAACAACCCGTACTAACAAAAAGGGACAACGCTGACGGGACCATTACCTATAAAACATCGGGGAAACCGAAAGCGGATTTATCAGAAACAATTTCACTAAAGGAAAGTAAAGAAATTGATAAACAAGCTAAGGAAATAGGTGTCAAGGTTATTGATATAAAGGAACAACCCGTCATGACAAAGAAGGTTAATTCTGACGGAAGCGTTACCTATAACTTAGTAGATGATTCAAAGGCCGATTCCCCCGAAACTGTTCCACCTAAACAAGGCAAAGATATCGAAAAACAAGCAGAGGATACAGGGGTAAAAGTTATTGAAATAAAAGAGCAACCTGTTATGACTAAGAAATTAAACCCAGACGGAACCGTTACCTATAATCCAGTGGGAGAACCGAGCGCCGATACCCCAGAAACTATTCTGAAAAAAGAAGGCAAGGAGGTTGATGACAGATTCAAGGAGCTGGGTGTGAAAGTTATTGACGTTACGCCGAAAAGAGACATAACGCCTCAACAGTAATTTCCCAGCCACTTGCAGGTTGCATGCCAGGGATATAATTTTTTAGTGCGTTTAGGGAAACACTGATTAATCCACAATCGTCGTTCCCGCGAAAGCGGGAACCCAGTTAAATCAATAAGCTGGATCCCCGCTTTCGCGGGGATGACGAATTAATCAGCGTTTCCTTAGGTCTCCGCTATTTCTTGGTAGACCAAAAACGACTTATTAAAGGTTTAACGCTCGTCCCGTGTAAAAGAATGGAAAGCGTGATAACTACGAGCGTCATCTGAATCATTTGCTTAGCGATATTTTCTGGAAGACCATGCTGTATTGCATACATGAGATAGTAAATGGACCCGATGCCACGCACACCGAACCAACCTATCATCCAGCGTAGGCGCCACGTGGTAGAGGTATAGGCAAGGCTTATGAATACACTAACGGGGCGGGCTACGGTAAATAGAAATGCAGCTAGAGTGATTGTTTGCCAATTAAAAAATTGAACCGACAGCATTCCACCAATCAAAAAAACGAGCAGCAGCTCCGATAGCCGCTCTAAATGCTCCTCGAAGATTAAGGCTTCTGCGCTGATTTTAGGAGGGAGATCACTTTCCACGCTCACGCTAGCTATCTTAGGTTCTTGCGGTTGAACTTCTTGCACTTCCGCTTGATCCCGCTTCAGTTCCATCCGTTTAGTACGGGTTAGCATATTTTCGGTCTGACGTAATGCAACGCCCGCAAAGAATACGGTCAGGAATCCCCACGCATTAACAGAGACACTCAATCCATAAACTACGGCGATAAGTCCTAGTCCTACCAAATCATCTAATACCTCATGCTTGGGGTCTTGCCCACGCAACATCCAGCCCAAATGAGCAAGCGCTGCTCCACCGAACACGCCTAAGCCAATTGCTGCCGAAGTTGCCCACAGCACATCCAGTAAAATCCATTTTGTACCAAAATCACCGAGTTCATGCAGACCTAGCAACCCCAATCCAAGCATTACAAAAGGGAACCCACTGCCATCGTTCATGCCCGCTTCACTTGTTAAAGTAAAACGAAAATGATCATTGTCACCGGCGTGTCGGGACTGTACATCGGTTGCCAAAACCGGGTCGGTGGGCGCTAAAATCGCTCCAAGCAGTACGCCAGCACCTATGGGAAAATCAAGTACATAGTAAGCAAAAATAGCGACCATTCCCACCGTAATAGCCATGGATACCCATGCAAGTAAAATAGGTGGTCGCCAACGCGATAACTTTACCGGCACGGGCATTTTTACCCCCGCCGAAAATAACGAAATCAGGACGGCGATTTCCGTCAAGAGTTCTAATTGTGCTGATTGTTTAAAGGGATCGAAATGGAATAGATTTAGAAATATAGGGCCGGCTGCAACGCCAACCATTAAATATATAATGGAGGAGGTAAAGGGCGAACGACCCAGGATGGTGGATGTCAGCCCCCTCGCTAATAAGATACCTCCGATTAGTAAAAACCAGTGTGTATTAGTCATTGCAGACCCCATTAAGATTTAATTTTGCCTCCACCTGATCGAATTTAAAGTGAGTGATTATGCTCACAGTGGGTAAGCTCTTAGTGGTTATTCTTGTATTTGCCCACCAGCATCAATGGCTATCGGATGGAATCAGACGGGATATTCTTTATATGGAATCAGGTTTAACGACGTTACTAAATCATACAAGCGAGAATAATTCATCAAACACTGTATGGACTCAAAGGTCATGCTTAGAAAGATCGGATTTCGCTAGCAGCCGGTTATTTCCGACATGGGAATCCAGAGGTCGGCAGAAAATTTATGTATGAACGCCTTGCGGTTATTGAATACACCAAAAACTCTAATTTCTCCTTTTATTAAGTAGTTTCCCCAAGGTAAAGCTCAGGACTATGGCAATGCTTAAACATTTGAGAGGGCTGCTTTGAATGCAACTCCTGCCTTTATCTAAAAGTTGATGATAGGTGTCTTCCAATTGTGCAGCTCGATAAGCAAGTGATTCAACAGTTCTGTGCGAGCCATCCGCCAAACTAGCAATTACATCCATTTCCTTATCGGCAACCTTATCAATTACCTCGTGCAACGTTGATTCAATATTTTTCTTGGGGTTTGGTGATGTGGCATCCATGATTGAATCCTTATTAAAAATTGGAAGAATAGAACCCTCTCCTAAATGCGCGTCCGTAGACTTATCGAGTACAAATAATCACCTGCAAGGATGAGCTGTAATCTTATTAGCAAGACACAGGGAGCAATCGTAGGTTAATTGAAAGAGAGAGCATGGTCTGTGCGGTGGTACACAATCTGGAAAATTATCCAGTTTATTTTTTCAGGTCACTGGCTCGGTCGCGCGCTCCCGAGCAAGCGAAGAAGCAAACAGACGGCCCGCAAACCCGCGCTGATACATGACTTCCATCTTGAATGCCCGAGAGGGCAGCAGAGAACAGACGGTGGATGGTCGAATCCTTCCACACCAGCTTGCCGGTCGCCCCGATGGAACCTTGCCGTCCAGGGTGGTTTGGATGGTATCGAGATGTTCGGTGCGCTCGGTCAGCACCTTGCGACATTGGCCATAGGCGGTGATGACTTCGGCAGTAATCGCGTCCGTTCGGGCTTGGGCGATGGCAAAGTGCCGGAATACTTCCTGAATCCAGACTTGCCGGTGGTTTTGCTTTCCTAGCGGATTGGGTAGACGTCGGTGCTCCCGCGAAACAGCCAACGAAATAGCGCCATTTTTTCGGCGGTGGAAAGACGAGAGGGTTCCGGCTCCAAGACTGGCGGCACTGGTTCAAGTGTGGTTGGCTCTGGCTGGCAAGTGCCAATAAAGATACCGTGACCGTCCAGCAACGCGATCAGGCGGGCGTTTTCTGCTTGCAATGCGGTCAACTGATCGCGTTCACTTATCGGCACCGTACTCGGCAAGCAAGTCGTCCATATTGTCACCCACGCCATAGCCGAAGTTATGGCAGGTGCGGCGCACCGTATCCAGCCTGTCCGCAAATGGCTGGCGCTGAACGTCGGCCAAACTGGCGACGATTTTCAAGGCCTGCTCGAACATTTGCACCAGCGCATCGAAGTAGCCCTCATCCTGCAGGCCGACATCATTGCTGAACCCCGCTGCCCGCTCGCAATAGAACACCATCAGCTCGGCCAGACCTTCCGCTTGGCCGATGGCTTTTTTGTAATCGGCGATAGGCTTTTTTGCCTTGGCGACCGAGATGTCTTGATTCTTGAACACGTCGGGCCATAGCCAGCGCTCGATGGTTACCTTGTACGGTTTGAGCACGTCGTCGCCCAGATTGAGGCGCGCGTGCAGGAAGGTTTGGTTATCCTTGTTGGCTGCGTACAGATCTTGCAGCAGACCGAGCAGTCCGGCACGGTCGAAATCGGCCAGTTTGGTTTTGACGTCACTCCACGAGACTGAGTTTTTCTTGGTGACCATTCTTTATTTTCCCTCTTCATCGGATTTGTGTTCAGATTCGATCTGTTTGACCAAGCGGTCGAAATCACTCTCATACAAGCGATCCTGCACGATGCGGTACTTCTCAAATTCGCTTTCGGCGTGTGCCTTGGCAATTTCCGCCGTGACTTTGCCCGCGTCCTGCAACACTTTCCGGTCCGTGGCCTCGATAAAGCG
Source organism: Candidatus Nitrotoga sp. CP45 (assembly GCA_003402375.1). GTDB lineage: Bacteria > Pseudomonadota > Gammaproteobacteria > Burkholderiales > Gallionellaceae > Nitrotoga. The sequence continues at coordinate 173,815 of QFXJ01000045.1, forward strand.
GTTGAGGCGCGTTTCCCAATCCTGCATGGTCATGGGAATCTTGCGCTGCGCCATGTCCTCGGCCACATCCAGATAGGCGTTGACCAGGCGGGAAAGCTGCGCCATTTCCTGCTCGGTCAGGTAGTTCTTGGCCACCACCACATCGAATTTTTGAATCTTGCCCGCCGGGGCATCCTTCCACGTGCTCAGCCCCATGTTCGCCTTATCGGCGTCTGCACGGTGGTAGACGATCTCGGCCGCCGTCTGCCCGTGGATGGCCCAGTGCAGCTTGTTTTGCACGGTGGCGAAAAAGCGTTTGGTAGCCAGCGCTGTGATGTCGTAGTCAATCGACGTGGCGTAAATGTCAGTGATCTTCTGGTAGAACTTGCGCTCCGAAAGGCGAATCTCGCGGATGCGCTGCAACTGCTCTTCAAAATACTGCTCGGTGAGAACGGAGCCACCGGACTTGATGCGCTCGTCATCCATCACATAGGCTTTGATGGTGAACTGCTCGATGATGCCGGTTGCCCACTTGCGAAACTGTACGGCACGTTCGGAGTTGACCTTGTATCCCACGGCGATGATGGCCGCGAGGCTGTAGTGCTGAGTGTCGTACGTCTTGCCATCAGCGGCGGTTATTCGAAATTTTCGAATAACTGAATCTTCCTCCAATTCGCTGTCAGAAAACACTTTTTTCAGGTGGTAGTTGATGGTGTGGGTTTCTACGTCGTAGAGCACGCCCATCATCTTTTGCGTCAGCCAGATGCTCTCATCCGCATAAATGGTCTCCACACCGCCTTGCCCACTGGCCGCGACGAAGGTCAGGTATTCGGCCGCTGATGAACGGACGAGAGATACCTCGTTTTTCTTGGGCGCTTGCGGTTGTTTGTTCTTGCTCATACCTATCTCCTTTGTTCCTCCCCCTTCAAGGGGGAGGTTAGGTGGGGGATGGGGTGTTAAGTTGATCACAAATTTCACCCATCCCCACCCCAGCCCTCCCCTTGAAGGGGAGGTAGCATTACGCCACCGTGACTTGGCCGTTCATCAGTAGGGGCAGGAGCCAGTCGCGTAATCTGGAAAGCTCTTGATTTTCAAAAATAGATTGCTTAATTTTTTTAAACCAGGGCGTTACGACATCTTGATATCTTTGTGCGACAGAGCGTTCAGGAAGAACAATTCTTGATTCTTTTAAAAACTTGAAATGCCGTGCATATCCATAACTAGATAAGTCGATATCTGATACCACTTGATACATGAGGTAGCCGGGCATTCTTTGGCTTTCGGAAAGCAAAATCTGCGTGCCATCTGCTCCCCGCGCATAGTTGAAGTTCACCAACTTGACTGCTCTAGTGTGATCGCCAAACACAACATGGGGTTGCTTGGGAACGATTAGGGATGATTGTTCGTTTGTAAAACCACAGATATAACTCTGGCCTTGATCGATCACTGGGATCAAGCCGGTCTCAAGGATGTTTTTGTTCAGTATCTTTGTTGTAGTGGGCACCTTACCCAAGACATCTCCGATAAGCGAATCCTCCCACCCCGCCGGAATCTCCCGTTTCAGGGTGGGGTTGTAAACCATCTTGCCGCCGGAGGATTTGTAGGGTTTGCCGTTGGCGTCGGGGAAGTCTAACTGCACGAACCAGTAGTCGTACAGCGTCTTGGCCATCGCCTCCAACTCGGCGTTGATGCGGTTGTTGCAGTCGATTTTGGCGTCTAGGGCGGAGAGGACGGCGGCGATTTTTTTCTGCTCAGAAATGTCCACAGGCAATACAACGGGAAGCGAACGTATTATTCCTAGATTAATTAATGGAACAGTGCTCCCTGTGTTTCTATTTGTAATTGCATTAAAAATCCATGGGCTGGCTAGCCACGCGTATAAAAAATTGGGGTCTGCTTTTTCTGTGTCCGCACGAAACCGGAGTTGCTTGTTTGATATGACATATCTTTTGTAAGCGCCACCCTTGGGAATCATTCCAACTTGGCCGATAGTTCCAGCGGCGGTGAATATTAGGTCGCCTTCAATTGCGTAAGCATTCAACTCATCTGCCTTTTCCTCTGTCAAAAAAACGAAACCGTCGTCAATAAATTTCCGGTAGTCGATGGTTAAGTTATTGCCCCGGATAACGGGAATGCCTTCGTTTCTGAAATACTGTTTTCCTATGTTGCTTCCGAATGGCCCCGAAATTACTGATCGACCTGCTGCCGCCAAATCTCCAAGCCTTACTTTTTTCCTATTACTCATACCGCAATCCCGTCAACTGCTTCCTGATCTCCTGCTCCAACCCCGCCGATTCCTTGAAAAGCTTGTCCAGGTTGTCGGTAAAGCCCTGCAACTTTGCGGCGAACTGCGCCGGCGTCAGATCGCTGTACTCGATCTTCACGTCGAAATACTGCCCGGCACTCAAGCTGTAATTCTTGTCGGTGATCTCGTCGTAGCTCACAACCACCGAGAAATCCTCCACCGCCTGCTTGGCGTTGAAGGTAGCGATGATGCGGTTTTCCTCAGCATCGGAAAGCAGGGTTTTCTGATTCTTGCCATCCTTGACCTTGGTGCCAAGGTTGGAGGCATCAACCAGTACCACACCTTCCTTGTTGGCGTCGTCGATGAATAGGATGGAAACATTGGTGCCGGTAGTTGCGAAGATGTTGCTGGGCATGGAGACCACGCCGGCGAGCATCTTCTTGTCCACCAGATGTTCACGAATCTTCCTGTCGATACCCGACTGGGCGGTGACGAATCCGGTGGGCACCACGACCGCCGCCTTGCCGCCAGGTTTCAGCGAATAGATGATGTGCTGGAGAAAGAGCTGGTAGATGGACATCTTATCGACGGCCTGCTTGGGAATGTTCGGCACGCCCGCGAAGAAGCGTTCCTGATGCTCCTTGGCGTCCAGCTCGTTGCGGTCATCACTGAAATCCATCTTGAAGGGCGGATTGCTGACGATGTAGTCGAACTTCTTCAGCACCTTGCCCTCCCGGTGATAGGGGTGGAGCAGGGTGTTGCCCTGGATGATGTGGGGGATGGAGTGCACTAGGTTGTTGAGGATGAGGTTCAGGCGCAGCAGGCTGGAGGACTTCTGCGAGATGTCCTGCGAATAGATGCTGCAGCGTTGCTCGCCGATGGCGTGGGCGATGTTCATCAGCAGGGAGCCGGAACCGGCTGATGGGTCGTAGCAACTGACATCCTTGACCTTGCCGCGCACCGCCTCCGGCACCAGGATGGCTGCCATGATTTTGGCGACGGCGTGCGGGGTGTAATACTCGGCGTATTTGCCGCCGCTGTCTTTGTTGTAATCTTTGATCAGGTATTCAAACAGCGCAGCGTAGAAGTCATATTTCTGCGTGAAGATGCGCTCGAAGCTGAAGTCGCCCAATTTGTTGATGAGGGCGCGGCAGAAGGCGTCGCGCTTGGAGGGATCGGAGATGAATTCGCTGACCCGGTCGAATAGGGTGATCTTGGTGCCGCCATCGGTTTTCACCGCGAAAATTTCATTGTTGCTGATAGCGATGTCGCGCAGGGTATCATCAAACAGTTTGGCGAATTCCGGCGCGGTCTGACGGTTCCACAGGTGGGCAATGAAGTGCTCGGGTTTCAGGCGAGCGGTGTCCGGCCCCATCTGCATTTGCAGCATGTCCAGCTCGTTGGTACTCAGGCTGGCGATGGCTTGTTCCCACTTGTCTGCCTGCGCGAGGTCGGGCCGGATTTTCTTGGCCTCGAAGGCGAATTTGTCATTGAGAAATTTATAGAGAAAGACCTGGGTGATGATCTTGAATTCGTTGCCGTCGTTGCCCAAGCCATAGGCGGCGCAGATGGCTTTTATGCTGTCGATCAGCTCACGCGTGCGTTGTTCAAATTCCTGCGTTATCAAAGGGGTGCTCCTGTGTTATTAAGGCTTCCATCTGCTCTATCTCCCTCCCCTTCAAGGGGAGGGTGGGGATGGGGTAAAGTAGTCTTGTTCTGTAAAGCTGTCCAGATAGCCTCGACCACTGCGTCAGTTTCTTGTAAAACTTGGTTGTTCCAAAATCGCAATACCTCAAATCCAGCTTTCTGCAAACGCCTGTCGCGTTCTCGATCTCGCTCGTTTTCCAAGTGCTGGCCACCGTCAACCTCGACAATCAAGCACCTTTCCAGACAGACAAAGTCCAATACGAAATCCATGTACGGATGCTGGCGGCGAAATTTACAGCCAGCCAATTGCCGATTGCGTAGCCGTTGCCATAACCGAATTTCCGCATCGGTCATGCTGTTTCGCAGTGTTCGTTGAAGCTTTTTGACGATAATCGTGCGGTTTGTTTGAGCCTTCATCTCTACCCCATCCCCACCCCAGCCCTCCCCTTGAAGAGGAGGGAGTTTTGTTTCACCCGCTGACATTTACATAGCTTCACTATTTTTTGTTATGCCGACTTACTTCGAGAACCCGTAGCAAATTCATTCATGTATTCGGCCACGACCAAGTGGTTGATGGTGCGGGAAGCATCGGGTGTCAGTTTGATGTTTTGTTGAGTCTGAAACTCGCCGATCACGATGGGTTGCATCATTCGTTCGAAATAGCTTTCGTTATCCAGCAATTGGGTGTTTTGCAGCACCTGTTCATCAGCCTGCTGTTTGACGCCCAAGAGCGCGTCAAACAGATTTCGATCGGTTTGCGTTAGCGCGCCGCGCTCTTGCAGGCGCTTGTGGATGCGGGTGTATTTGGCATCGCCCCGGTATTTGGCGCGGAGCTGGTTGTTTTGGCGGTTCAGCTCTTTCACTTTGTCGTGAATGGCGCCCAGTGCGCCGATGTTGGCGTTCATATCGTCCTGCGTGACTTCGTTGAGCTTCTTTTGCTTGAACAGCCTCTCCAGCTCTTCCCTGAGGGTGATGAATTTCGGGTCTTGCTGATCGAAGTTGTCAGCGAGCGCTTCGCGGGTCTGGCGCAAGGTGTTCTTGAGCTTGTCGGCCAGTACCAGCTCTTCTTCCTTGATCTTGGTGAACATGAAGAGCACGTCTTCCAGCGCGACGTTGAGCAGGCTGCTGGTATCGGTGGCCGATTCGATGCTTTCCTTGAGGTTGAGCAGATCAAGGTGGTTGCAGGTTTCGCGGTAGAGCTGGTTGAGCTTATGGAAGTCGAGCTGTTGCAACAAGCCGTAGTCGCCCTGCAGGCGGATCAGGTTATAGAGGCTGCGGGCATCGGTCAGCGCTTTCTTGAGCGCCAGTAGGGTGGCACGGTCCTGAATCTGGCTAATCTGCCGTGAAAACTCCTCGGCGTTTTCGATATTGAAGCGGAACAGGATGTCCTTGATTGTTTCGATTTCCTGCGCAATCTCTTCGGCGGATTTAAACAGGTTGGAGTAATGCTCCTGCTCGTCGCCCAGCTCCTCATTTAACTCTTTCAAGTAACGCTGGTTCGTTTCTTCAAACTCTTTACTGATATCGGCGAAATCAACCACGTAACCGTAGCGGAAATCCTTGTACGGGCGGTTGACCCGTGTCAGTGCCTGGAGCAGGTTCTGTTTACGGATCACCCGGCCCATGTAGAGCTTCTTCAGCCGTTTTGCATCAAAGCCGGTGAGCAGCATGTTGTAGACAAACAGCAAGTCGATTTTGCCTGACTTGAAGTCTTCCACCCAATTCTTGCGCTCATCTTTGTTGCCCACGTCGTGCAGGATCAGCGCGGCGCTTCGGGCGCGATTTTCAAGCAGAGTGCGGGCGGCGTAGCTTTCCAGTTGCGTGGCGGCGATCAGTTCTTGCGCGGAATCCTGCACGGCATAAGCCGGTGTGGGCTGGGCTGCATAGACGGTATTGAAAATCTCAAACATCTGGCGGGCTTGATCGGCGCTGTCGCAGATGACCATGCCGCCGATGCTGGCATCGCCCAGCGCGCTTCGGCTCTTCTCGAAATCGCGCACGATGTAGTCCAGCATGGGCTCGACAAACTTGGGGTGCGCGTAGATGAGTTTGCGGTCGATGTCTCCTTGCTGAAGCTCCACGGCCGCGAGCGCTTCTTGCAGCGAGAGCTTGTAGTTGGTGGCGATCTCTTCGCGGATCAGGCGCAGGGTGTAGCCGTCGGCGATGGAGGCGTTGTAGTAGTACTTGTGGATGTAATCGCCAAACAGGGCGCGGGAATTGTAGTCGTCTCCCAGCAGCGGCGTGCCGGTGAGGCCGATCTTGATGGCATTGCGGTCTGACTGGCTGAGATTGGCGAGAAAGCTGCCCTGCGGGTTGTAGCTGCGATGCACCTCGTCGAGAAAATAGACGCGCTGGATGCTGACATCGTAGTCTTCGGCGTGCACCACATCCGGGTCGTCCTGAAATTTCTGGATATTGACCACGGTAATTTCAGGTTTGCCGGTATTGTTGTGAAGCACTTGCGTGGTCTTGATGTCGCGAGCAAAGGCATCGCGGCTATCAATGGTATGCACGATCAACCCGCGCCCGGAAAATTCACGTTGCGCCTGGGTGAGTAGGTCGATCCGGTCGACGATGAAATAGAACTTGGGGATGATGCCCCTGCGCTGGAAATAGTCGGTGAGAAAACGGGTGTTGTAATAGGCTAGCGCGGTTTTGCCGCTGCCCTGAGTGTGCCAGATGATCCCCATGCGTACACCGGCATCCAGCTTCCGTTCAATCGCCTTGGTAGCGAAGATCTGCGGGTAACGCATGACGTGCTTATGCAGGCCGTCGGCCTCGTTCACATAGACAAGCGCAAAGCGCAACAGAAAGGCCAGACGGTCACGGCTGAGCAACGATGTGCAGATGCGATTGGTCGGAGTGTCGGGCGCTTTATTGCTGAGGAATTCCGGGCTGTGCTTGATGACGTTGAGGTTGTTATCACGCAGCACCTCGTTTTCAAGCACATCATCCTCGCCGGTCAGCAGGTCTGCCAGATTCAGCTCCTCTTCTTCGCGGAAGTAGTTGAAGATCGGCGCGTCATACGAGGGGCTGGCGTAGAACGCTCCCTCGATAGGGTGTGGCGAGCCGTCTTCGTACTCCATGTTATTGGAGAAAACCATCAGCTGGGTAATGTTGATGAAGCGACGGAAACGGGGATTGCGGCAGCGCGTGATAATGCGGTTGCGCTCGGCAAGCACGCCTTCACGGTTGTTGGGTTTCTTGACCTCGATGAATACCAGCGGCATGCCGTTGATGAGCACGGTGATGTCCGGCCGGAATTCGTCGTCGCCATTCTTGCAGGTTAACTCGGTGACGACATGGAAGCTGTTGTTGCTGAAGTTCTCGAAGTCGATCAGCCGGATACCTGAGCGCTCCGTAAGCTTTTCGTAGAAGGCTTTGCCGAGGTCTTCGTTATCCAGCAGGAGTTTAACGTCTGCCAACAGCCGGTCAATGTCGTCATGCTCAATGCCGGGATTGATCCGGGCGATGGCGGCACGAAACAAGTCTGGAAAGATATTGGTCTCTTCGTCCCATACGGCATTCTTGAGCGAGAGGTAGCGGTAGCCAAGCCGCACCAGATGCTGTATGCAGGGGATTTTTACGCGTGAATCTTCGCTGAAAATCATCAGATAAAATCTCCCTGTACTTGTTTTGTATTTGTCAGGCTGGCCCACTTCGCCCCGCGCCCCTTACCCGTAGGGGCAATCAGCCCCTTGCGCTCGCGCCAGCGGTAGACGGTGCTTTTTACCACGCTCAGGTGCTGGGCAACTTCGCTTGCGGTGACCCACGGTTCAGTATTCATGGAATTGGCGCTCGGATTAAAGCCTTAAAGTCGTTCTAAATCGTCATCAGTCTAACAGGCAGACCGCTTGGCGACCACAAGTGAAGAGCGGCTGCACAAGCCAGTGCATAGCAATCCAAAAAGCATCGTTTTGCGCAACAACGGTGAAAAATGGGGGATATTTGAACTATTCACTTACGCCCCCGTCCTAAAGGGCATTAGGTAAACATAAAACTATCGCCTTATTTGCAGCCTTAAATATTACTGTTTCAGGTCTATCGGATCGCAAATTGAATAATTATGTATGTAAATTAAAAAAGGTATAGAAATGAAGCAAATAACAATACGCCTACCGTTGGTGTTTTTCTCAATATTTCTGGTGGGAATATCGGCCAGCCAGTCAGCATTCGGGCATGGTGGTCCGTGGTATGGTGGCGGTTGGGGTGGAGGTGGCCGAGTGGGCATCTATCTTGGCGCACCGATTGGTTTTAACTTTGGGTTTTCTCCGTATTCATACTACAGGGCGCCGTACTACGGGTCGCCGTACAATTATTTGCCTGCGCCCGTATATTATCCTTCTGTGCAGCAACCTCCGCAGGTAATTTACACTGAACGAAGAGTTGGTTCACCCCTAAGCTCACAGGAATCACCCACAAATTCTATTCAAAATTTTCAGAACTCGTGGTGGTACTACTGCACGGCTTCCAATGCGTATTATCCCTATACTAAGAAATGCCCCGGAGGTTGGTTACGCGTCGCTCCGCAGCCTGTACTCGACAAATGACTGACTACATATAATAAGGAACCTGCGCCATGCCCCAGAAATTAAAACTCTTTTCAATGCTAGTGGTGGTTTTCGGCATTAGCGCTTGTACATCGATCCCGGCGGGTCCGGGAATGCTTGTTTTACCTGGCACGGGAAAAAGCTTTAACCAATTTAGATTTGACGAAGACGATTGTAGACAATACGCCAGCGCTCAGGTTGGAGGACGCACGGCGAATCAGGCAGCCACTGATAGTGGTGTGAAAAGTGCTGTGGTTGGCACCGTAGTCGGTGTTACAGCAGGTGCTTTGTTAGGCGGGAACAGTGGTGCTGGGATTGGCGCTGGATCTGGATTGCTCATTGGTTCGGCGATTGGAGCGGGAACGGGTGACAGCTCAGGATACAACCTCCAGCAGCGTTATGACTTTGCTTATGTCCAATGCATGTATGCTAAAGGCCATCGGGTCCCAGTATCAGGTAACTTGGAAGATTCGCGGCAGCCCGTCATTAAAAACACCGCCGCTGTACGGGCACCAAGCGCGACCCCATCATTGCCTCCTGCTAGTTCTTCCGTGCCTCCGCCCCCCCCTCGCGGAAACCCGCCCCCGCCACCTTCGGGCGTTTCCACTGCCCCTTAAGGGAGGCTAATCTGAGTTATGGGGTTACCCCTAAGAGTTACCCCTGTCTAAAGCTGGATGCTATAGGACAGTGTTACCCCGATTTGGACGATAAAGGCAAGAAAAAACCCGCACTTAGGCGGGTTTAAGGATGTTACTGAACTTCTTGAAACACTTAATTGGTGGAGGCGGCGGGAATTGAACCCGCGTCCGCAAGCACTCTACAGGCAGTTCTACATACTTAGTCAAGTTATTTAATTTTATCCGGTAGACGCCAACCGACAGGCTGCTACCGAACGAGTTACCTAAATTTAATGCCATACAAAGTAACCCTGCATGACACGATTCCGTGTAAATGACCTCACTCATCGCGGCCTTGCGGCCTTGAGCCCCTCCACGGACAGCAGGGTGTGAGGTCTAACCGCTTACGCGGCTAAAGCGTACGTTTCGTCGTTTGCGACTATTGGTTTTCCAGCTGATTTACGAGGTTGCGGGTCCTCGGTATGCCCTACACTGCTTTGCAACCCACGTCGAAGCCAAGTCGCCCCCGGTTTCGATATGTTTTAGATACAAATTCCTGCTACAAAACTTAGCAGATTGTAGCAGTTATGAGTGGCGAAGGCAGAAGAAGTTCCGTATCTTCTCAATTAACTGTAATAGCCGTTTAGGGGGTAAAGGGTTCTGGTACAAACCGCATCGGTGCTACCGTTCACGGAATCAGGCTACAGGAAATCACCAGGTACATTTGATTCATCCATATACGGGCAACGAAAACAGACTTGCCCCAATACTGTTTGGTTAAAGACATTCCGTTCGCCTAGACCCTTCGACTTTGCTCAAGACTGAAGGCATTGTCGAAGGGCTCTGGGTGAGCAGCTGGTGGTTCGACATGCTCACCACGAACGGTTAAGCGGGAAGTATTTATCCCCGTCCAGGTTATCCGTCACCCGTTGCTTTCATGCAGTGATACCATGTAAATCAATTCGCTGCTTGACTCGTTGGACTACTGTTTTAACAATGATAGATAAAAAACTCGCATTCCTGTTTTCGCCTAATGGTGCGCTGGCCGAGCACATCCCTGATTTTCGCGCGCGTCCACAGCAGGTGGAAATGGCGCAAGCCATCGCTCAGGCAATTACCGCGAATGGACAGCTTATCGCAGAGGCAGGTACAGGAACAGGCAAGACTTTTGCTTATCTCGTCCCTGCCTTGCTTGCAGGTGGTAAGGTGATTATTTCCACCGGCACAAAAAATTTGCAAGACCAACTGTTTCAGCGCGATTTGCCCACGGTACGTGATGCGCTCAAAGTGCCGGTTTCAATAGCATTGCTCAAGGGGCGTTCCAATTACGTCTGCCATTATCACCTCGAACGCACGCAGTCTGATGGCCGCTTTACTACACGCGAGGATGCGCGCCATCTAGCCAAAATTGTGAAGTACGCGAAAATTACCCAGTCCGGCGACAAGAGTGGTGTGAGCGATGTGCCAGAGAATGCACTTATCTGGATGCAGGTAACTTCAACGCGCGATAACTGCCTGGGGCAGGAATGCCCGCATCATAAAGATTGCTTTGTACTTAAGGCGCGCAAGGAGGCGATGCGGGCCGATGTGGTGGTGGTGAACCATCATTTGTTTTTCGCCGATTTGATGCTGCGCGACGAAGGTGTGGCGGAACTGTTGCCAGCCTGCAATACGGTTATTTTCGACGAAGCACATCAATTGCCCGAGACCGCCAGCTTGTTTTTTGGCGAAAGTATTTCAACTTCACAAATCATCGAATTGGCGCGAGATACGCGTTTGGAGGCGGCAATTTCGGCTAAAGACTTTGCCGCGCTTCCCGCTGCCACGGACTCGTTGGATAAAGCCGCGCGTGATTTGCGCTTGGTGTTTAAACAAAGGGAAGGGCGCATGACTGCCATCGCTATTGAAGACTTATCCAGCTGGATAGATGCCATGGCCGTGCTGATCGAAAAGCTCAAACAGGTTAACAATCTGTTGGAGAAGCAGGCAGAGCGCAGCGAGGGGCTTGAGAATTGCTGGCAACGGGGGCAGGTGATGGCGCAAAAAATTTCACAATGGCAGGACAAAGAGCAGGTGGATAGGGTGCGCTGGCTGGAAATATTTCACCAATCCGTGCAGCTCAACACGACGCCGTTGTCCATCGCGGAAATATTTTCCAAGCAAATTAATGGCCATCCGCGTGCATGGATTTTCACTTCAGCCACGATCACAGTGAAGCAGGATTTTTCGCACTATCAATCCGAAATGGGGTTGCTTGAGGCTCAAACCGCTTGCTGGGATAGCCCTTTTAACTACCCTGAGCAGGCATTGTTATATGTGCCCCAAAATATGCTCGACCCGAATAATCCTGGTTATACCGAAGCGGTGGTGTTGGCGGCTCTGCCATTGATCGAGGCCAGCAAGGGGCGTGCATTTTTGCTGTTCACTAGTCTGCGCGCCATGCAACGCGCACATGAGATTTTAACGGCTGAATTCGAGCGTAAGAAACTTAGTTATCCGTTGATGTTACAGGGCGAAGGTTCGCGTAATGAGCTATTGAGCCGCTTCCGTGAACACGGCAACGCCATACTGTTGGGCAGCCAATCGTTTTGGGAAGGGGTAGATGTGCGCGGCGAAGCGCTTTCACTAGTGGTAATAGACAAACTGCCGTTCGCTCCGCCGGATGACCCGGTATTGGCGGCGCGCCTTGCACAGATTACCAGCCAGGGACGTAACGCCTTTATGGAATATCAGTTGCCCCGCACAGTCATTAATCTTAAGCAAGGTGCAGGACGCTTGATCCGAGATGAGACCGATCGCGGTGTGCTAATGATTTGTGATCCGCGTTTGATAGCAAAATCCTACGGCAAGCGCATATGGCAGAGCTTACCGCCATTCAAGCGCACACGGGATTTAAGCGAGGCGGTGGATTTTTTTCGTAGTGCATGGAAGTCATGCGTGGTGTAATTATTACATACCGGGATAGGGTCACCCGGGATGTGTCTGTTTCCAGTGAAAAATCAGGAGAGAACTTATCGGTTGAGACGCATCTTGTCCGGTAATGTAATGTTAAGCTCCAGTACGTCATATTCGCCATGCTTCTCTAATTGAACATTGATAGATTCGCGGTCTATATGAATGTATTTCGCAATCACAACCATAAGTTCTTCTTGGAGTGCAGGCAAATAATCTGGAGTGGGCGCACCCCTTCCGGCACGTTCGTGGGCCAGAATAATCTGTAGACGTTCTTTAGCGACGATGGCGGTTTTTTTTTCGTTACCACGCAGGTAGCTGATTAAGCCAGCGATCATGGACATCTCAGCGGCCCCCCAGCAGTCGTTTGAAAAAACTCTTTTTCTCTACGGTAACAAAACGCATCGGTAGTCCTTCGTCACCCATAAAGCGCCCCACCACGTCCCGATAGGCTTCAGCCACGTCGCTCTTATCTAAATGGATAGCTGGAGTGCCTGCATTAGAGGCTTGGAGTACTGATTCCGATTCCGGAATTACGCCGATCAAGGGGATGCGCAAGATTTCCTGGATGTCAGTAACCGACAACATTTCGCCAGCTTCTACCCGCTTGGGATCGTAGCGAGTAATCAGTAAATGTTCTTTCACTGGATCGAGGCCATCCACAGCGCGTTTGGATTTGGCTGCGAGAATCCCGAGAATGCGGTCCGAATCCCGCACTGATGACACCTCCGGATTAGTTACTACCAAAGCCTCATCGGCAAAATACATTGCGGTGAATGCGCCTGATTCGATGCCTGCCGGGGAGTCACATACGATACAGTCAAAACTTTCTTTTAGTTCGTTCAGTATGCGTTCAACGCCTTCCAGGTTGAGCGCATCTTTGTCTCGGGTTTGGGATGCGGGAAGAATGTACAGGTTGTCACAGTTCTTATCTTTGATGAGTGCCTGTTTAAGGGTCACCTCGCCGTTGATGACGTTGATGATGTCATACACCACACGCCGCTCGCAGCCCATGATGAGGTCCAGGTTGCGTAAACCCACATCGAAGTCGATGACAACCGTTTTGTTTCCCCGTAGGGCGAGACCGCTGGAGAAGCTGGCGCTGGTTGTGGTCTTACCTACACCACCTTTCCCTGAAGTAACTACAATAACTTTAGACACGTTTATATTCCTGAACAAGATTTAGATACATTTTACCCGTAAATGGGGATGCTAAAAAATTCCTTTAGCTAAGCAAGGGCTGGATAATCAAATCAGAGCCATTCAGATGCACCTGAACGGGTTTGCCGCGTAAATTTTCGGGAATGCCGTTCTCGAATACCTTAAAGCAGCCAGCAACGGAAATCAATTCTGCTTCCAGGCTATGTACGAAAATACGCGCATTCTCGTTACCTTGAGCCCCCGCGATTGCACGGCCGCGCAGCGGGGCGTAAATGTGGATATCTCCGTCAGCAATCAGTTCAGCGCCTGCATTAACAACGCCCAGTACAACCAAATTACTACCTTCGGCATAGATTCTCTGGCCAGTGCGGACCGGTTTGTTGATTATCATGGTTGGACGGAAAGTTGGCGGTACTTGGGAAACGGGATTTTGGCGTTGGGTATCTGAGTCAAGGACGTTGCTGTTATTGGTTTCTATCGTCAATCCAAATTCGGGCAGTTCGGGTGCATTATTTTTTTCTGCATTAGGAGTAATGCTTGGGGCTGTGGTGGGAATCGGTGCCGTCTTTACTGTGGGTTTAACAATGGTGTCAGGGAAGAGTCCCAAGCCTGATTGTACGGCGGCTTCGCGCTGCTCAGTGGATCCCCCTATAACACCAGTGGCATGCATGCCATGATCCAGCATGAATGACATAAGGTCAGCAAAGTCTGGGGAAATGTTGCTGTTCGCGATAGCAGAGAGATCGAGAGCAACAGGTGTATTGGAGAAAAAATTATGCGTTTTATTAACACGCGTATCCAATTGATTTTTTAGTTGAGCCATGTCGGTTGTATTGACATAGAGCACAAATAAAGAGAGATTGGCAATTTTGAGTTTGAATGCTGGTTCTGCGTGTGCCATATTTTTGAGTCTTTTAGAGTCTGTTGCTAAGCTTGGTAGGACTCCGCCCCCTAAGTCTTAAGAAGGTCGCGCAGTTTAACGATGCCTTCCGTGGTTTTCAAGCTTGTCACCGTTTATTTAAAGAATCTAGTCGATCCTTGATAATTTTCCCGACTGTCTGATGATTATATCGAGCCGCCATATCGGCTGCCGCGCGATCTGAAATACGTTGGCGATAGTCTGGATCTTCGAACAACCGAATCATGTACTCCGCCGCATGACCCACGTCTGGATCAGCCCACATCCAACCGGGCTCGTAATAAATGAATTGGCCCGGTTTTACGGGTATCAGGGTGTAATTGACGAGACAGCTGTTTTCGCTATCCATGAATTCGAGATTACCCGAGTAGCCGGTGCCTATAACCGGCTTGCCCAAGGCCATGCATTCTGCCATTCCCAAGCCGAATCCTTCGGAACGATGCAGCGAAACATAGGCATCGCAAACACTTTGCAGTCCATACATTTCTTCACGGGAAAGAAGGCAATCAAGAATGGTAATGCGGGGATCCTGCTCAGCAAGTTCTTGAAGTAAGGTAAATTTTTCTAAGTGCCTCTCTCCATGGTGGCATTTAATAACCAGACCTACACGGTCTTCAGAAATCGGAAAAGCATGCCTGAAAGCCTCAATCGTAGCCCAAGGATTTTTTCTGTCTGCGAAAGAATAAAAATCGAAATTGAATAGAAACAGAAAACGATTATCCGGGAGCGCAAATTCAGTACGCGAATGCGGTCGTGAAATTTTTACATCTATTGCGTGAGGAATTCGGACAACGGGTTTATCTGTGACACGTTTGACGAGCTGTTCCACGAAATTGCTTGCAACCCAAATTTCATCGACTAACTCGAGTGCAGGTTGCCATTTTCTCGGAAACTTATCAATTTCCCAATGCCAGTAGCTGATTACTCGACGCCCCCGGAGATCTCCCCGCTCGAAATATCGTCGCCATACGGATTCGAGCTGATCGGGGTTCATGTAAAAAAGTGTTGTCCGTTGATCATTATCGCTGGTAAGAAAGCGATCCATACTTCGGTTGCTTTGCCTGCCCTCCATTATCACGCCGGCATCCTGAATGTTGACTTTTATATCTTTGGCATAACAGGTTGCCGCCATGGTGCGCACACTCTCAGCAAGACCAGCTTCCCCCCTGAAATAGCCAACAAGATTCAAACCCTCTCCAACACCGATATTAGATTTGAGGAGTGAGTCATCCTCCTGTCGTGTAAGCTCATCATCTAGGTCAGTCAGGGTTTTTTGAGGCAAACTTATCTGGCCTGCGGCAAGTACTTTAGCCAGGTACGCTGATCCAACGGTGGCCTTGGCCGGGGCAAACTCATTTTCTGGCAAAGAAGTAATAGCTTTGTCGTGGTAATCAGCGAACAATCTGCCGTACTCTTCGCGATTCCGCTCGAGCGACTTCTGAATAGTATTATTTTCGTGCAGCCGATAACGATACAAATTAGACGATACCAAGCGCGGCTCGGCGTACCATAAAGCACGCAGACAGAAATCCCAGTCGTGATTCGATTGATAATCACGAAATCCACCCAGTTTTTTATATAACGATTTGGAAAAGAAAAGATTCCCAGTCGAAATAGTTGGATTTAACGCTCCTAGCAAGGCACTACCGATCGTATCTGATGAGGAGAGACTGTCCTCTATTCGGGAAAGAATGTAAGCTCGATTATTTTTTTGGGGAGTAATGACCTGATTGTGTGGATCCATGCAGATACATTTTGAAAATCCCCATTCAAATTCACTTCGCGCGATTTTCTCAACCATTTCAGCGATTCGTCCGGGTTCGAAAAGATCATCTGAATTAAGCGGATTAATGAATTCTCCCTGAGCAAGCGCTATGGCCTCGTTTAAAGTCGCATGGGCACCCAAGTTGGTGCCACGAGCAACAAATCGGTGAGGCAAGTGGCAACTCCTCAGCTTTTCTCTAATAATGTCAGGCGACCCATCGCTTGAGGCGTCATCAATTATGATTAATTCAAGATTACGGTAGGTTTGCGCATATACCGATTCTAAAGAATGTTCGATGTACGAAGCATGATTGTAGGAAGGAATAACAACACTTACCAAGGGTTCATAACCCGACCTATAAGGCCTTGTAGTAAGCCAGCGATCGTACTGCTGCCGCAGCTCGGCACCTTTTGCGGTGTCACGGCCCAGCATTCTACCGCCCAGTGCCAAGCCGTAATTAAAGAGAATGCCTGGAAGTTGCCACTGGGTTGCCATGCCTGCGCGTCTTATCAGTGCTGAGGCCTCCCGAACTCTGTGTCGGCAGTAAAGAACGACCCCGAGCATATGCAGCGCATCGGGATCGCCGCCCCTCAACTCGAGCGCCTCCAGATATAGACGTTCTGCACTCTCAAGCTCGTTAACGCGTTGTGCAGCTAACGCAGACTCCATGATTGAATGGAACGAGCGGGAAGCATTCGGTTTCGAGAGAGTATCAATCTCCCCACAGCAGTGTTTGTAGCGCTTTCCGCTACCGCAGGTACAAGCTTGCAGGCGCCTCGGCGGAGGAACCGATGTTTGGCAAGATTCGCCCTCCCTCCTCCTTTTAAGCGCTTCTTGAAGATCAAAAAATGCTAATGGTTGATGTTCATTAGTCGTTACGAGCACATTCATGTCTTCGTTCACGTCGATACCTTTGGGACCTCCTTCCTGAAGGTTGTTTCGGCCCAGCTTAAAAACCCCATCGTTCATTACTCTGAACGAATTGACTGGGTCAAATCTACCTGACCAGCAGTTACCACTCTTTTCGTAGATATGCACAAAGGGGGCGCCAGCATCTGCGACCAGAATGAATCGGTCTTCCGCTATAAATCGCACACCATGCGGGAAAGTAGTTCCATGCAATATGCCTGATGGTTCGCTATCAGGCGTCAGTTGTGGAGTGTTTTCATACAGAAAAACACAGTGTTTTCCATGGTTGCTTACTGCAATCCAGCGACCATCATTACTAAACGACACCCCGTCCGGAATGTCCAGGCCCTTGGCCAACAGAATTTCGTTATGTTTGACTGTTAAAGATTCAGTCACATCCAAGATATGACGAGAAACGTAATGAGCATAATTATTACAAATCAGAACATCATACAACCCATTTTTTAAACAAATTGCAGATACAGATCCGGGCGAATAGAGCCACAGGTTGCTCGGGATTACGCCTAGATCTGGTAGTTCAACTATCTTTTTCACCGCGCCACGCGGAGGCAGCCTCAGTACTGATGCTCCACCTTTGCGATTCGCTACTATCAAAGTTTTGTCATCCAAGAAAGCGAGCCCATGCGGATTTTTCAAACTAAGGGAAGATATTTCCACGAAATCGCTAATGACCACGTTTTTATGAATATCAGTAAAGTCAAAATCCACTTCCAGTATGAGAATCTTGTTGCAATTAAATCCGGCGATGGCAAGACGTCGACCATCTGGAGAAAATTTCACATCTTCAGTACGTCCCAATCCGGCCACCGCTCTGCAAACATCATCGGATAATACAGGCTTTATATTCATTGACTTATAATGGTAGAATGTGGCGGTCAAGTAATTTCTGGCACAACAGTAGGTATTTTTGGTGCTCTGTTTTACTCAAATACTTAGGGCGACAGATTACCCAATATTAAGTGTAAGCGATTACAGTTACGGAATCACACGATGTATGAAGTGATATCGGTTTTAGCTTCCGTGTGATTGGCATATTCGCGCTGCCGGATGTTCCATTTTGAGGCTCAAGAAAAAACTGAATAAGCTTATTTTTTGGAGAAAATATGAATAAATTTCTATTGTTCACGGGCTTGATGTTTGCAACTTTTGCGTCTTACGCTGCCGTGCAAGGTAAAGAAGTAACCTATAGCGCCAACGGTACCCTACTCAAGGGTTATATCGCCTACGACGATTCTATACAGGGCAAGCGCCCAGGTATTATGGTGGTGCATGAATGGTGGGGACACAACGAATATGCGCGCAAACGCGCCCGTATGTTGGCGGAGCGAGGTTTCACCGCGCTGGCAATTGATATGTATGGCGACGGCAAACAGGCGCATCATCCGGATGATGCGGGCAAATTCGCCAGCGAGGTGGCAAAAAATACTGAGCTAGCCAAGGCGCGATTCGATAGCGCATATAGCTTGATTAGCAAGGAAAAAACGGTGGATTCCAACCGCATTGCAGCCATCGGCTATTGTTTTGGCGGTTCGGTAGTGTTGCACATGGCGCGCATTGGTAAGCCTCTTAAGGCAGTGATGAGTTTCCACGGTAGCCTGGGAACAGAGTATCCGGCAGTGGCAGGCAAGGTCAAGGCGCGGATCGCGTCCTTTACTGGCGAAGACGATCCGATGATCCCCGCTACCCAGGTCGCCGCTTTCAGACAGGAGATGGAGAAGGCCGGCGTGACCTATAAAGCGGTGACCTATCCCGGTGCTAAGCACAGCTTCACCAATCCGGACGCAGATAAATATGGCCAAGAGTTCAAACTGCCGCTGGCCTATAACGCTATAGCAGATAAGGCTTCGTGGGATGAGGGTATGGCATTTCTGGCCGATGCATTCCATGTTGGAGATATGACTAAGCGGAACTGAAAGAACCAACAGCCACGTCGAAAAATTCAAAATGTATGGTTATGCTGACGTGGTCGAGACGTTTTAAGATCATTGGTAACATTAAAAGGAGATCATCATGAACCAATATCAAATTGCCGTTATCGTTGGCAGCCTTCGTAAGGATTCATTCAACCGCAAGCTAGCTAACGCCATTGTAAAATTGGCGCCATCAGAGTTCTCATTCAAAGAATTGCAAATCGGCGACTTGCCGCTTTATAACCAAGACGATGATGCGAACCAAGCACAGCCTGTCAAGCGGCTGAAAGGGGAAATTACAGCGTCGCAGGGCGTTCTGTTTGTAACGCCCGAATACAACCGCTCTATCTCTGGAGTGCTCAAGAATGCAATCGACCACGCCTCGCGTCCCTATGGCCAAAGCGCTTGGGCGGGCAAGCCCGCTGGTGTGCTGGGCGCTTCTCCCGGAGCCAACGGCACGGCCATGGCACAACAACATTTGCGCAATATTCTCGCGACTTTGGATATGCCAACGCTAGGGCAGCCCGAAGCATTTACCCATGTAAAGGATGGATTGTTTGACGAAGCCGGCGACATCGGTACAGCCAGCAAGAAATTCTTCCAGAACTGGATGGATCATTATGTCGCGTGGGTGAAAAAGCACGCTGTCTGACGCAGTTATTGATTCGGCTAGATTATTGATTCGGCCAGATTATGTTTGAAGTTCGTTCGCCTTGAGTATGATATTCGCCCGCAGGCCGAAAGGTGTTGGCAAGAAACAGACAGCCCAAGCCCCGCTCGTCCTGAGCCTGTCGAAGGACGTTTCGGTGCTGTTCGGTCCAATTTTGGATAGCGTTTCGCAGCGCTACAAAATCGTAACATATTCATTTTATGATCATTAAAAAGCTGTTCCTTGAGAGCTTGTTGAAAGGTGAATGGGCTTCGACAAGCCCAGCCCGAACGGAGTTAATACTTCACCGTGCCGGATCAATAAAAAGACAGACGCATATCGCTAAAATCTCTCCATCTGCAATATCGTACAAGCCGCTATGTGCGCAAAATCTACGCCAAATTATCTTGCTGGCTACCCTATAGCACTGGTAGAGCAAGTGCAGCGGCTTATCGAACAAGGCCTGCTGACCGACACACTGCTGCAGAAGTATCCGCATGCGCACGCTGTGCGCTCCGACAAGGCGCTCTATGACTATGTGCTGGAAATTAAAGGCAGGTATCTGCGCAATGCCGGGCAGCTGAGCAAGGTCGCGTTCGACGGCAAACTTCATGTCATTCAGCACGCACTGGGCACGCACACCAGCATCTCGCGGGTACAGGGCACAAAACTCAGAGCCAAGCGTGAGATCCGCATAGCGGAATTGTTCAAGGAGATGCCGCTTGAATTTTTGCGTATGATCGTTGTTCACGAACTTGCGCACATCAAGGAACACGAGCACAGCAAAGCCTTCTATCAACTGTGCCGGCATATGGAGCCAGATTATCACCAGCTGGAATTTGACCTGCGGGCTTACCTCATCTATCTCGAAGCGACTGGCCAGCCTCTTTGGTCGGCCGCCAATATCGACGCAGTCTCGCTCTTGAATGAGTGATAAGGCCGCTGCGTTGACCCACTGCACGCCAACTGCACGGCATAAAGCCTTGCAAAAATTTGTGTCCAAGAAAGAGCAATTCTGACACGACACAAAATGACGCATGCTGAATGATAATGGCATTTATTCTTCTCCCTTCCAACTCATAAATAACATGCGCGCATTCTCGAAGTCGAAGCTCATGGCCCTCCGCCAGTGTCCCAAACGTTTGTGGCTGGAAGTTCATCGTCCGGACTTGCGCGAAGATTCAGCCGCGACACAGACAAGTTTTCATATAGGTTTTCAGGTTGGCGATATTGCCCAGCGTATTTATGATCCAGAGGGGCGTGGCGTCGTGATCGACTTGCAAAATGAAGGGTTCAACCGTGCATTCGAGCGTAGCGCGGAATCACTTCATTCAGCACAACCTATCTTTGAGGCAGGCTTCTCTGCCGCTGGTACATTGGCCTTCGCCGATGTAATGCTGCCGGAGCAAAAGGATGGCAAGCAGATCTGGCGCATGGTCGAAGTAAAATCCTCTACCAGCGTGAAGGATTACCACCGCGATGACGTGGCAGTGCAGGCGTTTGTGGCTCAGTCAGCGGCCGTCCCGCTGGATGCCATTGCCCTGGCGCACATTGATAGCTCATGGGTTTATCCAGGAAATGAACATTACCAAGGGCTGCTAAAAGAAAACGATCTCACCGCCGAGGCGTTCTCTCGGACCGATGAAGTCAAAGGCTGGATTGCCCAAGCGCAAAGCATCGTCGCCGAGCCTTCCGAGCCTGCCATCGGAACTGGCGACCATTGCGGCACGCCATTTGAATGCGGTTTTTACAACTATTGCAGTCGCGACGAGCCAAAGCCGGAATACCCGGTCTGTTGGCTGCCCCGCATTTCTTCAGCAAAGGCAAAAGAGCTCACCATAAAAGGTGTCTACGATCTAAAGGATGTACCAGACGACCTGCTCAACGACAAACAACAGCGGGTCAAAGATTACACCCTCGCCAATGAGGTGTTTTTCGACGCTGCTGGTGCCGCAGCAGATTTGGCTGCACATGTTCTTCCCGCCTATTTTCTCGACTTCGAAACCATCCAGTTCGCCGTACCCATCTGGAAAGGTACCCGCCCCTACCAGCAGATTACCTTCCAGTTCAGCCTGCACACGCTTGCCGTATCCGGCCAGCTGGAACAGACGGCCTTCCTTGACCTTTCAGGCAATAATCCTTCCAAACCCTTCGCACATGCGCTGATTGCTGCATGTGGTGAGCAAGGTCCTGTGTACGTCTACAACGCTGGATTTGAGAAAGCGCGCATTCGCGAACTGGCCGAGCGTTACCCGCACTTGAGTGAACCGCTGCTAGCCATCAATGCACGTGTGGTCGATCTGCTGCCCATCGCCCGCGAGCGTTACTACCATCCAAGCCAACAAGGCAGCTGGAGCATCAAAAAGGTGTTGCCCGCCGTAGTCCCCGAACTGCGCTACGAAGCCCTCGACGGCGTGCAAGATGGCGGCATGGCAATGGACGCCTTTCTCGAAGGCATCCATCCGAACACCAGCGCCGAGCGCAAAGCCCAAATCGAACAGCAACTTCTTGAATACTGCAAGCTCGATACCTACGCCATGGTACGTCTATGGCAAGTATTTGCCGGCCGCTCTGACCTGAGGCTATAAGCCATGCCCAAACGCCCTGTTTCGTTGGAAACGCTCCAGCTGTCTCATGAGCTATTACGGCGCATACCCAAAGGCCGCACCATCACCGCCCCTGAACTGCGCCAACAACTAGCGGACGCTGGCTTTGAGCGAGATATGCGCACCATCCAGCGCCAACTGGAAACGCTTTCCGAGTTTTACGACATCGACCGCGATGACAGCGCCAAGCCCTACCAATATAGCTGGAAACCCTGCGCCAAGGGGCTGTCGCTACCATGCCTCAGCGCACAGGAGTCATTGCTGCTCATGTTGGCTGAGCAGCACTTGAGCAGCTTGCTGCCCGCCAAATTGATGAAATCCATGGACGGCTTCTTCACCCAGGCACGCAGCCAACTGGGGGACAAAAGTACGACCCAGCGTGAACGCGAGTGGCTGGAAAAAATACGCGTGATCAGCACCAGCCAGCCGCTGCTGCCACCCAAGATTGACCCAACCGTGTTCGATCAAGTCAGTAATGCACTTTATGGCAACCAGTGGCTGGAGGTGGATTACAAAAACGCCGCCGGCAAACGGACGGCAACTCGAGTGATGCCACTGGGCCTCGCCCAGCAAGGACCACGCATGTATCTTGTGTGCCGTTTTGATGGCTACGACAACGAAAGAAGTCTCGCGCTGCATCGCATCCTCACCGCACGCGCCTCGACCCTGACCTTTGAACGTCCCAAGGATTTCGACCTCAAGCAATACGACGATGATGGACGCTTTGGGTACGGCGATGGGCAGCGCGTACGGTTAAGCTTCCGCATTGAAAAGGAAGCGGGTTTACATTTGCTGGAATCGCCATTATCTGCCGATCAGCAGGTGGTGGAACTAGAGGATGCCTACGAAATTACTGCGACGGTGGTAGATTCTGCAATGCTGGAGTGGTGGTTGAGGGGATTTGGGAGGGCAGTAAGCGGGGTCGTCAAAGCTCTGTTGCCATTGTGACAGATCTGCTATCTCAGCGAGATTAAGAACTAACTAAAGGAAATGGCAATGCCAGAATTTTTTGAAAAAGATAAAGGTAAAGGTATCCGTGTTATTCAGCTGATCCGTTGGCTTGACTGGGCATCGGGAAAAGAGTCGGAACACGAGCACTGTGCGATTGTACTGCCCATGATCCAACGTGGCTCAGTCTGGAAACCTCATCAGGTCATTGACTTGTGGGACACAATATTTCGCGGCATGCCAATTGGGGGGATGATGGCAAGCTACATCAGCGACTCAAAGGTTCAGTTTTTTCGTCTGCGAGAAAGGGATTTGGTAACCCTACCGGAATGTGGCGGACTATCCTTGATTGACGGTCAGCAGCGCACACTTACTATGCTTTTGGCTTGGCCTGGAGCAGGTGAGCACATGAACCGCCGCATATGGGTGGACATGGGTGAACCCGATAAGTCTGACCATCTATTGCGCCTACATGTCACAACAGAAAGCCACCCTTTTGGCTACCAGCGCGGCGGCAATAGTGGTGAGTCCATTGCTCGGCTATCACTGTCAGAACGTCGTAGCGCCGCAGCGACATATGCAGACCGAACAGAAGCTTTTCAAGCGGCCAATAAAGAACACTCTGACATGCCTGGATTTGTACATGACGCGGACATCGCGCCTTGGCATAGTACGTTTGCTTTGGACTTGCGAAAATTAATCGAGATGTATCCTCTCCATGATAGCCAAGCAATTTCAACTTATGTACATCAGGAAATGACAAATGTCCAACAACGGCTTAAGGAGCGAATTAAGAAGATTTCAGAGGAGAAATCCTACGACGAACCCTTGAGTAAAGGGATAGCCCATCACCTCAGACGTCGGTTGGACGCGATCGAAAATATCCAACAATGCGATTTAGAGCGGCGAATTAATACGTTGATTCAAGGGTTAGAACGGTTGTTCTCCCAATATTTTCCCGTCATTGAAGTGACAACCGAAATGATGGGTACCGAGGCGGATGATGATACCAAAGATCCTCCGTTGGCCGTTTTATTCAAGCGCATTGGGACGGGTGGCACGAATTTGAGCACTGCCGACTATGTGTTCTCGGTCATTAAGCACCGTAACCCAAATTGCCATAACATGGTTGAGAAACAATTATCGAACGTAAAGATTGCCTCAATTTTTACGCCAACAACCCTAGTTATGACTGCAGTACGGATGACAGCTGCTCAACTTGGCTTGGTCGATCATGTGAAGCTAGAGAAATCTCAATTTACACGCCTTCTACGTGGAGACAAAAATACCAAGAGTGACGAGTCATCCGGGAACAAATTTTTGGAGGAGTTCAACCAGCAGATTGCCGAAGGAGGTTCTTTCGTCACAGATCTAGCCACGTTACTTACAACTATTTCCTACCAGAAATCACAGTTTGAAGATACACAAGACGTTGGGCTGCCAAAGCATGCGCTATGTCTCGTACATATACATGCTCTCGAAATAATACTGTATTGGGTGCAAAAACAGACTAGCAATAGAGAAGTTGCCATCCAAGAAAATCGACATCGGTTGGTACGATTCATCTTGTATTGGAACTTGGCTGTGCTGGACCCAGCAAAAGCCAGCAGTGTGTGCTTCGAGTTGTTGAAGACGGGTACAGCTGGCATTGATGGGCAATTCCCCGAAATTGAGTTAATTAGCGAGCTGGCAAAGAAAGAGAGAGAGCTGGCACTACTCATCCGGAAACCCTCATATCTTCAACAAATTCGGCACCTCACCCATTCACCTTCAGATATAGGAGGGTTACGTGATTCGAAGCGCTTTGTTGTAGCAACAGACCAAGTCAACGAAGCAGAACGCGGCCAATTGCAGCAGGCAGCAAGGCTATACGAACGATGGTGGAACTTGCACGGTGGATATAGCCATATACTGTTGCTGTGGTTGCAACGGGATTATGTTTTCCAAGCTTTTGAAGAAAAATCTGCCCAACCTGGATTAGGTGATGACACACCGTATGACTTTGACCACATTTGTCCACAAAGCCACTGGAGTTGTTGGACGGGGAAAAAAGAAAATAGGCTGATTGATTTTCACGCTGAAACAGGCGATGGAGCAGACAAACTAGGGCACAACCGTTTAGGAAATAGCATAGGAAACGTGCGCGTGTGGAACAGCAGCCAAAATCGTGGTGACGGCGATGCAGCCCCTTATGTCAAATTGAAGTTAGGATCAGTAGAAGCAAAATCGATATTGCGCGATAGTGTAGTTTCCATTGGGGCAGTCGATGGTTTCACCGACGAGACCGAAGCGTGGAAAGATTGCTCATTCGTCAATGGAAATATGCCGAAGGATCCGAAAGATTGGACGAAGGAACGTGCTCTTGCATTTCAAAAGGCAATAGAAAATCGGACATTCAATTTGTACAAACGCTTTTATGCTGACTTAAGGTTCGCCGAATGGGAATCGTAGCGACAGAGATCAGACTGGACCTACCAAAAGGATTCTGCTTCAAAAGTCCGCATAAATACCATCTTTCCATTGGGTGTTTGTTTTGAACCGGGAATATTGTTTTTTTACGAAGCAGAAGCTGATATTCAAGACCAGGATGCATCCTTCGTGTGGTCAATACGATGGATTTATTCAGCCATATTGACCTGTACCGGAAATGAGAAAATTCCATTGCAACCCCCACAAGAAAAATTAGTCGTCGCCATCTCTTCTCGCGCCCTGTTCAACCTCGATGAGAGCCATGCCGTTTTTAACAATGAAGGCATAGAGGCCTATAGCCTCTATCAAGTGGAGCGCGAAGAAATCCCGCTCGGGCCCGGCGTGGCGTTCAATCTGGTGAAAAAATTGCTGGCGTTGAACGAGCGTGATCTAGCCAACCCGCGCGTTGAGGTTATTTTATTGTCGCGTAATAGTGCAGACACCGGACTGCGCATCTTCAACTCGATCCAGCGCCATGGCCTGAATATCAGCCGGGCGGCATTTACGCGAGGCGAGAGTACACATCCCTATATTTCGGCGTTCGGCGCGCAATTGTTTCTTTCAGCCGATCCAAGTGACGTCCGCAAGGCACTGAAAGCGGGATTCGCTGCTGCGACGATTTTGCCCTCTTCGGCAGCGCCGTTGGCTGAAGTTAATCCCACACAGTTGCGCATTGCCTTCGACGGCGACGCAGTGTTGTTCTCGGATGAGTCCGAGCGCATCTACAGACGGGATGGGCTGGATGCTTTTGAAAGCAACGAAATGCTTGCCGCCAAGCAGCCGCTACCCGGTGGTCCGTTCAAAAACTTCCTTGCCATGCTGCACCAGATTCAACTCGATTCACCGGGAGATACTTCTCCTATCCGTACCGCGCTCATGACTGCGCGAGGCGCACCCGCCCACGAGCGCGTCATCCGCACGCTACGCGCTTGGAACATCCGCATTGATGAAGCGCTATTCCTTGGTGGAAAGGATAAAGGCGAATTCCTGAAGGCTTTCGGGGCGGACATTTTCTTTGATGACCAGCAAAAACACTGCGAATCCGCTCGTCAGCACGTTGCTACGGGGCATGTGCCACATGGGGTGGCGAATGAGTAAATTTGCCTTTTATATTGGCGGCTCTGATGCAGTAACGAAAAGATAATCGAACATGGTGGTCGGCGATATGCGACACATTACGTCGTTCCTGCATGGAAACTATGGGCGTTACCACCAAACGAGAAATATTATGCCGCAATTGATTGAACACATCGACGCCATCGCCCGTCAAAAACAGCGCGATGTACTCTACATCAAATTTTCCGACCCGAAAAACCCGAATGGGGAAATCACAAAACAGAATTCCAATTGGGACTGGGAGTCATCGGTAGGTCGGCAGTCGGTCATAGAGTGGTTAAACAGCAACCAAATCAGCTGGCAGCCCTGCGGTAATGTTGCCGACACCAATTCGATGAGGTCTTACGCTGGGCAAATTTATATCGACGTACCCTTTGAGGAGACGAACCCAGTCTATCAGCAAGTCCTCGGCTACTTGGAAAATCCCGATGGGAGCACCCGTCGGCCGGGTGTCTGGTTCTTTGCCTTGACACTCCATGCCGCCATGAAAAATGCTCATCATGATGAACCGGGTTTCTGGGACCGTTGGGCCGAGAATTTTTAAAGCAAGGCACGGATTAACGGATCGGGATAGCCATGGAGTTCATAGGCGTATATTTCTCACCGAAGCAGATTTCCAACCCGGTGACATTTTCTCCAAGCCCACACAAGTCGGCGCTCGTGGTTGCCGATTGGATTGAGAAAAACCTACCTATCCGTATCCTTGATCCCAGTCGGGTAGTTCGGTGCTGGGACGCGCGAGAATGTCCTAGGCCGGCCCCGCTAGAATACGCGCCGTGCTCTATATGGCTGCCGTCGTGGGAACACGCTACAACCCACACGTCAAAGCTGTTTATGAACGCCTGCTTGCCCGAGGCAAGTCCAAGATGTCCTCCCTCGGTGCCGCAATGCGCAAGCTGGTGCATTTGTGCTTTGGCGTACTCAAAACTCAACAGCCGTATCAACACGATTATCTGAAAAATGCTTGACTTTAAAGACGGAATCTACCGGGCTCGTCCACTTATATCCAGAGACCCAATATTTGATTACAGCTTAAAATAATTTACGTACTTGATTCAATACCCACTGAGTCTCGGGATCGCTTTCATATAAAGGGTGCCATATTAGATTTAACCGAAAACCTGGGAACCCTTTAGGCGGCTCAAGGAGGCAGAGGGGAAAATGGTTCATTAGTTTTGTCGCGATGCGGAATGGAACACTCAGTAGGTAGTCGCTTCCGCTGACAATTTGTGCAGCTACCCAATAATTTCGCGTCGTTACTGCGATGGATCTTTGTAACCCCTGCTCGGCAAGCCAGGTTTCCACAATATTCGTACGCAAACCTAAGGGCGATGGATAAACATGACGTAATTCCTCGAATTGTTTGAGGTTTAAATGCTGACGGCCTGCCAACGGGTGGTTCTGGCTGACCAGACAAACTAGCCGATCACTAATCCAATTTTCAGAGCGCAATCGCTTGGAAATCTTGCTGTAGGTCTCCACGCCAATGATGAAATTGAGCTGACCGGTTTCCAGTAAAGGCTCGGGGTCCTCCGCTGTTAGCATGTGTACAACAAGCTCAACATTTGGCGCTGACTGGCGTAGGCACGCAGCTAACGCCGGTAGAACGACATTCTCACTGTAGTCATTCATACCAATAATGAATCGCGCCCGCGAGGTGTCTGGCTCGAAGGGCTGTGCGGGCTGTATGGTACGAACTACTTGTTTCAGGATGGAGCGCACCGGCGCTTCCAAAGCAAGGGCGCGCGGCGTCGGTTGCATCCCCTTGACCCCGCGCACCAGGATGGGGTCATCAAGCATCTCGCGTAATCGCTTCAGTGCATTACTCATGGCTGACTGACTTAGAAAGACACGCTCAGCAGCCCGAGATACATTTTTCTCTTGCATTAGCACATCAAAAACCAGCAATAAATTGAGATCAATCTGACGCAGTGTCGAGTTATTATTTATTTCGTGAATACCTGAATCATTATTATTCATTTTACAAATTATAGCAGGGCAATTAAGCTTTCTCCGTCGAATATTCGATGATATGAAAAGGAAAAGTAAAATGAAAACAACTCTTGGATTTAGCGTTAAAAAAGGTGTCCGAACTTTAGCAGCCATCACTTTGTTCAGTGTATTTGGATTCGGTCATTCTGCCCATGCAGAAGATAAACCGACCACTCCAGCTGCAACGCCTCAGCTGACTCTGGAATTGGCCCAGAAAATTGCGATGTCGACTTTACAACAATGTCGTCAGGATGGCTATGCTGTCAGTGTCGCCGTGGTCGATCGTAGCGGGGTACTTGTTACCCAGATGCGCAACCCAGCGGCGGGTCCCCATACTATTGGCAGTAGCTTAGGCAAGGCGTTTACATCCGCCAGCATGGGACAACCAACAGCGCGCTTGGCTAACGCTATCGCAGAAAACCCCGCACTTAACGGTATGCGTGACATGGACTCCAGAATGGTGATTCTTGCCGGAGGTTTGCCCATTGTCATTGATGGTCAACGCGTCGGCGGCATTGGCGTAGGTGGCGCACCAGGAGGAAATCTGGATGAAGCCTGCGCGGCGCACGGTCTGCAACAGATCGGCGCCAAATAATGCGCGAGCGACAACCAAAGCATATGGAATTTGCCCGCCAGGGCTGGTTCCAGAACTTATTGCTCGTCATCGCCTTGAGTTGGACTGGTAGTGTTCATGCCAGCGGCGAGTCCACAACGTCGAATTCTGACGTGTTACTTGTCAGCCAATTCAAGGCTCATCACTTAGCTTATGTGGATCCTCAAAAAGGTGTCATCGCGCGGGTAAAAGTAGGGCGTGCCCCATACGGTGTTGCCATTAGCCAGGATGGGCATGCCTATGTTGCTACCGCTGAAGGCGTTGCGGTTGTTGACATCCGTTCGCGTCTGCGTACCGCACTGATAACGTACCGAAGTTCATTGACCGGCGTGCAATGGGGTGAATATCGGCAAGGTGGCATGGGCATCGCCGTTTCTTCAGACGGGAAAACGGTGGCCGTGGGCGTCAATCGCGGCAATCGCGCCGGGCAGTTGGAGATCATCTCGACGCAATCGCAAACCGTCACGGCCAGTGTGCCGATAGGTATTCGACCCTTCCAGGTGTTATTCAGCAACGAGGGCGACGAGATTTATAGCATTGACCACGACTCGTATTCAGTGACCGCTTATAATCTGAACGACCGTTCATTGCGGGTCTTTGACGTGGCACCGCTCGGCTATGGGGGGTTTGCTAAACCACACTATGCCGCTATTAACGCAAAGGGACATCTCTTGTTGCCGATACAAGGCCGCACTCTACTTCAGTTGAACCCGAAGACGGGAGAGCAAACAAAAATTCCTCTATCTGCTCAAACCCATCAGCACGGTGTTGCATTGAGCAACGATGCTTCTACGCTATTTGTTGTGGGTACAGGTCCCGCTGGTGAGGTTAGCGGTGCAGCCGTACTTAGTCGTATTAATCTGCGCGATGGACGGGAAACACATATTCCGCTACAGGTAGACCATGAACAAATTGTGCTAAGCGACGATGGCAAGATAGCCTATCTAACTGGCGGAAACAGTTTTACGGAAGGCTGGGATGGTATTAGCGTCATAAATCTTACGAGCAATAAAATTCGATCCATCCAAGTTGACAAGCAGCCCCTGGGGATCGCGTTATGGAAAAAATACGGCATGTAAACGTACTGCGGTTGCCTTGAAGTACATGCTGTAATAATGCACTTTCGGCGGTCTTGATTTGCCCATAAAACACCTCCATTCCGTTAGGGGGAGGTGTTAACTATTTTGGGGGAAGAATAATGTCCGGTTGATAGAAGAATTAGGCCAGCTCACTTAATTTCTATTCCTGCCACACGAGCAAAAGCAGCGTAATCTAATGCTGTATTTTGGTCATGCACAATTCGCCATTGACCTTCTTGCAACTGAAACACATAAGTAAGCCAAGTGGTGAAGGGAGCATCATCTGCTTTAGACCGATATTGGTATTTGATGAGAGCCATAGCCATGTCCTCACCCACCACTTTATGGACAACTGTCCCTTCCCAAATCCAGCTCGGGTCTTTGAACCATTGCTTGTGAAGTTCAATTGTTTCAGATGGGGTGGTGAAAGCGTGCCCATTTTGAACAATAGTATATAGAGTGTCATTTTTTGTGAGATGTGTCTTAAACGCCTCTATATCTCTGCTGGAAATGGCCGCGAAATGTTTTTGTAGCGCTGTATCAAAATCTGGCTTCATACGATATTCCTCAGTCAATTAGGGTGGGCACGTCTTTGCCTCGTAGAGGTTCTCGCACCCGGAGGGTGTGCCCACGCGGGCAGCGTTAATCATACCCCAGCACCGCACTTTCCACCGCAACAGCCCAATCATGCGTATATACCCTAGCACGCACATAAATTAAGTGCCGACTATCCGCTGCGCTGATCACCCATCAAGACCGGGTCTCGCGGCGGCTGGCAAAAAGAAGACCATATTCGTACCAGTCGCCAAACCACGCGTGAGTAAAATGTTAGGCTTCATTTCATGCAGCCTAAACTACCGAGCTTGACAAAATATATGACCGGTCGTATTCTTAGCATCAATTATGATTAACAAATTATCTAAACGCACACAACTGCTCGACCAAGGCGTCTATCTATTGATGAACCAGGGCTACCATGCAACAGGTATTAATGAAATTGTAAACGCCGTACATGTACCTAAAGGTTCTTTTTATAGCTACTTTGATAGTAAAGAGAATTTTGCTGCTGAAGCCATTAGCCATTATATCGAACCGTTTATCGAGCTATTAACGAGACACCTACAACACTCACAAGTTGACCCACTCAGTGCTTTAAAAAATTACTATGCAGAGCTTATTGTTGAAGTGGAAAATAATGGATACAAAGGGGGATGTTTATTAGGCAACCTGATGGGTGAAATTGGTGATACCAGTGAGCTGTGTAATCAAGCGCTAAAGTGTGCTGTTGAACGCTACAAATTGTTGCAATATAAGGCATTACTGCAAGCACAAAAAGAAGGTACAGTACGCACTGATAAGAGTGCCGAAATTATGGCTAACTTATTGGTAAATAACTGGCAAGGCGCGTTGTTACGGATGAAAATTGAACAGTCCGTGCAGCCTTTGCAAGAGTTTTGCGATACGTTACTGAATGATTATTTTGTTGCCTAGTTGACTGTAAATTAGAAACAAGGCCGGACGACACAACTGCCGGTTGTTTGGGTCTTTTTTATGACTAACTACAAGACCGACCGACATATATTAACCATGGATTTTGATATGGGGAAGAAAAACTTTAATGTATTTTATTAACAAGCGAAACCGCAAATACACGAAATAGATGCATTAAATATTAAATCTCTAATGGTAGCATTCCAGCCTGGAAAGCTGCTGAATTATCAGTGAAAATTTCACCAACCAGACATAAGTATTAATTATTTAAAATAACCGTTTAACAAAAAATTTTAAAGCGATATGGCCATGATGGTCCATATCTTTTTTTTAACAACCAGTAAAAGATGACTGGTCATATAACAACATAGGAGACAATTTGCCTAAATATATTATTGAACGAGAAATCCCAAACGCAGGCCAATTAGCCGCAGCAGAGTTGCAACAAATATCACAAAAATCCTGCTGTATTCTGAATGAAATGGGGCCGCAAATTCAGTGGGTGGAAAGTTATGTAACAGACGACAAAATCTATTGCATTTATATTGCACCCGATAAACAAAGTATTAAAACACATGCAGAACGTGGTGAATTTCCGGCAAATTCTATTGCTGAAGTAATAACCATGATTAATCCAACAACAGCTGAACATGGCAGGGGTTAAACATCATGAAAATACAATGGGATAAACAAAGATGCTCTCACTCTGGCAACTGTGTTAAATCATTGCCCGAGGTATTTAAAATTTTAGACGGGCAATTTGTTATCGAGCCTGATAAAGCGGCTTACGATGAAGTCATTAAAGTTGTAAATCAATGTCCTTCAGGCGCACTTAAATGTATCGATTGACTAATTAAAATGAGTCTTCTTGTACTTAGCTCTGTATCTTTATGATTAATATGCTTCTGAGAGTTGATTGTTTAATTAATAACCTATTAAAGGAGTCATTATGGCTAGCAAAACAAAACGTATTATCGTTGTTGGTGGAGGGATTGGCGGCACGATGACCGCTAACAACTTAGTTGCTAAGCTTTATCCTGAAATTCTAAATGGTGAAATTGAGATTATGATGCTCTCAAACTCCCCCAACCATGTTTACAAGCCAGCCAATATGTATGTGGCTTTTAATGCTTATCATCCTCATGAATTAGTCCGCAAACAACGTTCATTATTACGCCCTGAAATTATTTTTCATGTTGATGGTGTTGAAAGCTTTGAATTTAAGCAAAATCGCGTCCTCTGTGAAAGTGGTAAGCGATACGAT
Organism: Candidatus Nitrotoga sp. CP45; assembly: GCA_003402375.1. Taxonomy (GTDB): domain Bacteria; phylum Pseudomonadota; class Gammaproteobacteria; order Burkholderiales; family Gallionellaceae; genus Nitrotoga. Next base: position 206,717 of record QFXJ01000045.1, read on the forward strand.
TATGAGTATCTCGTTATTTCAACAGGCTGTGTTCCCGCGCCAGAACGCATTGAAGGCTTGAAGGAAGCAGGTGATCATTTTTATCAGACTAAAGCGGCGCAACAACTTGCTCAAAAATTACGCACCATCGAAGAGGGTCGTATATTTATAACAGTCAATTTCCCCAAAACCCCTAACGTGCCTCATCAATGTGGCATTGCTCCTATCGAAACCACGTTAATGCTTGATGAATATTTACGTAAACGAAATGTGCGAGACCGTGTAGAGATTATTTATAGCTATCCTACGGTCTCTCAATTATTGCGTAATTGTTTATTTCTACAGAAACCAACCTGTGACGTGTTGCCTACCATTTTTGATAGTAAAGGCATTAAATATCAACGCGGTTTTACTTTAGATAAGGTTGATCCCGGAGCAAAGATAGCTTATTCGGAGGAAGGCAAATCCCAAGAGTTTGATATTTTAATGGCCACTCCACCTATCCGCGCGGTAGATGCCGTAATTAATTCAGGAAAATCAGAAGCACAAAATAATGAAGGCTGGTTACCTACTGACTTTGAAACCTTGAAAATGTACGGTTCCGATAATGTCTATGTGATGGGCGATACCGTTGATTTGCCAGTTAGTAAAGCCGGCGGCACTTGCCATAACCAGTCACCTGTCGTCGTGGAAAATATCGCTTCGGAAATTCGTCGCGGTTATACCTCTGCCATTTATGATGGAAAAGTTCAAGCAATCGCTCAAATGGGATTGGAAGCCGGCATGCCACTCTGGTACGACTATAAGAGTGATGTACAGGTCGCACCACCTACCAAGCTCGGGGGGTTAATGCGTAAAACGTTTAATCGCGGTATTTATTGGGCCGTTGCGCGTGGGATAGTTTGATTAAAGGGGAATTCTTATGTCTAAAGAAATGCAGTTAAATATAGTTGAAGAAAAACTTATGTCGGATACGGCACTTTATGACCCAGCAACTATCGAGGGCATTAAGAACTTAATCGAAAAAACAGCCCCATTAGTACAAGCCGGTCGGTTCAACAACATCATCGATTTATTGTCAATCATATCGGACAATATCCAATTCCTTGATGAAGCGGCACTGGAAAAAACTACTAAAGTAGGCGAGGAAATTTTAGCGCTGGGCTGGACAGCCGGTAATGCTGTCCGTATGGCGAATGCTCAAACGGAGGCATTAGAAAAGCCACCCGGTTTGTTTCAATTGATCAGCTCCCTAAACGACCCCGATGTTCGTCGTTCATTACATTTTTTCATTGGTACGATGCGCATTATTGGCCGACAGATGAAAAATGACTAATTAGTCAAGTAGAGTGGGCACGTTTTTGCCTCACGGGCGCTGCGCGGTTTTATCGGGCAGCGCCCGTGAGATGATGGGTTAGGCCGGTGTTGCAAGCTTGAGGCCAACAATACCGGCGACGATTAGGCCAAGACTTAACAGCCGCATAGGATTGGCTGACTCACCGAGCAAAACAATGCCCAGGATTGCGGTACCGACGGCACCTACACCTACCCATACAGCATATGCGGTGCCTATTGGCAGCGACTTCATGGCGATACCGAGCAGTCCGAAGCTAATGATCATTGAAAGTACGGTGCAGACCGTTGGCCAAATGCGGGTAAAGCCATCTGTGTATTTAAGCCCAACCGCCCAGCCGATCTCAAACAAACCTGCCACAACAAGAATAAACCAATTCATAAATACCTCTCTGATAGGTGGGGCCGTCCCCAGTTGATGTATAGAGGTGAGGTCGTCCCCACTTCTGAGATGCCTAACGTAAAATAGTGCCCACGCGGGCAGCATTAATCATACCCCAGCACCGTATTTTCCATCGCAACAGCCCAGTCATGCGCATGCACCCCATCACGCACATAGCGGTGAAATGTCGAATGAGGCCAATCAACCGCACGTTGACCATGCCCGTGTTTAACCGGGTTGAAATGAATGTAATCGAGATGGCGGGCAAAATCATTTTCATCACGAATTGGGTGTTCCCAGAATCGCCGTTGCCAGATAGTCGATTCGCGATGTTTGAGTTTGGATGCAGTCACCCAGTCGGCACGACGATAATCTTCTCTGCAGGCCAAAGACACCGCTCGCTTGATTATCATCCAACGGGCGGAAAAATCGGCATCACCGTCAGGTAATGTCCACACGAAATGCAAATGGTCAGGCAACAACCCCCATACATCTATGACGAAAGGACGCGCCATGCGCACCGTTTGGATTGAGGCGCGCAATGCGTTACGAATCGCTTCGTCACATAGAATCGACTGCCGCCGGTAAGCGACCACCGTAAAGAAATATCTTGAGCCTGCAGCCATTGCGCGGCGATAACGTGACATAGAATCCGCGTGGGCACACCCTCCGGGTGCGAGAACCTATACGAGGCAAAGACGTGCCCAACCTTGACTTTGATCCCGTACCTTTCTTTACACATCATGCCGCTACACTTAATATGCGCACACTACATACGCATATGAGAAAAGGATCGCTACCATGCTCCAGCTTTATGATGAAACAGCTTCAAAAAAGGCAACAAATTTAAGCATTAACAGTGACTTGCTGTCAAAGGCAAGAGAATTAAAAATTAATCTATCTGCCACTCTAGAGCGAGCACTGGCAGATGAGCTTAGAACTACTGTGCGAGACAAATGGCTTAAGAGTAATAAAAAAGCTATAGATTCATTGAATGAATTAGCTGAAAGAAATGGTTTATTTTCTGATTCATACCGGAATTTCTAATGAGCCAATTTACTCTTTACCGCAATGTTGATAGTACCTCTAATGAGACATACCCATACTTCGTTGACATTCAAAACACTTTACTCAATGACTTAAACTCACGGGTTGTTATACCATTGTCACCGCACACGGCATTACAAAAAACTGACGTTAAGAATCTATGTCCAATTATTGATATTGATGGTACAAGCTTTGTACTACTTACTCATCAAATAACATCTGTTCCAAAATCAATTTTAAAGTCCGAAGTGAGAACACTGGAACATATCCGATATGAAATACTCGGTGCGATGGACATGCTTATTTCAGGTATCTAGCGCCGCGCGAGACCTGCCCCAGCTGTCCTGACCTGAATCCTGATTCCGTTGTCGGGCGATATGCGACACATTACGTCGTTTCCATATGGAAACTATGGGTGTTGCCACCAAACAAGAAATATTATGCCGCAATTGATAGAACACATTGACGCCATCGCTCGTCAAAAGCAGCGTGCTGTACTCTACATAAAATTTTCCGACCCAGAGAACCCGGATTGGGAAATCAAAAAATCAAATTCCACTTGGAACTGGGAGTCATCGGTAGGTCGGCAGTTTGCATGGTCGAGTATGTGGCGAGATGAAAACTATATTGCAATATTCAGGGTTAAAATCGCTCATATGGCATCAAATAACGCCACAGCCCGGGCTGTAATTTGGCCATCGATATTCGCCCGATTCGGATCCGTTTCATGGCCAGCAGCTGTAGCCCGACACTTTTGCACATATGTGCGATCTGCCCGGGTTGCGCCCCTTTGAGGGCAAAACGCAGCCGTGTTTCGTTTTGCCAGCTGACCTTGATTTGAGGCAGTGCCCTACCATTAAAACTGAGCCCGTGCTTGAGGTGCTTGAGCCCATCGGGGGGAGTTTACCCGCGATCTCCACAATATATTCCTGCTCAATCGTGGCTGCATCATCGATCAGCTTGCGCGCCACTCGAAAATCTTGGGTAAATATTAACAGGCCGCTTGCATTCTTCTCTAACGCTATACCTTGCTTCAGTCGAGCAAAGTGTTGCTTGGTGATGTGAATGCCTGATGGATCGTCAGTCGCCCGCGTATCGGCGCAAATAAGTTGCTGCGCAGCGTTGGCATCTATGTCTGCGACAGGCGGTTGGTGAAACAAAATGGTCACTGGCGTAACCGGTACGAGACTAGCTTCTGGGTCGAACTCGATTTTTTCTTGTTGCGACACCATGAATTGCGGTTTGTCCACCACTTGTCCATCGACCATCACCCAACCACCTGCAATATAAAGTTCGGCCTCCTTGCGTGAGCAGGAGGTTAATTCTACGAGGCGTTTCGAGAGACGAACGGGGGGTGTCATGGCAAGTGCATACTAAAAAAGGAACACTATTGTAAATGCTCAAGTCCCGCTATCACATGTAAAATATGAATATGGACGCAAATAAAAAAACAGTAAAAACTCCCAGTTTGGACGGTATCACCTTGGAAACTATCATTACGCAACTATCCGAAAACATGGGCTGGGAGGCTATGGGTATCGCTGTGCCAGTGCGATGTTTTACTCATGATCCCAGTATCAAATCCAGCTTGAAATTTTTACGAAGAATGCCGTGGGCTCGTAAAAAAGTGGAGCAGTTATATTTACAACACATCCAAGCCATTGTTTAAATATTATTCTGCACGCTTAACGGGCAGTTTTCGACACGAAGTGGGGCTGGGCTGTTTGTAAATAGATGATCAAGATCTGATTGATCCACCCAGAATATGCTTGAACTTATCCTAGTCAAATCAATAATCATCATTGCGGCTCTTGTACGCTGACAATGCGAATCTTGCGCTCGGAAGGGGGATAGTCCACCCCGGCAGCGCGAATTTTATCGATTATCGCCCGGTTGATCTCCGCTCCCACCGAGCCGTAATCAGGTGCCTTAACCCAAGGTTTGACAGCGATACCGATGGATGCGTCGGTAAGGTTCCTTACCCCAATGAATGCCGCAGGCTGTCCCAACACACGTGAATTAGACTTAACTACTTCGGCGATTGCCGTGAGTGCTCGCTCAAGATCATCGGCTTGGGCGATGGCTACACGCAAGTCAAGTTGCCGGATATGACCATAGTTGTGCAGAATCTCCCCGACAATTTTGCGGTTGGGCACTACAACCACTGAGTGATCTGCCTGGCTAAGTTTGGTGGAAAAAAGGTCAATTTCCTCGACTTGGCCTTCGACGCCGACTATAGCGATATACTCTCCCACCCTAAACGGTTGGGTGAAGATAATCGTGAATCCCGCCGCGAGATTGCTCAACACCCCTTGCATTGCAAGAGCAACACCAGCTCCAGCCACACCCAATCCAGCGATGAGGGGTAGTAATTCGACACCGAGATTTTGCAGCGCCATGATTAAGGATAGACCCACCACCATCAGGCGCACGGCGCGCACCAGAAGTAATAGCACCGGCGGCTCGAGTTGGAGTTTACTAAGCCAGCGATGGAAGACTGAGCCGACCCAGCGCCCTGTATAAAAGCCAACTATTAAGATAAGGATCGCAACAACGACCTTAGGGCCAAACTTGATGCCCAAGTCAATGAGCGTGTTTTGCGCTTGTTCTATAATAGAAAATTGATTTGGCATGGCACGATTTCCGCTGATTTGATTACATAGGCTAAAAATAGCCTGTGAATTATTAGATTTTTCTTAGGGGTGCCCCCTCAGATAATTTTGGATTTATGGGAGGCTTCTTTTTTAAGTGCTTGTGTTTGTAATATTCGTCACTGTGGTATTTGATTGATCACCTTTTGTAGTTGCGGGAGATCACCTGAATTTTTTATTGTTGGATTTTTTCCTTCTATCTTCTCTTGGGCCCAGTCCGCCGCTTCTCCCGCACCCCATGACACTAGGGAGGCAAATACAAACACCAGTATGTCCCGTTTTTTACCATTGCTAAAATCTTGCTCATCCAAAAAACGGCGAACATACCAAGCAACAATGAAAAACACGATGGTGGAAATTATCAGGTTCCACATGGAGGGCAGCGAGAACATAACTTATTTTCAGGTTATGGAATGGCCACTATTTTTTCCGTGGTCTTCCGCTTTGTGGGTCAAGAACAGCGATGCACCAATCAGGGCGATAGCGCCACCAAGATAAAGCAGGTCAAGTGGGGACGATATTTTCATGTTCAGCGCTTCCTCGAACAGGGTGACGATCAAAATCATTAGAATCACCTTGGCCAATCGCGCTTTAAGATCGTCCAGACTTGCGATAACCAGGATTTTGCTAGAGGTTTTGCTGCCATGAGCTTCATCAATGTCGCTAACAAATAATTCATACATACCGAGTGAGAAAATCAGCATGAAGGTTGCAAGCAGGTAGCCGTCGACTACTTCCACCACATGGGAGATGGTCTGGTCATGAAGGAGTTTGCGTGCCTCTTCGGTCAGCGCAGAATCAGCATAATGCAACATGTGACTGATAAGGTACACCACGTCCACCGTGGCCATATAAAAAATCGCAGTGGCGGCGGCCATGCTTGCCACAACCGCTACCACCACCACAAAACGTCCGTTCCAGAGTGCAGCTTCAAGCCATTTTTCGATAGTTTTTAACATGTAGATACGATGTCTGATAGATGAACCGAATAGTGCAGGTCAGTGGGAACTATGAGTCCAGCCTTGGTATATTCAAGGATGGGATTACTAGGTATTGCTGGATTTTCAAGCCATGGGGGTAAACCTACTATTTAGCTTTTCCAAAATTTCCACCACGGGTTTGGATTGATTGCCGGCTTGGTACCATCTTTCGCAAGATTTTTGTCTAACACACGTTGTGAATCGTCGCGTAAATCTTTCAGTCCCATCGCATCGTAGGCTTGCACCATGATTTGCAGAGCCTCGCGTGTGGCCGGAGCCTGTGGGAATTCAATGAGTACGCCATTAGCACGATTGACAGCGGCGATATTGGCGCCGCGGCGTAAATAATAACGTGCGACTTGCGTTTCATGCCGCGCCAGCGCATTCACCAAGTATTGCATGCGTAATTTTGAATCAGCCGCATATTTGCTGTTAGGGAAGCGTGTGACCAGATCTTTGAATGCATCAAAAGCTTCGCGCGGTGCTTTGGGATTACGCTCGGACACGTCTGGTTGAAACCCTTCGCCAAACAGACCGAGATCTTCGTCGAAATTAACCAAGCCTTTCAAGTAGTAGGCGTAATCTACGTGCTGGCTGTTTGGGTACTGCTTGATAAAACGCTCTACCGTTGAAAGTGCTGATTCGGGTTCGTTTTGTTTGTAGTAGGCATATGCAGTTTCAATCAGTGCCTGTTGTGCGTAACGGCCGTAAGGGTATCGGGATTGCAAGGTTTCGAATAATTTTATGGCGCCAGAGTAATTGGCACCGTTCATCTGTTCCATGGCCTGAGCGTAAACGCCCTCGGCGGAATCTGCCAGCGCGGAAGTGGGTTTTTCGTTCTTCGGAGTGAAAATACTGCACGCAGTTAGCATAAGCAGGACAATTAAAGTTAAACTGTGGCGCATGGCAGAATCCAAAAAAATAGTATCCAATTATACCGCAAACCTTGCTGCAACTAGCCCACTTACATTGATGACTGCACCACTTTTGTTTAAGGTTCCCCACGAATGCGCGGGGATGCGCCTTGATCAGGTATTAGCCAAGCTGCTCCCAGAATATTCTCGCAGCCGTCTGCAAGACTGGATCACGCAGCAGCAGGTTCAACTCGATGGGGCGGCCACCACTTCCAAACAAAAGGTATGGGGCGGCGAAGCGATAGAAGTCATACTGCAATCAAATCCTGCCGAACAACCTTATCAGGCCGAAGATATCGAGCTAAACATCTTATTTGAAGATGACAGCATACTCATCATCAACAAGCTGGCAGGACTGGTGGTGCATCCCGGTAGCGGAAATTGGAATGGTACTCTGCTCAACGCCTTGCTCCATCATGCACCTCAACTTTCAGAAGTACCGCGTGCCGGCATTGTACATAGGCTGGACAAGGATACCAGCGGACTGCTGGTCGTTGCAAAAACACTTACCGCGCAGACAGCGCTGGTGCGCCAGTTGCAGGCACGCAGCGTGCAGCGCGAATACTATGCGCTGGTATATGGCGAAGTGGTACGTGCCGGTACGGTAAATGTACCTATAGGCCGCCATCCTACGTTGCGTACGAAGATGGCAGTAGTTGAGGACGGCAAACCCGCAATCACGCATTACACCATAGCGGAGCGCTTCCCCGGCTGTACCTTGCTTCGCTGCAAATTGGAAACCGGGCGGACCCATCAGATTCGCGTTCACCTTGCCTATATTCGTCATCCGCTGGTTGGTGACTCTGTATATATCAAGGGGGCGCAGAAATGCGCGCCACAATTACGCCCCCTTTTGGCCGTTTTCCCACGCCAGGCATTGCACGCAACACAACTCGGACTAGAGCATCCGACAACGGGTGAATGGTATGAATGGCAAGCCCCGATGCCATACGATATAACGCAGCTACTAAAAAACATCAGGAGCACATCGAATGAATCTGCTTGAACATTGCATTATCCCTGATTGGCCTGCCCCAAAAAATGTCAGGACGCTACAAACCACGCGTAATGGCGGAATCAGCGCTGCTCCTTACAACAGTTTTAATCTAAGCAGTAATGTAGGTGATGTACCTTTAGCCGTGGCGCGCAATCGCATGCTGTTGGAACCAATGCTGCCAAGCGAGCCCGTGTGGCTTAAACAAGTGCATGGTGTAGCAGTAGTTGATGCGGCACAGGCTGAGTGTTGGCCCGAAGCCGACGCCTGTGTATCTGCACACGTTGGCGCGGTATGTGTAGTCATGACAGCGGATTGTCTGCCAGTACTGCTGTGCAATGATAAGGGTAGTGTAATCAGTGCAGTGCATGCAGGATGGCGCGGATTGTGTGATGGGGTCATTGAACATACCGTGCGTGCTATGGGTGTGCCTTCCGATACGCTCATGGCTTGGCTGGGGCCTGCAATCGGTGTGCAAGCTTTCGAAGTGGGTGATGAAGTTCGTGCAGAATTTGTTGCTAAGGATTCGCGGGCTACTGCTGCTTTTGTACCGAGTACATCCGGAAAATGGCTCGCTGACATCTATCAACTTGCAGGCCTACGCCTGAACGCATTGGGTATTACGCGTGTATACGGCGGCGGCCTGTGTACCTATACAGATAGCACAAATTTCTTTTCTTATAGGCGCGATGGTGTGACGGGAAGGATGGGAACATTTATATGGCTGGACAAATGATTCTCGTGCTCTTATAGGTTCGGTTCACGAATAGAGGTGCCATTAAAACAATCATTGCAACTTTTGTCCTGCTTCGATACTCTTACGTATGTTGTTAAATAGACCTTCTGGAGAAAATACCATGCAATACCAAACCATTTCGCAGCCAGGTACATTAGGGCTGGTACAAAATAAAGTCCTGCGTAACACCTACATGATGCTGGCTCTTACCATGCTTCCTACGATCATGGGCGCATTTATCGGCTTATCCACTAATTTCTCGTTTATGGCACAGAATCCAATCATGGCTCCGCTGCTGATGTTCGCCGTGATGATGGGTATGCTGTTCGCTGTCTCTGCGCTGCGCAATAGCGTGTGGGGCATCGCCATGCTGCTGGGCTTCACTTTTGTCGCGGGTGTTTTCCTTGGCCCAATTTTGCAACATGCACTCCATCTGCGCAATGGCGCCCAACTTGTGGGCATGGCTGCTGGCGGAACCGGACTGATTTTCTTTAGCTTGGCGACCATTGCTACTGTTACCAAAAAAGATTTCAGCTTTATGGGGAAGTTTCTGTTTATTGGTCTAGTTTTGCTGGTAATCGCTTCGCTGGCCAATATCTTTTTTGCTATTCCAGCCTTGTCGCTCACTATCTCAGCTATCGCCGTATTGCTTTTCTCGGCTTACATTCTTTACGATATCAGCCAAATCATACATGGCGGCGAGACGAACTATGTAATGGCAACCATGTCGCTGTATTTGAATATATACAATATTTTCGTCAATCTACTAAGCTTGCTGATGGCATTTAGTGGTGAACGCGACTAAAGCCGGATTAATTAAGTTTAAGAAGGCGGCGCAAGCCGCCTTCTTTTTGTGCGGCCGGTAGGGCGCACTTACTTGAAGATGAACGTCTCCTACTCGCTCTGGAAGGAGAGAGTTAGCTGAATGGCATTTGGAGCTTGGGTTGTATTTTGGTTTTAGGTTAGAATTCACCCTGTTCTGTAATTTGGATAGAGAAACTCGTGGCATTGATTGTTCAGAAATATGGTGGTACTTCGGTAGGCAGCCCAGAGCGCATTAAAAATGTGGTGCGCCGCGTGGCGAAATATAAAGCGCTCGGGCATCAAATTGTCGTCGTGGTTTCTGCCATGAGCGGTGAGACCAATCGACTGATCGGGCTTGCGAAAGAAATGCAAGCTCAGCCTGATCCGCGTGAGTTGGATATGGTAGTTTCTACCGGCGAACAGGTGACAGTCGGGCTAGTATCGATGGGGCTGATGCAAGAGGGACTGAAGGCCAAAAGTTATACAGGCGCACAAGTTAAAATCACCACCGACAGTGCGTTTACCAAAGCACGTATCCTTAGTATAGATGAGCAAAATATTCGCACCGATTTAGCTAACGGATATGTGGTTGTAGTGGCTGGGTTTCAAGGCATAGACAAAGAGGGAAACATTACCACCTTGGGACGCGGCGGTTCTGATACTACTGGGGTAGCTATTGCTGCAGCGCTTCACGCTGACGAATGCCAGATTTATACCGATGTTGATGGCGTATACACTACCGACCCTCGCGTGGTGCCGGAAGCCCGCCGCCTTAAGACTATTACCTTCGAGGAGATGCTAGAAATGGCCAGCCTCGGCTCCAAGGTATTGCAAATCCGCGCAGTTGAATTTGCCGGAAAATACAAGGTTAAGTTGCGCGTGCTATCCAGCTTCGAGGAAGAGGGCGATGGTACGCTGATTACTTTTGAGGAAGACGAAAAGATGGAGCAGGCGATTATTTCAGGTATAGCCTTCAACCGTGACGAAGCCAAGATCACCGTGCGTGGTGTACCGGATAAACCGGGCATCGCTTACCAGATACTGGGGCCGGTAAGTGAAGCCAATGTTGACGTGGACATGATAATTCAGAACGTCGGTGTGGATGGTTCCACCGATTTTTCCTTTACCGTGCATCGTAATGAATTTGATAAGGCGATGGATATTCTGAAAAACCAGGTGCAAAGCCACATTGGCGCACGAAATGTGGTGGGCGACAACAAGACTGCCAAAGTTTCGGTAGTTGGAGTCGGAATGCGTTCGCACGTCGGCATTGCCAGCAAAATGTTTCGTACTTTAGCGGAGGAGGGGATTAACATTCAGATGATTTCCACTTCGGAAATTAAAATCTCTGTTGTTATTGATGAGAAATACCTGGAGCTGGCTGTGCGTGTGCTTCATAAGGCATTTGATTTGGACCTGGAGCCAGCATAGCATCAGTAGTTTTATGCTATTAGTAGCGAGTATATGATCGGAATAAACGAATTATTACGGGCACAATCAACATTTTTACTTTGCTTGTTAATATACCGGCACCAAAGGCAAGATTCTTCTTCAAGATATTTCTCAAAGATCCACGAGATACTGCCAGAGCGGCAATTAATGCGATGCCTATTAAATAGGGATGATGTGTTAAGAGTTTAAAAGTATGGCTTCGTGGAAATTCTCCTGAATTACCGGACCCGACGGTTAAATCCTCAGCAACAGAAAGTCGTTGGATAAAATTATTTTGATAGTTACGCCGATTTTCTTCCATCCGATCCAAAAGAATTTTCTTTTGTTCTTCAAGAGACGATGACATTGTCATATTACATCCTTTAATAGCTTTGCATCTTTCTCTAATTCGGTACGTAACGTTTCAAATGGGCAGTCTGGGCGTGTTCTATTTTGATTTGCCAGGAAAACTCCACAGGCTGATAAGGTATATAAAGCTACAACACCCCATGCAGATGCCACACGGTACGGAGTTTCCCAGTAGCTAATGATAATGGCTACACCTAAAAAAGTCAGGCTTAATAATGCCAAAAAAAACAAAATAACATAACTAATTATCTGGGCGCTCAAATAGTGCCATTGGATCTTTATTAAGATCGGCACCAGTTCCATATAATCGCCCATACGGTCACGCGCAATTAAGCCAAGCTGTTTCGCTTTTTTGATTTTTTCAAACATGACGTTTATCTCAACTTAAGAATTATTAAGTGCCCTGCGGTGAATCAAATTAACGCCGTGAAACTAATAGGCCAAGTAAAAAACCAATTGCAGCCGCATATCCTACCGCTTGCAAAGGATGTTCTTTTACATACCCTCTGGAGCAATCGACCCCTTCATTGAAATGTTTCCGTGCATCGGCTGCGACAATTTTCGCAACTTCCTTTGCAGATGCCATTTTTGTCATCAATTTTTCCTTGGCCGCTTCTAAATCAACATCAGATAAGTTAGGCATACGAGAAATTAAATCGTCTAAATCGGCACGCAGATTAGACATTTCGCTACTGGCGAGTGCTCCTGCTTGTTTTCCAGCGGATTTTGTAGCGTCCAAAACATTTCCTAGTGCTGCACCAGTCCGTTGAGCCATGTTTTCTGTGGCTGCAATTACATCTTCCGCCTGATTTGAAATGGTACTTGGCATAATGATCAACTCCTTCTCTAATTAGTAGTGAAATTTACAGTAGTTATATCTAATATCAGTGTATTAAATTTATTAATTTTGATCCGTTCGCTGGCGCACATATATTTAATGTTAACCGGAAGTTCATGATACAGCCAAATGCATTGATTCTGGAACAGTCGGCAAGATGGTTATTATTATCTGTAAATTTATTTTTAATGTGATATTTGTTTATGTTAAACAACAAATTATGATGTAAAAATAGAATTCGATGTTTCCGTTGCATAGTCGAATCCATAGATGAAAATGATTTCAAACCGGATTGATATGTAGGAATTTTGGGGGCAGGCAGTGTGTTTGTATGAAGTGGACGGGGTGGTAATGTCTGGCGTGGCAAAGTGGCTGTACATTTTAGGGAGCGTTAAAGAACTGGATTGATGCGGCAAGTCGTGATTGATTCAGAACCCCAGCCGTTCACAATCATTTTCGTTGGAAATTCGTTCTCCCTTCGGATCGGTTTTAAATTGAGTTAAGTAAAGCCTTGCATCATATTCGACATGAGAATACAATTACGAACTATTATCACTTGTAATATTAGATAGATTAAAATTTTTATCGAATTTCCCCGCCGTTAGTAGTGCATTACGTACCAGGCATTTTTTGATTTGATATTAATTAAATTTGGAGAAATACACCGTGCATACCCGTAACCTCAAATGCATTGCTACCGTGGCGCGAAAACATGCTGGCATCCAAGCTTCATGCAACCATCGCCAAACTAAGCTCGCTATTGCAATGAATAGCGCGTTAATCTGTTTTGGAGTAGCGACTATCACTTTGTCGGGTGTCGCGGTTGCGCAGTCAAACATTGTTGCCAGCACTACCGAACATGCATACAACATTTCTGCGGGCTCATTGAAAGCTGGACTGGATCTTTTTGTAAAACAGACAGGTGTTAAGCTCTCTTCTGATCCTACCGAACTCAGCGGAAAAACAACACAAGGACTCCAGGGAAATTACACCACCCAAGCGGCGCTTAATCAATTGTTGGTTGAAAGTGGTTTGCAAGCGGTGCCGCAGGGTAACGGGTATGTCGTAAAGAAAGCACAAGCATCTAAATCAAATCCTGAGCTAACCGACAATGAAACCACGCTACCAGTAATATTGGTTTCTGCAAAAAACAGTGCTGGTTACACAATAGCTAAAACCACTACTGCAACCAAGACAAATACTCTTCTGCGCGATGTGCCGCAATCTGTGTCCGTTGTGACGCAGGATATAATTAAAGACCAAGCTATTCAGAGTATGGCTGAAACAGTGCGTTATGTCCCGGGTATGGGTATCTCGCAAGGGGAAGGGAATCGTGATGCCTTGGTTTTTCGCGGTAATCGTTCCACAGCGGATTTCTTTGTTGATGGCATACGCGATGACGTCCAGTACTACCGTGATCTTTACAATATAGAGAGAGTTGAAGTGCTGAAAGGCCCTAATGGGATGATTTTTGGCCGAGGCGGCTCCGGGGGGGTTATAAACAGGGTTGTTAAAGAAGCTGGCTGGAGCCCCATACGTGAAATTACGGCACAGGTGGGTTCATTTGATACAAAACGTGTGGCTCTTGATGTCGGCCAAGGTGTTAATGAAGTTGCCGCTGTCCGCCTCAATGCAATGTATGAAAATTCGGGCAGTTATCGTGATGGCGTAGATTTGAAGCGGTATGGAGTTAATCCTACCGTTACGATTATGCCAACTGACAATACTAAAGTTGTGTTAAATGCGGAGTATTTTAAAGACGAGCGCGTAGCAGACCGGGGTATCCCTTCCTTCAAGGGACGTCCTTTCAACACTAACGCGTCAACATTTTTTGGTGATCCTAATCGCAGCCCGGCGGAATCAGAACTTAAAGCAGTCAACGCACTGATTGAGCACAAGTTTGATAATGAAGTAACGATTCGCAACCGCACACGTTTCGCAACCCAAGATAAATTTTATCAAAACGTGTACCCAAACGCGGTCAATGCTGCGGGAACCGAGGTGGCGATTAATGCTTATAACGATACAACCCAGCGGGATAATTTCTTTAACCAAACGGATCTTTTGTTTTCCCTGAATACAGGGGCGGTGAAGCATGATCTGGTCGTTGGTCTTGAAATAGGCCACCAAGATACAAGTAATTTACGTAAAACCGGATTCTTCAACAATACAACTACATCGGTTAACGTACCTACCAATAACCCGATTACGGCTGTTCCAATTACATTCAGGACACAGGCTTCAGATGCAGATATACACAGTGTCACAAAACAGACATCGCTGTATGTGCAAGACCAGATCAAATTATTGCCTGAATTACAAGCAATTCTCGGATTGCGCTACGATAGATATGAAGTGGATTTCCGTAAGAATAACGCCACTCCTCCTCTTGATATAAATACCAATGATAATTTCCTCTCACCGAGAGTTGGGCTGGTTTACAAGCCAATCGAGACAGTCTCAATTTATACAAGTTATAGTTTGGCATATGTGCCTAGAGCCGGTGAACAACTCACTTCACTAACGGTGACCAACAAAGCGCTCGAACCGGAAAAATTCAAAAATGTGGAAGTTGGAGCTAAGTGGGATATTTATCCTAACCTGGCTTTGACCACTGCTGTGTTTCAGTTAGACCGTACCAATGTGATTCTTCCCGATCCGAATAATGCAGCCATTTCTGTTTTAGGCGGTGGCCAGCGCAACAAAGGCTTGGAGTTAGGTCTGGCAGGCCGAGTTACTTCGGCTTGGAGCGTCATGGGTGGATATACCTATCAAGATGGTGAAATCACCAACTCGCAATCGGCTACCGCTAAAAAAGGAGCCGTTTTGGCGGAGCTTCCAAAAAATACATTCTCACTGTGGAATCGATATGATTTTGCCCCCGGATGGGGTGTTGGGCTTGGTGTGATCAATCGTGGCGCTATGTACACCTCGACTGATAATACTGTTCGCTTGCCGGGCTTTACTCGGGTAGATGCGGCTGTTTATGCCAAAATTGATAAGAATATGCGGGCTCAGTTGAATATCGAAAACCTGTTCGATAAGAATTATTATGCCTCTGCCCATAATAACAACAACATCACACCAGGTTCACCCATTGCCGCAAGGGTGTCACTCATAGCTAATTTCTAAATTCTGCTAGGTATCAAAAAATATGCCTTAGCCCCGCCAAATTGGCGGGGTTTTTTTATATGTCCGAAAAGATTGTTGCGTTTTCTTGAATTTCTTCTCAAGTTAGTTTGCGTGAGTTTAGGATTGAATGTACCCGCGCCCACAACAGTCCGTAGTCCTAGCGGGCATTAATGATATGCCCTTTCCCCATTCCCGTGGAGTGTCCGCGCGGTTTTGCCCGAATATCCAGGAAATAGTTATTAACCAGTATGTTTTTTTCCTGAAAGTTGCCTGGAAAGTTGCCTGGATACCTGTGCCTTTCAGCTGATGCCTGCATTGAGCGTATCCTTTCGTCTTATTGTTCAATGTATCATATGGCATGGTATGGTCAATTAAATTAAATAGTTAGCTGTAGTAAGTCACATCAAAGCGTTAAATCATAGAAAATTCTCATAGTCACACAGGCAACCAAGAGTATCACTAGCCAGCGGCAAGCATGCATCCAGAGTACGACTTATCGTTGATCATCGAAGCATGACTGTGTTGTGGTGCGGACGTGGCAAAAGCAAGCCAGTCACTATCATCAAATAAGGCGGCATCCAATAGCAGATGCCAACGATGAAACCAATAACCTCAGATACCACATAGTTAATGTGGCAAAAACTGACCCAAGCAGCATATTTCACCCAATTAGTGCGACATACATTTGAAGATGCATAAAATTGGTGCATCAATACCCTATTTTATTTTTATGGTATTCATCAACATATTGTTATTTTTAAATAAATTATAGTGGCACGGAAGATGCTTTTGAATGATTGGACATTCTTTAGTTTCGCTCGCAATTTTAGAAAGAAACGTCATGTACAAGACTCAATTATTTATTGTTGCTCTCGTAGCTGAATGTTAGCCCAAATATCCGCTACGACAGGGCAGAAGGAATCGGCCTGACATACAGGCTTTTTGACAATAGATAAGGATCAATTGCTAATTTCGGTTGATGCGACGCTCCCATTCTGAATTCAGCAATTTTTGGATAGGCCGAAAATGTTTTCCCAAGCACAGTACCCATAATGAAATGATGGTTTGCATTTTTGAAGAAGCGATACTGATCCATCATAGAGTAGGTTCTAAATAATGTTGCTTACGCCCTATAACACATAAGGACTAATAATTATGAAAATGGTTACTGCAATCATTAAGCCGTTTAAGCTCGACGAAGTACGTGAGGCACTGACTGCGATTGGCGTACTGGGCATCACTGTTACGGAAGTGAAAGGCTTTGGCCGGCAAAAAGGTCATACCGAGCTATATCGTGGCACAGAATATGTGGTGGACTTTCTGCCCAAGGTCAAGCTAGAAGTCGCTATTAAAAAGGACGTACTAGAGCTGGTACTTGAAGCTATCGAAAAATCTGCACACACAGGCAGTATTGGTGACGGCAAGATATTCGTTCATAACATCGAACAAGTAATTCGTATCCGTACCGGCGAATCCGGCGTAGAAGCATTGTAAGGAGAACGCCATGAAAAAACTTTTTGCACTTTTCGCGTTGTTGGGCATGTTGTATGGTTTAGCAGCTCCGGCATTTGCGGAGGAGTCCACCGTTCCTGCGACAGCATCGACAACCACCACAGTCCAGACTCCTGCGGCAACTGACGCAGTCAAGCCTGCCGAAGTGGCAGCCACACATGTTGCCGTTCCTACCCCAAATAAGGGTGACACGGCGTGGATGCTGACGGCCACCCTGCTGGTCATCATGATGTCTATCCCCGGTCTTGCACTGTTCTACGGCGGTCTGGTGCGCAGCAAGAATATGTTGTCCATCCTGATGCAGGTGTTCGCCATCTTTGCGCTGATCATCGTGCTGTGGGCAATTTATGGTTACTCGCTGGCATTCACACAGGGCAATGCATTTATCGGCGGATTTGACAGGTTGTTCCTGAAAGGCATCTTTGATCCGGCCACTGGCAGTGTTGCCAATGTGGCAACTTTCAGCAAAGGTGTGGTGATTCCTGAATTCGCCTTTGTGGTCTTTCAGGCTACCTTCGCCGCCATCGCCGTTGCATTGATCGTGGGTGCTTTCGCCGAACGGATGAAATTCTCTGCTGTGTTGTTGTTCTCTGCATTGTGGTTTACCTTCGCATATTTGCCGATTGCGCACATGGTGTGGTTCTGGATGGGGCCGGATGCCTACACTACTCAGGCTGCGGCTGATACTGCAACGGCAGCGTCAGGATGGTTGTTCCAGAAGGGCGCATTGGATTTCGCAGGCGGCACTGTGGTGCATATCAACGCGGCTGTTGCGGGTTTGGTCGGTGCCTTCATGGTTGGCAAGCGCATCGGCTACGGCAAGGAACCAATGGCACCGCACAACATGGTTATGACCATGATAGGCGGTTCCCTGCTGTGGGTTGGTTGGTTCGGCTTCAATGCTGGCTCGGCTCTTGAAGCATCAGGTACGGCCACGCTGGCCTTTGTCAACACACTGGTTGCTACTGCCGCTGCCGCACTCACATGGACGTTGGCGGAACAGTTATTGAAAGGCAAACCATCCGTGCTGGGTGCAGTTTCCGGAGCGGTCGCTGGCTTGGTTGCCATCACTCCCGCTTGCGGCTGGGTGGGTGTAGGTGGTGGTCTGGTTATCGGCGCGCTGGCTGGCGTGGCTTGTTTCTGGGGTGTAACCGGTTTGAAGAAACTGCTGGGGGCAGATGACGCGCTGGATGTGTTCGGCATCCACGGCATCGGTGGCATTTTGGGTGCATTGCTTACCGGCGTGTTCAACACCTGGAGTATGGGTGGCGCTGGTATCGTTGATTACGTCAATAACATCATCGTCGATACCACTGTTAGCGGACAATTGTGGATACAAGCACAAGCCGTGCTTACCACGATAATCTGGTCCGGTGTGGTTGCCTTTATTTGTTACAAAATTGTAGATATGACCATCGGTTTGCGTGTCAAGCAAGAAGAAGAGCGCGAGGGGTTGGATACTGCAAGTCACGGCGAACGCGCCTATAACTTCTAGTCTGTTTCATCTTAAGCATGTCTTGAGAGCCTATCTTCGCAAATGTTGGGGAAACTGGTTATAGACCCTTTGCGATCTGCTGCACTCTTTAGATCACGGCTATCAGCATAACGCTTCCCTCTTGTCCGGTGCTGGCCATCGGACAAGAGCATTGGGCTTTCCGTTATTTTAAGCAATGTTTACGTAGAAACGATCCTTCGGCCAAAGCTAACGCTAACGCCACGCAGGTAATAGACTGTAGGCGTGAATGAAGGCCATATTCCGGCTGTTGGCGATGCGCGCAGATGAATTATTCTGGATTTTTTAATTCTTCCTGTCGTTATTTTTTCCAAGCGCACCAATTACAGGCACTTTCCGATAGCAATGGCACTGACATCGTGCAGGCCAAGCTTAATCCATAGTATTAATTTAATAACTTATTGATTTAACCATAAAAAAATATGGCATCAATATTGCTTATAGTAAATCATCATAACCAATGAGCTGTTTTAATTGTGAGTTTGTGTGTCGCTGGATTCTTTGTTTATATGCCAACGGATTAGTCGAGAAAATGGAGTAAACATGAAAAATGCACGGGTATATTTGATAGGGGCAGGGCCAGGCAGTTTGGAGCTGCTGACTTTGGGTGCAGTGCGGGCCATTGGACTAGCGGATGCCATTCTGATTGATGATTTAGTGAACCCTGATGTTCTGGAATTTGCCCGAGGCAACGCGCAGATTGTTCATGTGGGGAAACGCGGAGGGTGTAACTCTACGCCACAAACATTCATCCACAAGCAGATGATTTCATTGGCGCGTGCAGGCAAGGTGGTAGCGCGCATCAAGGGCGGTGATCCGTTTATGTTCGGGCGCGGGGGTGAGGAGCTACAAGCTTTGCGGCAAGCCGGTATTTCGGTATCTGTGATTAGTGGCATTACTTCCGGCATGGCAGTTACGGCTTCTTTGAACATTCCGCTAACGCATAGAAACTGCACGCATGGCGTAACCTTTGTCACGGGTCATACGCAAGGAGCAGAGGAACCGAATTGGCAAGCATTGGCGGCGACGGGCACCACTCTGGTTATATATATGGGCATGTCCAATTTAGGGCTCATCGTGCAGCAATTGATAGCGAATGGGTTATCGGTAGATATGCCCGCAGCCGCAATCCAAAACGGTACGCTGCCTAATCAGCGGCAAGTATTGGCCACGCTGGGGAAACTTGAATCCTTGGTAGTTGCCGAAAAAATGGCTAGCCCGGCGATCGTGGTTATTGGCGAAGTAGTGCGATTTGCCGAAATGGGGGAGCAAATTTCGCAGCAATTGGCCGCATAAAAATTTGTAAATAGGAGTGATGTCATGAAAAAAATGAAGCTGGTTATGGTAGGTAATGGAATGGCGGGTGTACGGACTTTGGAAGAGTTATTGAAACTGACGCCCGATTTGTATGACATTACCGTATTTGGTGCCGAGCCTTATCCTAATTACAACCGCATCATGTTGTCCCCGGTATTGGCGGGCGAACAAGGCATCCAGGATATTATCCTGAACGATATTGACTGGTATAAGCAAAACAATATCACCTTGCATCTGAACAAAAAGGTTGCGCATATCGCCCGAAAAAATAAGGTAGTGGTGGCTGAGGATGGTACCGAAGCCGAATACGATAGATTGTTGCTGGCGACGGGTTCCAGTTCCTTCATTTTGCCGGTTCCTGGCAAGGAATTGGCGGGTGTGGTTGGCTACCGGGATATTCAAGATACCAAAGCGATGATAGCCGCAGCGGAAAAATATAAGCATGCGGTGGTTATCGGCGGCGGCCTGCTCGGGCTGGAAGCCGCCAATGGTTTGGCGCTTAGAGGTATGGATGTCACCGTGGTGCATCTCATGTCATGGCTGATGGAACGTCAACTGGATGACAATTCAGCCCAAATGCTGCAATCCGCTTTGGAAGCCAAAGGTTTGAAATTTATGTTGGAGCAGCAAACGCAAGAGCTGGTCAGCGATGATCATGGCCGCGTAAAGTCGATTCGTTTCAAGGATGGCAGTGAGATTCCTGCTGACCTGGTGGTGATGGCGGTTGGCATTCGCCCGAATGTTGCGCTGGCAGAAGCAGCCGGGATTTACTGTAATCGCGGTATTGTGGTGAGCGATACCATGCAAACCTATGACCCTAGTATCTATGCAGTGGGTGAGTGCGTTTCACATCGCGGTATCGCTTATGGTTTGGTCGCCCCGCTATTCGACATGGCCAAGGTCTGTGCCAATCATCTGGCGCGCATGGGAATCGCATACTACCAAGGCTCGGTTACCTCGACCAAGCTCAAAGTTACCGGAGTAGATTTGTTTTCGGCCGGGAATTTTACTGGTAGCAATGAAACGAATGAGATCGTCATGCACGATGTCAGTGGCGGGCGATACAAAAAATTGGTACTGAACAACAATACGCTGATCGGCGCAGTGATGTATGGCGATACCAAGGATAGCTCGTGGTATTTCCAGATGATACGTGATGGCAAAAATGTCTCCGAAATCCGTGACCAATTAATATTTGGCCAATCCCATCTCGGCAATGCTGGCTCTCAAGGGCAAAACCTTGCGGCCACCATGACAAACGCGATGGAAGTCTGTGGCTGCAATGGAGTATGCAAAGGGACTATCGTCAAGGCAATCAAGGAAAAAGGCCTATTCACGTTGGAGGATGTACGCAAGCACACCAAGGCTTCAGCTTCCTGTGGTTCATGTACCGGTCTGGTCGAACAAATTCTCGCTTCCACCGTTGGAGGCGCTTATGCGCCACCCGCTACGACTGTGAAGCCTTTATGTGACTGCACTGCTCACAGTCATGAAGAAGTGCGCAAAGCAATTCGCGAGGAAAAGTTGATTTCGATCTCGCAAACCATGGCGTTCCTTAACTGGAACACCACAAATGGATGTGCCAAGTGTAGGCCGGCATTAAATTTTTACCTGCTATGCGCTTGGCCGCATGAAGCAAAGGACGATCCACAATCACGCTACATTAATGAGCGCGCCAACGCCAATATACAAAAGGACGGTACATTCTCGGTAGTGCCGCGTATGTACGGCGGTATAACCACTCCGCAGCAGCTGCGTCGCATCGCTGATGTAGCAGAAAAATACAACATTCCGACGGTTAAGGTGACAGGCGGACAACGTATAGATTTGCTCGGCGTAAAAAAAACAGATTTGCCGAAGGTGTGGGCAGATCTGGACATGCCATCAGGCTACGCCTATGCAAAAGCTTTGCGCACGGTCAAAACTTGTGTGGGCAGCGAGTGGTGCCGATTCGGTGTGCAAGATTCGACGCAGATGGGTATCGACATCGAACGCGCGTTTGACCATATGTGGATGCCGCACAAATTCAAGGTTGCCGTGTCTGGCTGCCCGCGTAACTGTGCGGAATCAGGCATTAAAGATGTGGGCATAATCGGCGTGGAATCAGGTTGGGAAATCTATGTGGCGGGTAACGGCGGTATCAAGACTGTGGTCGCGCAATTTCTGGTGAAGGTAAAGACTCATGATGAAGTGATGGAGTACACCGGCGCATTCGCCCAGCTTTATCGCGAAGAAGCGCATTACCTAGACCGCACAGTACATTACGTCGAACGGGTTGGTCTGGACCATGTCAAGAAACACGTGGTAGAGAATGCAGCCAATCGTAAAGCGCTATATGCAAGATTGCTTTATGCGTTACAGGGTGCAACAAACCCATGGGCCAAAGAAAACATCAATGCGCGTGAATTCGAATCGCTGGCAATTTAAAAAGGGGCAAATCATGAACACTTGGCATGAAGTCACAACCTTAGAAGAAATACCACCTCTGGGCGCGCGCGTGGTTACGACAAAACAGGGGGACATCGCACTGTTCCGTACTGCGGAGGGAGAGGTATTTGCGCTGCTCGACCGGTGTCCGCATAAAGGTGGCCATCTGTCACAAGGCATCGTATTCGGGAAAAAAGTTGCCTGCCCGTTGCATAGCTGGAATATCTGCCTGGATGACGGCAAAGCAGTGGCGCCAGACGTAGGGTGCACGCGCTCTTATCCAGTCAAGGTAGAAAATAATGTGGTGTATTTATCGCTTGCATAAAGTTACAGAATTATCCGAAGGTTAATTTCATAACGTTAAAGGTGATGAAAATGGATTACGTGCAACCTATCAAGTTAATAGCGCAACTTGTTGTTGTCGGCGAAAAAAAAGCGTCTCTCAGTGTTAGGGATATGCTGCTTCGGGGTTTTCTTTCCGGGGTGCTGCTGGGTTTTGCGACTGCACTTGCGTTCAGGGTCTCAGATGGATTTACGGGAGGTGCGGCTGCACTGGTGATGGGGGTTATTTTTCCTGTCGGCTTTGTGATGATCGTACTACTCGGTTTGGAATTGGTTACAGGCAGCTTTGCGTTGCTACCGATGAGTGTCGCTGATGGAAAAATAAGTGGCAGGGAAATGTTGCGGAATTGGGGCTGGGTTTTCCTCGGGAATTTGCTGGGCAGCCTGTTTTTTGGTGGGTTGCTGGCCTTGGCATTGACTGGAACTTCGCCTGCCCCGGGTGGCCGATTGGCAGAAAAAATTATTGCGGTCGCTCAGGCTAAAACGCTTGCTTACCAGCACGCAGGTTCAATTGGCTGGCTCGCTGCCTTGATCAATGGCATTCTCTGTAATTGGATGGTGACTTTGGGCGTAGTGTTAGGTTTGATCTCTACCTCAACGATTGGAAAAATCATTGCTCCCTGGTTGCCAATCATGACATTTTTTGCACTTGGGTTTGAACACTGTGTCGTCAATATGTTCGTCATACCTACCGCAATTCTATTGGGTGCTGATATCAGTGTTTATCAATGGTGGTTCTGGAATCAAGTTCCGGTCACCCTGGGAAATTTAATTGGAGGTTCGATTTGTACCGGCATGCTCTTGTATGCTACATATGGCAGAACAAACAAACATGCTTAATTGTAAGGATGGTTACGGTGCATCAATGTGACGGTTGCCGGAAGGGTAGCTGTCACAATAGAATAAAATCTGGTTTTGCTTTACTGTAAATTTGCGGTGAATTTTTTGCAATGATTGCAATTGTTTAAAAAACCCCCTGATGAAACCATTCTGTATATTTGTCGCCCAACGTTTTTAGGCGGGCGATGGATTTTTTAATAAACCATGGAGTAATTATTTCAAAGAGTGAAAATGCTTGTAGCCGACACCTTTCTACCTACCTTTGAATACCTTGCTACTGCAGTTATTTTGCTGGATGAGCAATCGCATATCACTTATCTTAATTCGGCTGCGGAAAACCTGTTTGCCTTAAGTAGCAAAAGTCTGATCGGTTATCCGATACAGCATATTTTCACCCACACTGAGCAACTGACTGCTGCAATGCAGCATGCAGTAACCAACAATGCCAGCTATATCGAACATGACTTGATGCTTGGCATACCGCCGCATGGCAAGCTGCATTTGCGTTGCGCCGCTACGCCACTGCAATTAAACAACTATTTGCTACTTGAATTTCATACGATTGATCGCTCGCTAAAATTAGCGCGTGAAGAACAGATGTTAGACCAGACTCAAGCTAACCGCCTTCTGCTACGCAACTTGGCACATGAAATCAAGAACCCGTTGGGTGGCATACGGGGTGCTGCACAATTGCTGGAACATGAACTAGAGAAGCCCGGTTTACGTGAATACACTCAGGTCGTTATTCAGGAAACTGACCGTTTGGTTTCGCTAATGGAAAAACTGCTTACCCCGCAACATAAACCCAATTTATGTTCTTCCCTTAACATTCATGAAGTACTTGAAAGGGTGCGTAGCGTGGTTCTAGCTGAATTCCCAGAAAAATTGTCTATCCGGCGTGATTACGACATCAGCCTGCCAGTACTCACGGGCGACAAGGAGCAACTTATTCAGGCAATCCTCAATCTTGTACGTAATGCTGCACAGTCCATGCAGGGACAAGGCAATATTGTGCTACGCACACGCATCTCGCGCCAAATAACTTTGATGAAAAAACGCCATCGCTTGGCTGTAATCGTTCAGGTCATTGACGATGGCCCGGGCATCCCCGTACATTTACAAGATAAAATATTTTATCCACTGGTCACAGGCCGTGACAATGGTCATGGCCTGGGACTGACCCTGGCGCAAGATTTTGTCAGCCAACATGAAGGCAGCATAGAGTTTGACAGTGAACCGGGACGTACCTGCTTCTCTGTAATGTTGCCACTAAAATAAAGTGAACAAAATGGGAGCCAATATGAAACCTGTTTGGGTCATTGACGATGACCGTTCCATACGCTGGGTTCTGGAAAAAGCTTTGACACGTTCAGATATTAACTTTACAAGTTTTGCTTCGGCCGATGAAGCTTTAACCGCGCTGCGGCATAGTACGCCGCAAGTGGTCATTAGTGATATCCGTATGCCCGGCAGCTCTGGGCTGGATTTTTTGCAAAAAATACGGGAAAGGATTCCGAGTTTGCCAGTCATTATCATGACTGCTTATTCTGATCTGGAAAGTGCGGTGTCGGCATTTCAAGGTGGCGCTTTTGAGTATCTGCCCAAACCGTTTGACGTCGACCAGGCTGTCGCACTAATCCGCCGCGCATTAGAACAAAGCCTGCGTACTGATGCACCTACAGAAGAGCAATCAGCCGCACCTGCACCAGATATCCTGGGACAAGCGCCAGCGATGCAAGAAGTATTCCGCGCTATTGGACGGCTCGCACACTCCCATGCAACTGTGATTATCAACGGCGAATCTGGCACCGGCAAGGAGCTGGTAGCGCAAGCTCTGCACCGCCACAGCCCGCGCGCCAACGAACCCTTCATCGCCATTAACACTGCGGCTATTCCAAAAGATTTACTCGAATCGGAGTTGTTTGGCCATGAGCGTGGTGCGTTTACCGGCGCGGCTAGCACCCGCCGTGGCCGTTTTGAGCAAGCCGAAGGGGGCACACTGTTTCTTGACGAAATCGGCGACATGCCGGCGGAGCTGCAAACACGTTTATTGCGTGTGCTGTCGGACAAAAATTATTATCGCGTTGGAGGGCATCAGCCGATTAAAACCAATGTACGTATTATCGCCGCCACGCACCAGAATCTGGATGAGCGGGTAAAAGAAGGCTTGTTTCGTGAAGATTTATTTCACCGTCTCAACGTCATCCGTCTGCGTTTGCCTCCACTACGTGAACGGCGTGAGGATATTCCCTTGTTGGCGAAATATTTTTTGCATAAAAAAGCAGGTGAACTTGCTGTTGAACAAAAGACCTTCAGCGAGGACACACTGAATTATCTTGCAACACAGAATTTTCCCGGCAATGTGCGGCAATTGGAAAACCTTTGTCATTGGCTCACTGTAATGACGCCATCACAACAGATAGAAATTGCCGATCTGCCACTTGAATGGCGAGAAGCGTCCGCTGTCACTGACGCTCCATCCAACGATTGGCTTTGTGAATTGGGTCTTCAAGTTACGCTTGCATTGCAACGTGGCGATCAAAATATACTAGACAGTTTAAACCAGCAGTTCGAACGCACACTTATCACCCAGGCGCTTAAACACACTGACGGTAGGCGCATAGAAGCCGCGGCACTTCTGGGTATGGGGCGCAATACGATGACACGCAAGATTCAGGAATTGGGATTGGATCAATAAATAGCGGCGATATTATTTTATTTTTCATCACTTGGTAAAAACCACCAGCTTTAGCTGGTGTATTTAGAGTTTTAAACACTGTGTGAGCTTTATTACACGCTCTGTGGATATGGTTTTAGCGTAGTCCGCCACGGTTCGCCCACATTTAGTGGGCAGCGGACGTAGTCTCAACCCACCTACTTTATAGACCCGGCACGATTTATAAATGAACTTATCTTGGTTTTCGATGTTCATAGGGTATGGAAAAAGAAGATGCCCGCAAGCAGTCGCGAGAAGTACTGCATGAACGCCGCAAGCAAGTCATTCGTATGCAC
>QFXJ01000046.1 GCA_003402375.1 Candidatus Nitrotoga sp. CP45
TTCATACAGGGTCATGCTGCGACCTTCAATGGCGACCGAGGCGCGTATCAATTGCCATTTCCGATCAAGTGTTAAATCCGACCAGTCGATGACGATCAGCGGCATGGAGATTCCATCCAGACACTGCCGAACGAGTGCCTCGTACAATTTGGGTATTTCAATGTGTAGCGAACTGTTGCCGAGCAGGCGGTCGATGCGTTTGATGTTGTGCTTGACTGCAACTTGGCCGTGCAGGCCACGTCCCATATCGCTTAACGTGAGCCGACTTCCTGTTACCACAGCCTCAACGGCCGCCAGTAAACTGGCTAAACGTTTCGCGTGGATTTCTGGAAAACTGGTGGAAAAAATGCGGTGTAAAATAGTAAGCACATGCATGGTGGGTTCTCCTTCGCAGTTTGGACGCTACGGAAGAGACAAATAACCTGCCTTGCATGTGCTGTTTTGGTGCGGACAGTACGCCCTACTTTATTGAAATGCAACGGGGTTTTGTGGGGAGACCTCAGGGTCTGACCCCAATTTACCAATTTACCACCAATTTACCAATTTACCATGGCAGGTGGTCGGGTACTTACCAGAATAGCAAACAAGTAAAATTTTTTAGAAGCTCATGCCAGGCAACAGCGAGTCTGTTCAATGCGCCGCTTCCCAATTCTCGCCTTCGCCCAGTCCAACTTCAAGTGGCACCTTCAGCTCAGCTACGTGACACATCAGCCCAGGCAGATTTTCTTTTACTAGCGCCAATTCATTCTCCGGCACTTCGAGCACCAGTTCATCATGAACTTGCATGATAAGTCGTGTATGCATCTGTTCGTGCTCTATCCAATTTTGCACGGCGGCCATTGCCAGCTTGATTAAATCTGCTGCGGTGCCCTGCATGGGCGCATTAATGGCGGCACGTTCGGCGGCCTGGCGGCGCATGCCGTTGCCACCGTTAATTTCTGGCAGCCACAATCTGCGCCCGAATACCGTTTCCACGTAGCCTTGCTGCTTAGCCTGCTGGCGTGTGCGCTGCATGTAATCAGCCACGCCGGGGTAGCGCATGAAATAGAGATCTATATATTGCTGCGCGGCGCTACGCTCGATATTAAGTTGTGACGCCAGGCCGAATGCGGACATGCCGTAGATAAGGCCGAAGTTGATGACCTTGGCATAACGGCGTTGTTCACTACTCACTGCATCCAGCGGGGTGGAAAAAACTTCCGCCGCAGTGGCGCGATGGATATCCTCAGCATTTGCGAATGCCTTGAGCAAACCCTGGTCACCGGATAGGTGTGCCATGATGCGCAATTCGATTTGTGAATAGTCGGCAGAGACGATGCGGCTACCGGGCGGTGCGATGAACGCTTCACGGATGCGGCGCCCTTCCATTGTGCGCACTGGGATATTCTGCAAGTTGGGATCGCTGGAAGCTAATCGTCCTGTCACTGCCACAGCCTGCGAGTAGCTGGTATGCACGCGCCCGGTTTCGCGATTCACCATTTGCGGCAGCTTGTCGGTGTAAGTGGATTTAAGTTTCGCCATGCCACGATATTCGAGCAGGAGTTTGGGAAGCGGGTAATCCAGCGCCAGTTCCTGTAACACCTCTTCATCAGTGGAGGGCGTGCCGCTGGGCGTTTTTTTCTTAACTGGCAGGCCGAGTCTGTCGAACAGGATTTCTTGGATTTGCTTGGGTGAGTTGAGATTAAATGGCTGCCCTGCCGCCGCGTATGCCTGCGTTTCTATATTAATGAGTTTTTCGCCCAGTTCGCGGCTCTGTCCCGCCAGCTTGACGCTGTCTATCAATACGCCATTGCGCTCCATGACATATAGTACTTGTCGTGCGGGTAGTTCTATATTGCGGTACACCTCATCCAGCCTGCCTTGCATCGTGATCTGCGGAATCAGTGCTTGATGCAGTCGCAGAATGATGTCGGCATTTTCTGCTGCGTAGTGTGTAGCGATTGCCAAGTCCACTTGATCGAAGCAAATTTGTTTGGCTCCCTTGCCCACGACTTCGGCATAGCTTGTGGTCTTCACGCCGAGATGGCGCAGCGCAAGGCTATCCAAGTCATGCGACTTGTGGCTTTCCAGCACGTAAGATTGCAGCAGTGTGTCCTCGGCTATGCCCGCAAGCCGAATGGCGTAGTTGGCAAAGATGTGTTGATCATATTTGAGATCTTGTCCCAGTTTTTTGTGTTGTGCGCTTTCCAGCCACGGCTTGAGTTTTAATAACGCACGTTCACGGCTAAGCTGATCCGGTGCCCCGGGGTAGTGGTGCGCCAGTGGCAGATAGGCTGCGTGATGGGATTGGACGGCAAATGAGATGCCCACCAGTTGTGCGCTCATCATGTCAGGCGCGGTGGTCTCGGTGTTCATGCTCACCAATTCGGCCTGCAGGATTTTTTCTAGCCAGGTATTGAGTTGCGTTTCCGTCAAGATCGTTTCGTAATGCGCCGGGGTAGGTACAGGCGCTTCTTCGGCAAACATGCTGGCTTGCCGTATCCCATCCTCTTCCCCAGCTTGTTTTGCTGAGGGCGAAGGTGCGGTGTGTGAAAGTTCGCGTAGCCAACTTTTGAAACCACACCGTTCAAACAGGCTGCGAAGTTGCACGTTGTCCGGTGGTGGCGCTACCAGCTCATCAAAGTGTACGGGCAATTCAACATCGCACTTTACGGTAATTAGTATGCGGCCTTGTGGCAACCAATCCAGCGCGTTGCGTAGGTTGTCCCCCACCACCCCGGAAATTTCGTGTGCATGGGCCATTAAATTATCCAGCGTGCCATATTGCGTTAACCATTTGACAGCTGTCTTGGGGCCTACCTTAGGCACACCCGGCACGTTATCTACCGTGTCGCCGGTCAGGGTAAGGTAATCGACGATATGTTCCGGCGATAAGCCGAATTTAGCCAGCACACCCGCTTCGTCCAGCGTTTCATTGCTCATGGTGTTAACCAGTTGCACTTGGCTGTTTACGAGTTGCGTAAGGTCTTTGTCGCCAGTGGAGATGATGCAGCGTGCGCCACCCACAGTTGCCTGCTGTGCCAGCGTACCAATCACATCGTCCGCCTCCACTCCGTCAATTGTCAGGATATTCCAGCCGGAGGCGGCGATAAGCTGGTGCAGTGGGGCAATTTGCGCGGCAAGGGGCTCTGGCATGGCGAG
The DNA here is from genome assembly GCA_003402375.1 of Candidatus Nitrotoga sp. CP45. Taxonomy (GTDB): domain Bacteria; phylum Pseudomonadota; class Gammaproteobacteria; order Burkholderiales; family Gallionellaceae; genus Nitrotoga. The sequence goes on from QFXJ01000046.1 coordinate 3,142, forward strand.
GCGATGCGATTTGTAATCGGCATATAAGTCATCGCGGAAGGTTTTGCCTTTAGCGTCGAATACGCAGGCGCTATAATCCGCCGGGTAATCAGCGCGCAAGCGGCGTAACATGTTAAGCACGCCGTAGATGGCCCCGGTTGGCTCACCATGCGGGCTGCGCAAGTCAGGCATGGCATGGAATGCGCGATAAAGATAAGACGAGCCATCAACCAGCAGCAATGTTTTCATTTTTTGTAAAAGGGTTCTTCAATCATGAGCAATCAGTCCAAACTGCCTTCTTCAAAATTGCCGGAAGTATGGAATTCAAAAGAGGCATGGCGTGTGTTCGGCATTATGTCAGAATTCGTCTCTGCCACTGACCGACTGAATATCATCCAGCCGGCCGTCAGCATTTTCGGTAGCGCACGCACCACGCCGAACCATCCATACTACAAAAAAGCCGAAGAAATTGCGCGGCTGCTATCGGATGCGGGGTTTTCCGTTATTTCAGGCGGAGGACCCGGTGTTATGGAAGCGGCAAACAAAGGCGCATTCTATGGCAAATCACCCAGTGTAGGGTTGAACATCCAATTACCGCACGAGCAGCATAACAATCCCTATCAAAATATCAGCCAGACTTTCCAGCACTTTTTTGTGCGCAAGGTCATGTTCGTTAAATTTGCCAGTGCTTATGTGGTCATGCCGGGCGGCTTCGGTACGCTGGACGAGTTGATGGAAGCACTCACTCTGGTGCAGACCGGCAAGACACGTCGCATTCCCATTATTCTGGTGGGCAGTGAATTTTGGCGCGGCATGCTGGATTGGTTCCGGCAAGCATTGCTCACCGAAGGCATGATCAATCCGCAGGACATGGATTTGATTCAGGTGATCGATAATTCAGAAGAAGTCGTCAGTGCCATTTTCAATCACTATGAGACCCGCGGCTTTGAGCTTTCCGAGGCTGAGCGTGAAATGCAGTTGAACCTGTGATGGACGCAAAAATGTGGGAACAAGCACAAATAAGGGGACGTTTTAAGCAGTCTTTTCCTTGCTTATCGGCTAGAATGCGGCCATGAAAAATCACCGGGGGAATATGATGCACCTGATTATCACCTTATTCCTGGGCTGTCTGTTCAGCACAGCTTCCGCCGCACAACTGCTGCCCGGCCTGCAACCGTTGCCACCGCCGCCGCCCCTTGATGCTAACGCCCACGATTCTAATTTACTGCCGTTGCCACTCCAGTCGTCCCAATTGCCCGTTGATGACGGCACGCAAAACGCTGCCCTGGGTCAGGAAATTACCGTCACCAAGCAGGCTGAACAGACCGTGGAAGAATACCGCGCTGGCGGAAAGCTTTATATGATCAAAATTACTCCGAAAGTTGGGCCCCCCTATTATTTGGTGGATGACGTTGGCGATGGCAAATTTTCACATTATCAAAATCTGGATTCAGGTTTTCGTCCACCACGCTGGGTTATCTACAGATTCTGATACGAGTTCCGAAATATGGCAGTTTTTACCCGTGTCACCGAGCCAGAACTTATCTCTTGGCTAGAAAATTATTCGCTAGGCCAATTATTGGAATTGCAAGGTATTGCCTCGGGTATCGAGAACACTAACTACTTTGTTACTACCAGCAATGGCCGTTTCGTGCTGACGCTGTTCGAAAAACTTGCTACCAACGAACTGCCGTACTACCTCAATCTGATGTCTCATTTGGCCCGCCACGCCATTCCTTGCCCTAGCCCGGTGGCCAATCGGCATAACCAATTCTTGAGTGAACTAAATGGCAAGCCTGCGTGCATTGTTAGCCGTTTGTCAGGCAAGTCATTGATACACCCAGAGGTGAGCCACTGTGCGGCTATAGGTGAAATGCTGGGCCGATTGCACAATGCAGCACGGAACTTTGCGGAAACCATGCCTAACTCACATGATGCAATTTGGCGTGCACGTGCTACGCAACAAGTTACACCGTTCTTATCACTGCAGGACTTGGCGTTATTGGAAAGCGAGGTTGCATTCCACGGGAAACACACACTTGCTGCGCTACCACAAGGCGTGATCCATGCCGACCTATTCCGCGACAACGTTTTGTTTGATGGTACGCGCATCGGCGGCCTGATCGATTTCTATTTCGCCTGTAACGACAGTCTCTTGTACGATGTGGCCATCACCGTGAACGACTGGTGCATGGGCGCAGACAGCACTCTGGACGAGGTGCGCACTCAAGCCCTGCTACAGGCCTACCATGCGGTGCGGCCATTACAAAAAGAAGAGCAGGATGCTTGGCCAATTGCCTTACGTGCAGCAGCACTGCGTTTCTGGCTATCACGCCTGTACGATATGCACTTGCCACGTGAAAATGAGCTAATACACGCACACAACCCAGATCAATTTAAATACATTCTGCAGCGGCACATCACCGCGAACAGCGATGTTATTTTGCTATAACGAGGCAAACATGGAGGCGCGAAAAGTCAATATTGCCAATGGCTGGCTGTGGATAAAGCAGGGATACTGGTTGTTCAAAAAAAGTCCGGTGCTGTGGGTGGTTCTAGCAACAGTTGGGGTAACCGGATTGCTCGGCATTTCTACTATCCCGGTAATCGGCGACCCGTTAGCTACCCTGCTATTCCCGATCCTGCTCGCTGGCTACATGGTTGGCTGCCGTGCGCTGGAACATGATGAAGAATTGGAGCTGTCGCATTTGTTCGCTGGATTCCACAACAATACTTCGCAACTGGTCACATTAGGCGGCATCAGCTTGATTAGCCAAATGCTGATATTAGGTGTGATGATGCTCACTGGCGGCGCTACTCTGGTAAGTATCCTGATGAGCGGCAAGCCAGTGGATAACCCGGAAATACTAGTACAAGCCACCGTAGGCGCGGGTATAGCACTGATGTTGGGCATGGCATTGTTCAGCATGTTGCTAATGTCAATGCAGTTTGCCCCGATGTTGGTGATTTTTGACAAAATGTCGCCTGTGGACGCACTGAAAACCAGCCTGCGAGCTTGTCTGCGTAACATCTTTCCACTATCGTTGTACGGCGCGATGATGTTACTTTTCATGATATTCGCCACCATGCCAATGATGCTAGGCTGGCTGCTTTTACTGCCAGTGATGATCAGCTCAATGTACGCTATCTATCGTAATTTATTTCCAACCCCAACGGAGATAGCTATTCTTGAGGGTGAAATAATTACACGAAACCAGTAACAACGCAGCGATGGATTTAACTTATGGGCACCTTTAAAAATTCAAGTTTCTAGGCAAGACAAGGCTCGAGTAAAAAATTTGAGCGCTGCATATTTTTGATATGTAAGCGATAATTTTTTTTGAGTAACGCCGTATTGTGACGAAAATTGGATTTTTAGATGTGCCCTTATCGTTGTGGTTAATCCAACAGTCCAGTCCACATGGGCAAACCGACACAGTCGTCAGTTCGCTATTATTTAACGATGACCCAGACACAGCTCAAACTATCGGTACTTATCGGTACTAGGTGCGTTATGGTCGATTTGATTAAGCGCACACGCTACATGTAGAGCAGGCCAGGGTGGTTAGCGTCAACATTTTTATTCGCTCCTAGTCATGTTTAGAACCCTGAATTTTTAGGGATGCCCTGCAAGGTAGGAATTCGACAGGCTACGCACACGATAAGATGAGTGTGATTGTGTGGAAACTGGGCTCCGCCTATATTTAATCGTTACCTAAGTAAAATGATCAGCGTAGTTGTGGGTGCCTGACGCTTTTGAGCATCATATTGCGTTTTTTTCTTGGGGTTTGGAAATACCCCCGATGATTGTTATCAAGGAGAGATTTGATGGTAAGTTTACAACCGCCAGTTTGTGATTTTGGATGGAAGGCGCACGAATTTAACTTGTGTGGTGTGGATGGAAAGCGCTACACCCTGAAAAATACATGTGGCAAGAATGGACTGTTGGTGATGTTTATTTGTAATCATTGTCCTTATGTAAAATCCATCCGTGACCGTATCGTGCAGGATACGCGTGAACTGCTGCAACATGGCATTAACAGCATTGCTGTTATGTCGAATGATTCTACAGAATATGCGGAAGACTCATTCGAGAATATGCAAAAAATAGCTCAGCAATACGACTATCCCTTTCCCTATGTGTGGGACGAGACACAGCAAGTTGCGAAGAATTATGGAGCAGTTTGTACGCCAGATTTCTTTGGCTTTAATGCTCAATTGGAATTGCAATACCGTGGTCGGCTTGATGCCTCACGCAAGGAAGCGGTGCCGGATGTACCGCGTGATTTGTTTAATGCCATGGTGCAAATAGCGCAAACTGGCAAGGGGCCACTAGAGCAGATCGCTAGCATGGGTTGTTCTATTAAATGGAAAAACGAAGCATAAACCTGGATTCGTCTTTTTGAATTGACCACCGTCCCGTGGGTTGATGCCCATAAAATTTCCGTGTTTTGCGGCTAAATTATGTATATGCAAACAATAGAGGCCGCGTTTTTAAGTAACCAGCCCAATTTGAGTCGCATTGACCTGTCGGTTTTGTGCTGGTTGGCGCACGCGGCCATACTCGTTAAGCGGTTGCAATGACGTTGAACATTATGAAAGGCAGTTGACGTGCAGATATTGATACTCGGGGCAGGACAGGTTGGTTCAACAGTGGCGGAGAGTTTGGTTGGAGAAAATATCGATATCACCGTGGTTGATACTGACGTGGAAAAATTGCGCTTGCTGCAAGACCGCTTTGATCTACGCACCCTAGTGGGAAATGCTTCCCATCCTTCTGTATTGGAGCAGGCGGGTATTGCAGATGTTGATATGTTGTTAGCTGTTACGCAAAGTGATGAGGTTAACATGGTGGCCTGTAAACTTGCCGCCAGCCTGTATAACACTCCGACTAAAATTGCCCGCATTCGCGCTGCGAATTATCTGGAACATCCTGAAATATTTAGTACCGATAATTTTTGTGTCGATTTTTCCATTTGCCCGGAACAGATACTCACTGACTACATCAATAAATTAATTGAGTTTCCAGAAGCCCTGCAAGTGCTGGAATTCGCTAGTGGTAAGGTGTCCCTGGTGGCGGTCAAGGCGTTTGAGGGGGGGCCTCTGGTCGGGCGGGAATTGCGTTACCTACGCACGCATATGCCCCATGTTGATACTCGCGTTGCGGCAATTTTCCGCCAAGACAGACCAATTGTTCCAGAAGCCAGTACGGTGTTCAAGGCAGGTGACGAGGTTTTCTTTATTGCTGCAACTGAAAATATCCGTACGGTGTTGAAAGAGTGGCGTCACATGGATAAGCCAGTCAAACGTGTGATGATTGTCGGGGGTGGCAATATAGGACGTAGGCTGGCGCGAGCGCTGGAGCGCGATTATCAGGTTAAGCTTATAGAGCACAACAAAAAAGCATGTGAGCGACTGGCGGCCGAACTTACCCATACGCTGGTACTTTGTGGCGATGGAACCGATGAGAACCTGCTGGCGTCCGAACATATAGCTGATGTGGATGTGTTTTGTTCTCTGACGAATGATGACGAGAACAATATCATGTCTTCGCTGCTAGCCAAAAAAGGAGGGGCACGTAAAGTACTTTCGTTGATCAATCGTAGTTCGTATGTTGATTTAGTGCAGGGTGGCAAGATAGATATTGCACTATCACCGGCCCACGTAACGATAGGCTCATTGCTCGCCTACGTGCGCCAAGGCGATGTGGCAGTGGTGCATGCGCTTAGGCGTGGAGCAGCAGAGGCGCTGGAGATGGTGGTACATGGCGAGCGGCAGTCGTCTAAAGTTGTAGGGCGGCGCATTGATGAAATTGAATTGCCTAAAGGCGCGACTATTGGCACGATAGTGCGTGGTGAGCAGGTAATCATGGGACACCACGACACGGTGATTGAGGCGGACGACCATGTCATCGTATTCGTGATCAACAAAAAGATGATTAGCAAGGTCGAGAAATTGTTTCAGGTCGACATAGGATTCTTTTAATGCAGCGTTCGTTAACAGTTATTCACGCACTTGGCATGATGTTAATTGTGTTTAGCGTAACGTATATATTCCCTATTGGTACATCGCTGATTTATCAAGATGGCACATTGATAGATTTTGTTCTGGCGATGGTAATGACATTTGCGGTGGGTTGCTTGATGTGGATGCTTACACGTCACAACAAAGGCGAGCTGTCCATTCGCCATGGTTATTTTCTGGTAGTGATGATGTGGACGGCGATGCCTGCTTTTGCCACGCTGCCGTTATTGTTAGTGACCAACGGCCTGTCGTTCACCGACGCTTACTTTGAAACGATGTCTGGCATGACAACCACGGGCGCGACTGTGTTGGCCGGACTGGACACTTTGCCACCCGCCATCAACCTGTGGCGACACGAATTGGTCTGGTTGGGTGGCATGGGTATTATCGTGCTTGCGGTGGCAATTTTACCCTTGCTTGGCGTCGGTGGCCGTCAATTGTATAAGGCGGAAACGCCCGGCCCGATGAAGGATTCCACCCTCACCCCGCGTATTACCGAAACCGCACGCAATTTATGGCTGGTATATCTTTGTATTACCGTGGTCTGCACCATATCGTTAAACGTGGCAGGGATGTCCTGGCTGGATGCTATATGCCATGCGTTTTCCACGATGGGGTTGGGTGGGTTTTCCACGCATGACGCTAGCGTAGGATACTTTAACTCTGCTGCTATTGAATTTGTGCTGATCGTATTTATGCTGCTGGCAGCAATGAATTTCGCGACGCACTTTCTAGTATGGCGCGCAAAGAGCTTGAAACTATATTTGCGTGACACCGAGGCCTTTGCCACCATAGTACTGATATTGATGAGCTGCCTAGGCATAGGTATATTTCTATGGTGGCATGGGGTTTACCCGGGTTTCTGGACGGCGCTAAGGCACGCAAGTTTTAATCTGGTCTCGATTGCGACCGACTGTGGCTTCGCCAGTGTGGATTTTAACGGCTGGCCCATGTTTGCGCCGTTGTGGATGTTGTTTTTAAGTTGTATTTCCGCCAGTTCCGGTTCTACTGGAGGCGGTATTAAAATGATTCGCACGCTGATTTTAATCAAGCAGGCAGAGTATTCGTTTCTTAAACTGTTGCACCCGGCCGCAATAAGTCCGTTAAAAATTGGCAGCCGCGTGGTGCCAGACAATATTGTGCTTTCGGTATTGGGTTTTATCTTTCTTTATTTCATGAGCGTAGTCGTACTGACCTTTGTACTGGTGATCAGTGGATTGGATTTTGTATCCGCTTTTTCTGGGATAATTGCTTGTATAAACAATGCTGGTCCTGGTTTAGGGATATTGGGTCCGGCAAGCAACTACGGGGTCTTGAGTGATTTTCAAACTTGGGTATGTACCGTGGCCATGTTAATTGGGCGCTTGGAAATAGTTACCGTCCTGATTATTTTTACTGCGTATTTTTGGCGGAGGTAATCGAATGTTTCATAAATTTTGTGTATAGCTAGGACTAGTGATGATATTACAGAAACCAGTTATTTTGCTATTCGGCAAGAATGGCCAAGTTGGCTTTGAATTGCAAAGAGCATTGTCGCCGTTGGGCTTGGTGCATGCCTTTGGCCGACAAGATTGCGATTTGGCTAATTTATCGCAAGATTTATCACAAGTAAGAGAAACTGTACGTCAGCTACGCCCCGATATTATTGTGAATGCTTCGGCTTACACCGCAGTAGATAAGGCCGAGAGCGAACCACAGGTTGCTTACCTAATTAATGACGCTGTACCCAGTGCGCTCGCAGAGGAGGCAGCCTCTATAGGCGCACTGCTCGTGCATTATTCGACCGATTATGTGTTCGATGGTAAGCAGTCCGGGTGGTATGTAGAAGACGATATCCCAAACCCGCAATCAGTTTACGGTGCAAGCAAACTAGCGGGCGAGAATGGAATTGCCGCGGTTGGTTGCCGCAATTTGATATTCCGTACCAGTTGGGTATTTGGTGTGCACGGTGGAAATTTCGCCAAAACAATTCTTAGGCTTGCTAAAGAGCGGGAATCGCTTAATGTAATAGCTGATCAGTATGGTGCTCCGACGTCAGCGCATTTAATTGCGGATGTTACCGCCCAGGTTATTGCTCAGTATTGGAACGAAGTAAATCGAGAAAGCTTTCCCTATGGCATCTATCATTTGGTTGCTGCTGGTGAAACAACTTGGTACGAGTATGCCAAATACGTCATTGCTTATGCTGAAAAGGCAGGAATTGAATTACGGTTAAAATCGAGTGCAATTGAAGCAATTCCCAGCATCAACTATCCATTGCCTGCACCACGTCCGTCCAATTCCAAGCTTGATAGTGGAAAGCTGCGGAAAACGTTTGATCTGACTCTTCCAGATTGGCATCAAGACATGGTGCCTGTATTGGAGAAAATTATTACGGTTTAAAAATCATGATCGAATAAAATTCCAAGATTACAAGCACTGGTGGAATGAAGCTTCGTACGCACAGTGCGGCGGGGTGGGATTCGATGGTGTTGTTATTGATGCGACCGGATGAAGTATCAACTTCCGTTCGGCCTGATCCTGTCCAACGCGTTGAATAAATTTACATTTAGACAAGCTCAATGCGAACGGACTTTATATATAATCAGGCCACATCAATAGCTGCCCCGAATGCCCAAATTACCAAGTGCTCAATTATTCACCGGAGCGTACTAAGCGCACCCGGTAACCAGCACTGTTATGCTCCGAGCCGTAGTCCACGTAGCCATAATCGAAATTAACTCCCCAAGCGTAAGCAGGCTCGTCAGCCGCAGGCGGAGCGGACCAAAAAGGAGACCCTGGCGTTCCTGGAAATGCGTCCGTATCAATCGCCGGGTTACAGCGGTTGGAATCCACAATGCTCGACAGTTCCTTTAAACTGGGGAGACGCCAAGGTTTACCACTGGTTAAGGCTTCGTTCTTAGCCCAGCTCTGAGCCTGATCCGAACTATAAGCGGTTGCGGTCCCACTATAACCATTGGCTGTGATCTTCATGCCTTCTGCGCAGCGCCGCCAGATAAGGCCGGTAACGCTGTCAGTGACTTCATTGCCATCAGTTGAAATTACATACCGGGCCTGCGTTTGTCCATTTAGGTCGCCTAGCTCAGCTACTGCATCCGCCAGCGGCATGGGGGTAACGGTTTTCATGATCATGCTCCTAAAAATTAAGTAATGTAGATCCGCGCATCTTATTCTGTGCTATTTAAATAATTAGAAACAACATTCCATTATATTTAATTTTGATCAAGAGTGTCCGGCTAGCTTTTAATTTTACTTCTGAAAGCTCCACCCGTAAATATGGGTAAGACACTGTTCGTTTAGCGCATAGATTCCTTCGTTAACATACGCAGCACAGTTGAACTGAAGCGGGAGCATGAGGCATCCTGTATCGTTTGGATGCAAAACGATAGGGCATGTATACGGATAAATATGCACAAAACATATGCAAACACTTCACATTTTGCCTTTTTTTAGTTAGGATGCATCCCTAACTTCTGTAGCGCGCCTTCACTCAGCTTCACATAAATCAATTGTATCGTTAACCTCTAATTATAAAGCGAGATTCATCATGAGTGAGCATATCCATTATGTTACTGATCCAACTTTTGCCGCCGATGTACTACAAGCACCCTTGCCAGTACTGGTAGATTATTGGGCAGAATGGTGCGGCCCATGCCGTAGTATCGCTCCGATTCTGGAAGAAATTGCCAAGGAATATGCTGGGCGTATGACCGTAGCAAAAATGAATGTGGATGAAAACCAGCAAACTCCACAGAAATATGGTGTCCGCGGTATTCCCACGCTGATGCTGTTCAAGAACGGAAATATCGAAGCAACCAAAGTTGGCGCGCTATCTAAATCGCAGCTCACCGCATTTATTGACAGTCATATTTAAATCATCTAAACTGAAATTATGGTTTTTTTGTTTCGTTTGCTCCTGTTACATAATACTCACAAATCCTAATACTCAAGGCAGTTCATGTCATGCACGCGGCATCCTCGCGCAAACGGTAATACCTCCCTAAGCAGGCTCCCTAAACTTCGTAATATCACCCATCCATTTTTATATGCATTTATCTGACCTCAAGACCAAACACATCACCGAACTGGTAAGCATAGCAACAACAAACCAGATCGACAATGCCAATCGCATGCGTAAGCAAGACCTGATTTTCGCCCTGCTTAAAAATCAGGCAAAAAAAGGTGAGAGTATTTTCGGCGAAGGTACGCTGGAAGTATTACCCGATGGATTTGGCTTTTTGCGCTCGCCGGACATTTCTTACTTGGCGGGACCGGATGACATTTACGTTAGTCCAAGCCAGATCCGTCGTTTCAACTTACATACCGGGGACTCGATTGAAGGCGAGATCCGCACTCCCAAAGAAGGGGAGCGTTACGTTGCCTTAGTAAAGGTAGACAAGGTTAATTCTGAGGCTCCGGAAAATACGAAGAACAAGATACTGTTCGAAAACCTGACGCCGCTGTTCCCAACTAAGCAAATGGCACTGGAGCGAGACATCCGTGCCGAGGAAAACGTTACTGGTCGTATTATTGATATAGTCGCTCCCATTGGTAAAGGCCAGCGTGGGTTGCTGGTAGCCTCGCCAAAATCTGGCAAGACCGTGATGTTGCAGCATATCGCCCATTCCATCGCGGCAAACAACCCGGATGCACATTTGATTGTTCTATTGATCGACGAACGTCCCGAAGAAGTTACCGAAATGAGCCGTAGCGTGCGCGGTGAAGTGGTTGCTTCTACCTTTGACGAGCCTGCCACACGTCACGTTCAGGTCGCTGAAATGGTGCTGGAAAAAGCCAAGCGCCTAGTTGAACATAAAAAGGATGTGGTTATTCTTCTGGATTCCATCACTCGGCTAGCGCGTGCATACAACACTGTTGTACCGTCTTCCGGCAAAGTGCTTACTGGCGGCGTTGATGCTAATGCCCTGCAGCGTCCTAAACGTTTTTTCGGAGCGGCCCGTAATGTTGAAGAAGGCGGCTCACTTACCATTATCGCTACAGCGCTAGTGGATACCGGTTCCCGTATGGACGATGTGATTTACGAAGAATTTAAGGGAACCGGTAATATGGAAATTCATCTTGACCGGCGCATGGCAGAGAAACGCATCTATCCGGCCATTAACATTAATCGTTCCGGTACACGTAGAGAAGAGTTGCTGATTAAATCAGACCTTTTGTCCAAAATTTGGGTGCTGCGCAAACTACTCTATCCGATGGATGAATTGGAATCAATGGAATTTCTACTGGATAAAATTAAAGCGACTAAGAACAACGCTGATTTTTTCGATTCAATGCGCCGCTAAAATTTTAATAGATTTAATCTAAAAATTAATATGGTTCCATGCGGGTTCGGCTTGATTTTGATCCAAAAAGCCTTGAGTTAATCAATCCTGTAGGAATGTAGTACTTGACAGCTTTCTGCCTGCGGCTACGATTGAACTAGCGTTAAACCAATTAGCGTTCGCTGGGCCTGCTGAATATTCTCTCCTTGGGCCGGGGGAAATTTGTTTTTACGGCCGTAGTGTCGGCTAAATTGCAGCCTTTTCGCATATTATCTTCTTCCCGCTCTAAGGCAAAAGCAGCCATCATTGTTGATGAATGGGTAGCCAAAATAATCGTCAAACCAGGAAACTGTTCCTGCGCCATTTTTTTAAGCTGGGTAAGAAGTCGTTGTTGCCAGTCTTCGTGTAGATGTGCTTCAGGTTCGTCAATCAGCAAAATTGTGTTGCGTGTCATATATGCGCCGAGGCGCACAAACAATTGCACCAGACTTTTTTCCCCATTGCTGAGTGTATCGAGTCGGTGCAAATTTTCATTGCGCACGACTTCAACCTCATGTGGATCTTTGCGAACATCCTTGATTGCGGTACAAGTATTAGCAAAAACTCGCTCATTGACCAATTTGACAGCGCGATCAAAACGTCCGTCATCAAGCCACTTCAGCCAAACCAGCAGGTTATCGAGCGAGTCACGCCAATCGCCGCTTTCTGTGCCAAAAGAGTACGAAGGTGCGTAATTCCAGTTCAAAGGGGGAACAATGGCGCGGTGCTGATCTGGATTAACTGGCGCAATATCACGATAGGCCGAGAAATAAATGACTGTGGGCCAGTCTAGTATGCTTTCTTCAAAGCCACCAATTTTTTCACCTGTGGCTGCATCAACACCTGAAATAAAGTTTGTAATCCATTTGTCATGCAGGCCAATTGTCGACCAGATTTCTGCTTCATTGCGGCAGAAGCCAAAACGATGCCATTGTTGTGCCCCCACTTTGCTCAGTGCTTCTTCGTCCCACTGACGCAAGTTACTTTCCGCCTCTAGCTGGCCAGCAAGCAGGGACAATACAGCAACTTGTTCATGGCCATCTTCACTGTAGTGAATGCGAAAATCCAATTGTGCCCGTCCCGGGCCGCGATCCAGGTTTTCCAGGTTAAACGGTGTGTCGAAGCGGCGATTATGGGCTGCGGCTAAATCCTGAGGCTTGCTAAAGCCAGTCATCCCCATTAAGGCTGAAATTAGTTCCAATATCGTTGTCTTGCCTCGTCCATTTTTTGAATGGAGCATAAAGAAATTGCAAGACTCGTTATTATTGTCAGTGAAGTTTATTTCCTCGGGTTGTATTTGAAATGGACCAATGTGGTCTACGGTCAGCCATAATGGCGTAAACTCATATATCTGGAAGTTATCCATTGATTGTTTCTCCTTATGGCCATGGCCTGCACAATGTTGTAGTCATTCAGCAAGATGCCGCCATACACACGAGCTGTCGGTTGACCCAGGAGCCGCCAGCATTCGCCCGTTCACGGCAAGCTTTCCGTACCGGACTCATGGAAAAACGAAAAATATTTTAGACTAAAGAGGATTGCTCAGTCAAGGTGAAGCGAGGTCAGATCGATTGTAAAAAGATGGGTGTAGAGATTGGCGGGGCATGCTTTATTAATACAGCCCTTTTGCAATATGTAACCTTGAGTAGCTGAGTTTGTATTAATTTGATCGAATATAGTTTTGGGATACTTGAAATTTCAACCATTTGCCCCATCTATCAACTAATAATTTTTTAAGGAGCCATTATGAGATTCGACAAGTTTACGACTAAGCTGCAACAGGCGCTGTCCGATGCCCAGAGTTTAGCTGTGGGCAGCGACAATCAATTCATTGAACCGCAACATGTACTGCTGGCATTGCTCAACGATGCCGATAGTGGCGCGGCCTCACTGCTTGCGCGTGCAGGCGGAAATGTCGTTCCTCTGAAAGAAGCGTTGACGCAAAGTGTGGGACGCCTGACCAAGGTAGAAGGACACGGCGGCGAGGTACAGGTCGGACGTGATCTCGCTAATTTGTTTAATCTCACCGACAAGCAAGCGCAAAATCGCGGCGACCAATTTATTGCCTCGGAAATGTTTCTATTAGCGCTAACCGAAGACAAAGGTGAGTGCGGGCGTCTATTGAAACAGCACGGTGTAGTCCGTGCGGCTTTGGAGCAAGCGATCAACGCAGTCCGTGGCGGACAAAATGTGGGAAGCCAGGAAGCGGAGGGTCAGCGCGAAGCGTTGAAGAAATACACTCTGGATCTTACTGAGCGTGCCCGTCAAGGCAAGTTGGATCCAGTGATTGGACGTGACGATGAGATCCGTCGCGCTATTCAGGTTCTGCAACGCCGCACCAAAAATAACCCGGTTTTGATTGGTGAGCCGGGCGTCGGTAAGACCGCTATTGTGGAAGGCTTAGCGCAGCGTATTGTCAACGAAGAAGTGCCGGAGTCCCTGAAGGGTAAGCGCGTGTTGTCGCTTGATATGGCTGCGTTACTGGCCGGTGCGAAATATCGCGGCGAATTCGAAGAACGCCTGAAATCTGTGCTAAAGGAAGTAGCCATGGAAGAAGGCCGAAACATCGTATTTATTGATGAACTGCACACCATGGTCGGCGCAGGTAAAGCTGAAGGCGCAATGGATGCAGGCAATATGCTAAAGCCAGCATTAGCGCGCGGCGAGTTGCATTGCATCGGTGCCACTACACTGGATGAATACCGCAAATACATCGAGAAAGATGGCGCGCTAGAGCGTCGTTTCCAAAAGGTACTCGTGGATGAGCCGACAGTGGAAGCAACCATCGCTATCCTGCGTGGTTTACAGGAAAAGTATGAGTTACACCATGGTGTGGAGATTACCGATCCAGCTATTGTGGCAGCGGCAGAATTGTCGCACCGCTATATTACCGACCGTTTTTTGCCGGATAAGGCAATTGATCTGATAGACGAAGCCGCTGCGCGCATCAAAATGGAAATTGACTCCAAGCCGGAAGTGATGGACAAACTTGACCGGCGCCTGATTCAGTTAAAAATTGAACGCGAAGCAGTAAAGAAGGAAAAGGACGAGGCATCGAAAAAACGCATGCAGCTCATCGAAGACGAGATTGAAAAGCTGTTGCGTGAATATGCCGACCTGGAAGAAATATGGAAAGCGGAGAAAGGCTCGGCTCATGGTACGGCACAGGTAAAGGAAGAAATCGAACGCGTACGTGCCGAAATTATCCGGTTGCAACGCGAAGGTAAATTGGACAAAGTGGCCGAGTTGCAATATGGCAAACTCCCGCAACTCGAAGCGAAATTAAAAGAGGCGAACCAGGCAGAGGCAGCCAAGCCTCAGAATCGCCTGCTGCGCACGCACGTGGGTGCGGAGGAAATTGCAGAAGTGGTGAGTCGTGCAACCGGTATTCCGGTTTCCAAAATGATGCAGGGCGAGCGTGACAAACTGTTGCAGATGGAAACCAAGTTGCACGAGCGCGTGGTCGGACAGGACGAGGCCGTACGTTTGGTGTCGGACGCAATCCGTCGTTCGCGTTCTGGGCTGGGGGATCCTAACCGTCCCTATGGATCCTTCCTGTTTTTAGGACCCACTGGAGTAGGTAAGACCGAATTATGTAAGGCGTTGGCCGGATTTTTGTTCGATTCGGAAGATCACCTCATCCGCATCGACATGAGTGAGTATATGGAAAAGCATTCCGTGTCGCGACTGATCGGTGCGCCGCCTGGCTATGTGGGCTACGAAGAGGGCGGTGGGCTTACCGAGGCCGTTCGGCGCAAACCATATTCCGTCATATTATTGGACGAAGTGGAGAAAGCGCACCCCGATGTGTTTAACGTACTTCTGCAAGTGCTGGATGATGGCCGAATGACCGACGGACAGGGGCGTACCGTAGATTTCAAGAACACAGTGGTTGTAATGACCTCGAACCTTGGCAGTCAAATGATCCAACAGCTATCAGGCGATGACTACCAGGTTATAAAACTGGCTGTGATGGGTGAGGTAAAGAATTATTTCCGTCCTGAATTCATCAACCGCATAGACGAAGTGGTGGTGTTCCATGCACTGGATGAAAAGAATATCAAGGCTATCGCACGTATTCAATTAGGCTATTTGGAGAGCCGCCTAGCTGCAATGGATATGAAACTGGAGATTACCGATGCCGCTCTGGCGGAAATCGCCACTGCCGGTTTCGATCCTACTTATGGCGCTCGCCCACTCAAACGTGCCATTCAGTCACAACTGGAAAATCCGCTTGCCAAACAGCTTTTGGAAGGTCGCTTCGCCGCTAAAGACACCATCAAGATTCATTGCTTAGGTGGGGTAATGAGGTTTGAAAAAGGCTAGCCTATCATGGCTTTTCGGCACTGGACGGATGTTGCTTGAGCGCAGCGCGGTGGCTGCCAAGACGCCGGAGCGGATCTCAAGCATCAGCAAAGGCAGGTAGCAATAGTGGATAGATGGTTGCAAAAGGAAAGAGAGTTGTCCTTAAGAGGCGTCGTCGTTACGTCAGCGTCCGATTTTGACACATTCAAGGGCCAGTTTTTGCTGGCTCCTTGTAACGGCGCGTATTTATGAGGCTAGGTTCGCCAAAAGCCCAAAAATATCTCCGGTAACCTCTCCGGATGCTTTGCGCTACGCTGCTTTTCGAGCGGTGTGTTGCTGGGTGGTGTCAAAGTTGGCAGCGTTCCTCACTTCAAGCGGTCTTTGATTTTAGCGATTCCTGCTTCTGCGCATTGCTCATCGAGATGGCCGCCAGGTGCACCACCGATGCCAATGGCACCAATTGTGTCGCCTTCCACTTGAATGGGTACCCCGCCACCCAAGGCAATGAAATCATTTATGAAGACAAGATTAGCAGCTGCGGGATTTTTTTGTGTATTTTCCATTAGCCGTGCGGTTGAATTTTTGATCGTAAGAGCTGTGTAAGCTTTTCTGCGGCTGGTATCGATTGAATGTGGGCCTGCATTGTCTGCACGTTGTAACGCCTTGAGCTGTCCAGCGCGGTCGACCACAGCGCCGCTGACGTTATAGCCCTTCGAAGAGCAGTCAGCGACGGCGGCGGCAACGGCCTCTACTGCCAGTGCGGTCGGGATGTCTCTGACGGTGCGAACCTGTGCGTGAGCATTGCTGGTAGTAACGAGAGTTGCAAAAACAAAAGCACTTGTAACGCGTGAAATCATGGTAATTCTCCTAGTGGTTGTTTAATTTATTAAGTACTTCCAAGGAAGCTTCTAAAAAATCTTGGGATAACTTTAAATATTCGTACATCGTTAGTTAGGATATCGGTTGAATAAGTTTCAGCTGCGCTTAGTTTGTGTTCTTCGAGTATGTCGCTATTTTGATTCATTTGGTAAAGCTAACATGTCCATTAGTAAAATAAAAGAACGGCCTGCGTATGACCTTTCGGTATATTGTAATATCCATACTTGTGTTAGTTTCCGATGTCTCAAAAAATCAATCAGTGTCCCCCTGTGTCAGATTATTGATTCAGCCAGGGTATGTTGACTTATTTGCCAGTCAAATTGCATAGTAATTGTACTCCCCACTTCAAACTTTACTTGGTCGCATTAATAGTCCCCTACTCCAATTTAACTTTAGGAGTAGGGGCAGTAATAGGAAGTTAATATTTGGAAGCACTTATCGAGCAAGCGTTAGCCAAGGTATATTCGTGTGGTGATCGGCGGCTAACAGAAGGAACCGCGCTTGAGGCGCTTTCGCTGCTTAGCTCTGAATATCGAAGTTGATGCTAAATGGAAAAACATGGGCGGCATAAATTGTTATACCTCGTAAAAGTTCAAGGAACGGAACTGCAAAGGGGTATTTAGTCAGAGCTGCCTATAAAGTTACGGAGATTATTCAAAAAGGCGGGCGATCATGAGCAAAGCTTTTACTAAGGAAACAGACGAAAGTGCTGACGAGGAAGAAGGTCAGTCAGCATCACCGCTTCCGCCAGGAGTCAAAAACTACATCACCCCCGTTGGCTATCAGCGTCTCAAAGACGAACTTGATCAGCTCTGGAAAGTGGAACGCCCGGTGTTGGTGCAAACGATTACCTGGGCCGCGTCTAATGGCGATCGCTCGGAAAATGGCGATTACATTTACGGTAAAAAACGTTTGCGTGAAATCGACCGGCGCATCCGCTTTCTTTCCAAGCGTCTGGAAAACGCCGCAGTGGTGGATCCGGTGCAGCGGGGCTCGTGCGATCAAGTATTCTTTGGGGCGACAGTTACAGTGTGCAGGCAGGACGGCGTAGAGTATACCTATAGCATAGTCGGCGTGGATGAAGCTGATGCCGGGCGTGGATTGATTAGCTGGGTATCACCGTTAGCCCGAGCGCTATTAAAGGCGCGCGCTGACGATGTGGTTATGTTGCATATCCCTGACGGAGTAGAAGAGTTAGTGGTGGTGAACGTTGCTTATCGGGCGATCAGTTTTGACGATTGAGTTACTGGCAAAATTTTTGTTGGAAGAAAGTTAGTTTTTTATCCTTGGTTTTGTTGCATGGTTTTTATCTAATACCGATTTACGAGAGTAAGGCGGATTTAAGTTAAAACGAACAGAAAGCTACGGTACTAGGCGGTGGCAAGTTGTGCGTGCCCTACCAGTCAAACAGTTTGATCAGCTACGGTAACTGGCGTTGATCTTGACATAGTCATAAGAGAAATCGCAGGTCCATACTGTGGCAGTTGCTGTGCCGCGATCTAGCGTGACCCGAATGGTAATGTCGCTTTGTTGCATGATGCGCTGACCATCTTCTTCGATATAGCTGGCGGCGCGTCCGCCATGCTCAGCTACTAGCACATCGTCAAGATATAGCTTGAGACGATGTACATCGAGATCCTGCACATCGGCATAACCGATTGCAGCAAGGATGCGCCCAAGATTGGGATCAGAAGCAAAAAATGCGGTCTTGACCAAGGGGGAGCGTGCCACGGCATAGGCGATTTGCTTGCACTCCGCCACGCTCTTACCCCCTTCAATTTGGACAGTGATAAACTTGGTCGCACCCTCACCATCACGCACGATGGCCTGCGCCAGCAATATGGCAACATCCGTGACCGCCGCCTGCAATTGCGCGAACGCCGTGCTTTTCACATCAGTGATAGCTTGCGCACCGCTCATGCCGGTGGCAATCACCATCAGTGCGTCATTGGTAGATGTATCGCCATCCACGGTGATGCAGTTGAACGAAGCATCACTGGCGTGGGTCACCAACTGTTGCAACAGCGGCTGCGCCACCGCAACATCGGTGGCAATATAACCGAGCATGGTAGCCATGTTAGGATGGATCATGCCGGAGCCTTTAGCGATGCCGGTAATCGTGATAGTTACACCATCGAGCGTAATTTGTTTGGACACCGCTTTAGCAACGATGTCAGTGGTCATGATGGCCTGTGCGGCATTAAGCCAGTTATCCTCGCGTAGTTCGGCCACGCAGGTTGGTAGCCCTGAGACCAACCGCGACAGCGGCAACGCCTCCATGATCACACCGGTGGAGAACGGCAGCACCTGTTCTGCCTCGCAATCCAGCAGATTGGCTACTTCAGCACAGGTGGCACGAGCCGCAGCTAATCCCTGCTCACCGGTACCGGCATTAGCGTTTCCCGTGTTAACCACCAGTGCACGCACGCTTTTATTCGCAACCAGATGTTCGCGCGCCACGATAACCGGCGCGGCGCAGAAACGGTTTTGCGTGAATACTCCAGCTACCGTGGCTTGTGCGGCCAAGTGCATGAGCAGTAAATCCTGGCGTCCAGGTTTTTTGATGCTCGCTTCCGCAGTGCCCAGCAGCACGCCTTTGACAGGCAGCAGAGCATTTGGGATAGGAGATTGTAAATTAACTGGCATGCCTTTTAACCTATATATTTCATAAATTCGTAGATGATTGCCTAGCAATTATTTTCCAGACAATCATAGAAGGGGGCGCGGAGTTTCATAATAATGAACTGAACAAACATATCGAAACCAGCAAGGAAGCGTTTCACAATTAAAACATTCAGATTAGTCGCTAATAACGACCACCTTGTTGATAGATGTAATTGCTCATTTCTACGGATTGCATATTCATGCGCCTCACAATACCATGCACGTGACGCACGACACCGCGCATTACGTAGTACACGATAGCGGGGTTTGTACTAAGGAATGATTCTAAACGGGAGCGGTCTAGTAATAGTACTTTGCTATTTGTCTTGGCCACCACAGTAGCGCTGATCTGCGCCGCACTTCCACCGACAAACGTGATAATGCCAGCCAAATCACCGGGCTGCAGCAGATGCAAGGTGGCTTTCTCACCGCCAAGAGTGGCAGTCGCTTCAACTTCACCTGTAGCAAGGATCATCAGTGTATTTCTGAGTGTGCTGTTACCAGGCTGGAGGAGATATTCACCCGCTTTGTATTCGTGCACGGTAATAATATTTGCCAACTCTTCAATCTCGGCATCCCGCAACTCTTCAGTTAGCGTGGAATTACGCAGGGTCTGCAAAATTAAGTCATCTGTCGTCATCGTGATCTCCCACCAAAATAATTACATCAAGTTAACTTGCCATGGCAGTGCTTATATTTTTTGCCAGAGCCACACGGGCATGGATCATTGCGTCCGGCTTTTTTGTCAGTGCGTGCCAATGGTTTTTTCTCTGCTTCTCCATCCTCGGCAGCTCCGGTCTCATCATAGTCGGCATGGTGATACTGCACATTTTCCGGAGCGTGGGGTGCTTCTACCGCTTCAATATCCTGTTCGTTACGGATACGTACGTTCATCAATGTCAGCGTGACATCACGCTTGATCGATTCAAGCATGCCGGAAAATAACTCGAATGCTTCACGCTTATATTCTTGCTTGGGATTTTTTTGCGCATAACCACGCAGATGGATGCCCTGACGTAGATGATCCAGCGCTGCCAAGTGCTCACGCCAGTGGGTATCCACGCTTTGCAGCATAATGATGCGCTCATATCCGTGCATCATTTCTGCCTCAACTTGTTCCACTTTGGCCTGATATTGCTGTTGCGCAGCCTGCACCACACGGTCACGCAAGCTAGTTTCATCAAGCTGTTTATTTTCTTCCAGCCATTGTGTAAGCGGTAGAATTAATTGAAATTCAGCAGCCAATGCCTTCTCCAGCCCCGGGACATCCCACTGCTCTTCCATACTTTGCGGCACGATGTGTTCACTAATGATGTTATGCATTACCCCTTCGCGCATTGCGTCGATCGTTTCGGAAATATCCATGCTCTCCAGCAGCTCATTGCGCTGCTGGTAGATTACCTTGCGTTGTTCATTAGCCACATCGTCGTATTCAAGAATTTGCTTGCGCATGTCAAAATTGCGCGCTTCGACCTTGCGTTGTGCGTTCTCAATGGCGCGGGTGACCCAAGAATGCTCAATCGCTTCACCTTCGGGCAATTTGAAACGGTTCATGATGGCTGCCACACGGTCGGAGGCAAAAATCCGCAACAGCGGATCTTCCAGCGATAAATAAAAACGGCTGGAGCCAGGGTCGCCCTGACGACCCGCGCGACCACGCAATTGGTTATCTACACGGCGCGATTCGTGGCGCTCGGTACCGATAATATGTAAGCCCCCGCTCTTTACAACTTGGTCATGTATCGGTTGCCATTCAGCGCGCAACTGGGCGATGCGTTGATCACGCGTGGCATTGTCCAAACCCTCGTCCATGCGTAACCGTTCGATGGGCTTTTCTACATTGCCGCCCAACACAATGTCAGTGCCGCGCCCGGCCATGTTAGTGGCAATCGTAATCATCTTTGGGCTTCCCGCTTGCGCTATGATCTCAGCTTCGCGCGCATGCTGCTTGGCGTTTAAAACTTGGTGCGGCAACTTTTCTTTTTCCAATAATTGCGACAATAACTCCGAGGTTTCAATCGATGTGGTGCCGACCAGCACCGGTTGGCTACGTTGGTAGCAATCCTTAATATCCAAAATAGCTGCTCGATATTTCTCGCTTGTCGTAAGGTAAACTTTGTCCATCATATCCTTACGGATAGTGGGCCGGTGCGGTGGGATAATGACGGTTTCCAGGTTGTAAATCTGCTGAAACTCAAACGCTTCGGTATCTGCCGTACCGGTCATGCCGGCCAATTTGCCGTATAGACGGAAGTAATTCTGGAAGGTAATAGAGGCTAGAGTTTGATTCTCTTTCTGGATAGTAACCCCTTCTTTTGCCTCAACCGCTTGGTGCAGGCCTTCAGACCAACGTCTTCCTGCCATCATACGGCCAGTGAATTCATCTACAATGATCACTTCGCCGTCTTGTACTACATAATTCTGGTCGCGAAGATACAGCGCATGTGCACGCAACGCGGCGTACAGATGATGAATCAGCATGATGTTGGTTGGGTCATATAAGCTGCCGCCCGTGGGCAACAGCCCTGCTTGACTAAGTAATTCTTCAGCGTGCTCATGCCCGCTTTCCGTCAACAGAATCTGACGGTTTTTTTCGTCAACACTGTAATCGCCGGGGCCATTTTCTTCTTGCTGACGCACCAGCTGTGGCACCAGTTTGTCCATGCGGATATAAACGTCCACATTATCTTCAGCTTGGCCAGAAATAATCAGCGGTGTACGCGCCTCATCGATCAGAATGGAATCCACTTCATCCACGATGGCATAATTCAATTTACGCTGGAAGCGCTCACCGGCATGGGTGGCCATATTGTCGCGCAGATAATCAAAGCCAAATTCGTTGTTGGTGCCGTAGGTTATATCCGCATTGTAAGCAGCTTGCTTATCGGTAGGGTCCATCTGCGACAAAATTACCCCAACTGATAACCCAAGGAAGCGATACAGCCGACCCATCCATTCAGCATCACGTGCCGCCAGGTAATCGTTTACCGTCACCACGTGTACGCCGTGACCTGAAAGTGCATTGAGATATGCTGGCAGGGTCGCCATCAAAGTTTTACCCTCTCCGGTGCGCATTTCCGCAATCTTTCCATGGTGCAGTGCCATACCGCCGATCAGTTGCTCGTCGAAGTGGCGCATTTGCAGCACGCGCTGCCCGGCCTCACGCACCACAGCGAATGCCTCAGGTAACAATGTATTCAGCGTTTCGCCTTGGGTAATGCGCTGTTTGAAAGTTTCAGTTTTAAGATGCAGTGCCTCGTCGGAAAGCTTTCCTACTTCAGCCTCGAGAGCGTTAATCACCACCACTGCCTGGCGATATTGTTTGAGAAGGCGATCGTTACGACTGCCAAAAACACTTTTCAATAAAGTAGAAATCATTGTTTAATTTTTCGAGGTTTCAATTCTAAGTTTTAACTATTAGTTTTAATGTAATGCTGAATTTATTTTCGGTTACACCAAGCAAAAAGGGTGAAGTGCACACCTCACCCTTGTAAAAACCTCATAGCTATCAATTCTCGGCGTGTCAAAAAAAACGTTTGTGGTTGTGTGCGACAATTCTGAATATCTCACTTCGTAGAGTTATGTGAAAGCCACAAAAGCAAGTTTTATCTGTTCACCTTGACAAGTTTCAGCACGTATTACCGTCACAACTTGTGCCGACAGCCTGAACAACTAATCTTTGCTATATTAACATATTGCTCTGGGTAAGCTGAATACACCCTGGATATCTTCATCCTTACGCCAAAATTAAATACACATTCAGGATCGAAACATACCTTCACCGGAAGTCAAACCGTTTCTTAAATTGGCCATAACCCAACTGACAGTGGCAACAGCTCCATCTGATTAAACTTTATAAGCCAACATTGATTTTTGATAGGTGCATCATTGCCGAGCGTATGCCGCGAATTTTTACAAACCAATGGAAACTAGAATAATATCCATGTTTTAATTTCTGACTGAACCTGATGCTGTGTCAAATCGACTAAGCTCATACCTCAATTCCAGCCAAGAGTTGCGTCAACTATCACATAAGGTAGGCCAGTTCCTCGCATTACAGCGGTACTACGAACAGATTGCTCCCCCCTCCTTGATACGCGCTAGCCATGTGATGCAAATTGATCAGCAAACGCTCATTATCGCCGCAGACAATGGCACAGTGGCAGCCAAATTACGCCAGCTTGCCCCAAAACTTACTCAATTGTGCCAAAACGGGGGTTATGAGATTACTGGAATTCAGATTAAGGTGCAAGTTGCCTCGCCAATCACCACACGCCCCCTTCGCCCCACCTCACTCAGTGCAATAAGCCGTCAGCAGCTAGTTGACTTCGCCGTAAAATTAGAGGATTCACCTCTGAAAACCGCATTGCATCGTTTGGCAAAAAGCAAAAGATAGTGGTAGATATATTCTTAGCCCGGATAGCGACTCATTGTTTGGTTTTAAGTTATATCCAGCAAACCAACAATGACTCAAATTGAGAAGCTATGGCACAATGCGAAGCGTGGATGGATAGATTTAAAACACAATGGCGCCGAGAGCGATTGGCATTGCCTATATTTACTTTTAACGCGCGAAATTGATGGGAACTTACTGCCAGGGTATCAAGCTTACCAAAATCAGTATGTGCGATATATCTATCGTGTGATACCTGAAAGATGCCGCACTCAAGTTTCTTGCAGATTTGATTATCTAACGAAAACCATACCTCTGTAAAAGGCCTGCTGGGTTTATCCTTGAAATTGCTTCTGTCCAGGCGGTTTATCGCTAGTCTTAATAAAGGAGCTACTAGTATGGCGGTTGCGGCCTTATAAACAGGGTAGCCCTATTTACCTTTTAATTTTTGCTCATTAGCGGTTTTTTGGAGTTATGGTGGGATGAGTCGCATAGTAATTGTAATTGTTATCTTCATAGTCATCTACTTGTTGCTCAAGCACTACCGTAAGCAGACGTCAAAAAAAGATGTACTGGGTGAAGATACAACAAAGCACAGAGAAAATATGGTACGTTGTGCGCACTGTGGTGTGCACCTACCTAAAGGTGAGAGCATCATGGTCGATCACAAGCATTATTGCAGTGAGGTACATCGCCATGCACACACTTCAGAACCTGAATAATCTCTAATACCAGATGAGTTTTGATGTGGGATAACCTACCTCTCTCCACGTGGCATCCGTTGCGCCCGAGATCCTATTCTGTGCCCGCATCAGAAGCCATGTGGCGCGCAGTTTATTTCTTCAATCTTTATCGCTTGACCCTGAGCGGACTATTTGTCTTTCTGGTGAGCACGTTTGGCGATGCCCTGACATTAGGTTCACGTGCTCCGTCGCTGTTCTTTCACACTAGTCTCACATACATTGCACTAACCCTGATTTCGTTCCTAACCATCAAACTACGTCGGCCACGGTTTGGCTTGCAATTAGCATTTTTGGTAGGAGCGGATATTGCTTGTATAACAGTTTTGTCACACGCTAGCGGGGGTATGCAAAGCGGTTTGGGTGTATTGCTACTAGTATCACTGACTGCTACAGGATTAATTAGCCGTGACAAGATTACCCTGTTTTTCGCGGCACTCGCTAGCATAGCGGTGTTATTGCAGCACTCCTACGCAGTATTGACCCAAGATGCGGCGGTAGCCCAATATGTACAGGCTGGATTGTTGAGTGCCGCTTATTTCGCCGTTGCCTGGCTGGCACATACCATGGCTAAGTATGCCATTGCCAGCGAAAATTTGGCTGCTCTGCGCGGTGTAGATTTGGCTAATATGGCGGAAACTAACAGGCTGGTGATTCAGGATATGCCAGACGGTGTGCTGGTGGTGAATGAGAGCGGAATGGTCAAGCAATACAATCCTGGCGTGGAACGTTTGCTAGGGTATACGTTTTCAAATATTAATAATGCCACGTTGGAAAGTTGTGCGCCTCTGCTGGCGGACCGGTTCGCCGTTTGGCGGCAGCACCAAGGGCGTGGACATGAAGTATTGCGTTTGCCTGTAACCAATCATCAGGTGCGTGTGCGTTTCCTGCCAGTAGAGCGCGAGGGATTTTGGGGCGCGATAATTTTTCTTGAGGATATGCAACGTGTTCAGGCCCAGGCTCAGCAGATCAAACTCGCAGCACTGGGACGATTGACCGCCAACATTGCCCATGAGGTGCGCAACCCACTGTCAGCTATTAGTTACGCAACTGAACTGCTACAAGAAGAGAAGCACGATCCAGGGCAGACTCGTCTGTTTCAGATCATTATGGACAATGCCGCAAGGTTGAACCACATCGTGGAAGATGTGCTGCAGTTGAACCGGCGCGACAGGGTGCAAAGCGAAGATTATAATTTAACAGAGAAACTGCCCCTCTATATTGAGGGGTTACGCCATACCCAAGGCGTGTCACAGGAAATATTTTTAATTAAGATTGCCCCGGCTTGCGTAATCAGGTTTGATCTTGGCCATCTCGATCAAGTATTGTGGAATTTATGCCGCAACGCTTTGCGTTATTGCAGCAAGCTGGCAGGCAGTGTGCAACTGTGTGCATGGCGCTCTAATGATGGGAGGACGATACTGGAAATTCTGAACGATGGGCCTCCCGTTGCCCCCGAGACTGTTCAACAGTTGTTCGAGCCTTTCTTTACCATGACGGCCGGTGGTACGGGTTTAGGTTTATATATTGCACGCGAACTGTGTGAAGCAAACGGCGCAACGCTTGAATATAGGCAGCCAGCAAAGGGCGGTGCCTGTTTCCGCATTGTGTTTGGGGATCAAAATGAACGTTGATATACAGGTCAGCCCTGCGCGCGTCTTGGTGGTGGATGATGAGCCGGATATATTGGAGCTAATCGAGTTGGCGCTGCTACGCATGGGGTTGCAGGTCGACCGTGCTAGCAATGTGCAAGAAGCCTTGCAACAATTAAATACTAAAACATATCAGCTATGTCTGACAGATATGCGCCTGCCGGATGGAGAAGGACTGGAGGTAGTGCAATATATTATTGCTCGTAACATGCATGTGCCAGTCGCGGTGATTACCGCACATGGCAACATGGAAAATGCGATTTTTGCACTCAAGGCGGGCGCTTTCGACTACCTTCCCAAGCCAGTTGCGCTGACCCAGTTGCGTGCCTTGGTCAATGCTGTACTAAAGCTGCCGCCACCGTCTGCCACCGTGCGAAAAGGCGTACGAACATTGCTGGGGCTTTCCCCCGCCATGGAAAAGGTGCGCGACCTGATCGATCGGGTGGCGCGTAGCCAGGCACCGGTGCATATCAGTGGCGAATCAGGCAGTGGAAAAGAACTGGCTGCGCGGCTGATCGTTGAAAAAAGCGCTCGGCGCGATCAACCCTTCATCACGGTAAACTGCGGGGCAATCCCGGAAACGCTTATGGAAAGCGAATTTTTCGGCTATCGCAAGGGCGCGTTCACCGGTGCGGAAAAGGATCGCGAGGGTTTATTTCAAGCTGCCAATGGCGGTACTTTATTCCTTGACGAGGTTGCCGATTTGCCTCTCTCCATGCAAGTAAAATTGTTGCGGGTAATCCAAGAGAAAAAAATACGTAAGGTGGGCGCCACGCAAGAAGATCCGGTGGATGTACGTATCATCAGTGCCACCCATAATGCGTTGGCGGAGCAAGTACAACAGGGAAAATTCCGTCAGGATTTATATTACCGGCTGAATGTGATTACCCTGCTTATGCCACCGTTGCGCGCAATGCGTGATGATATTGCTGAGGTCGCCAACCATTTTTTAGCTCGTTTGTGTGGTGATGCGAAGGTCGAATTGGCATCGTCAGCTTTAAAGGCACTTCAACAATACGATTTTCCAGGTAATGTGCGCGAACTGGAAAACATAATCGAGCGGGCGCTTGCATTATGTTCGGACGGCATTATCGTGCCAGCCGATTTGCAGCTTGCGCCCACGGACTTTGCTGGAATGACCGTCAAGCCAAGTGTAGCTGGCAAATACCCGCTTACCGATTATCTGGATAGCGTCGAACGCGCAGCTATTCTAGAGGCGTTACAACAGACCAATTTCAACCGAACAGCGGCGGCCAAAGTACTGGGAGTGACTTTTCGTGCCTTGCGTTATCGCATGGATAGGCTGGACATCACTGACAAGGATGAATGAGCAGTGAAAGTTGGCACAAATGGCTGGGTCAGCGGACTGCGCCGGCTGGCTTCGCCAAACTGTGATTTCCGTCCGTCTGGTACTACCATAGATTTATTAGTTATTCACAATATCAGTTTGCCACCGGGTGAGTTCGGTGGCCAGGCGGTTGCACAGTTATTTACCAACACTCTTGATACGGACGCACACCCCTATTTTGTTCAACTCAAAGGAGTGAGAGTTTCTGCCCATTTTTTAATACAGCGCACGGGCAAGATTATCCAGCTCGTGCCTTGCGGCAAGCGCGCCTGGCATGCCGGTGTATCGATGTGGCATGGCCGTACGGCCTGCAATGATTTTTCTATAGGCATAGAATTAGAAGGTACAGATTTTTTGCCATTTTGCGATCAACAATATGCTGCACTAATCCGGCTAACAAGGGTGCTCAAACGCGCTTACCCGATTCGTGAAATTGCAGGGCACTCAGATATTGCACCGGGACGGAAGACTGACCCTGGACGTGGATTTGACTGGCCGCGTTATCTTGCGAAGGTGGGTTGAAAACGGGTCGGCAATGGAATATATCAATACACATTTTAATAAGAAATGTCGTGCGGTTTTTTAAATTTTTTGTACCTGTTTATTTTATTAAATAGATCGATTTATTAAGAAAAAAACTTGCAAAATTCCCCCGATGTACTACAATCATATTTTACTAAACCTGCCTCTATATAAGCTGCTGGATACTACATATAGTAGTTTTTGTATTTCAGTTCTGATTTCAGATAGAGCAATAATTTAGAGCGATAACTATAATGCTAGGTTTGTCCCCTTCTTCAATGTCGGCACAGGATCTTTCCGATACCATAACTGTTTCCAGCATTCCTTTTGACCAACACAAGGTTATTCGCCGCAATGGTTCCGTAGTTGCTTTTGAGGCAACCAAGATTGCCGTTGCATTGACCAAGGCATTTATCGCCATAAATGGCGAGGCATCCTCGCGCGTGCGCGAGCTGGTTAATCAATTGACCGGAACTGTGGTTAATGCGTTGTTGCGCCGTCACCCGCATGGCGGGACGCTGCATATCGAAGATATTCAAGATCAGGTCGAATTGGCTCTGATGCGTTCCGGGGAACACGATGTGGCCCGTGCCTACGTGCTTTACCGCGAGGAACGCACGCGTGAACGGGCCAAGGCAAAAGTTGCGCCTACACATATTCTTCAAGTCAACGACAAGGGTGTGCTTCGCCCGTTGGATGAGGCAAGGCTTGCGGCACGCATTGCGGCAGCTTGTGAAGGACTTGGCAACGCGGTAAGTGCGGATCCGATTCTTAAGTTGACGCTACGTGATCTTTATGATGGCGTACCAGTTGAAGAAGTGCGCAAATGTGCCATCCTTGCCGCCCGTGCGATGATCGAACATGATCCAGCCTATAGCTTCGTTACCGCCCGCTTGCTGCTGAACAACATTTGCTGTGATGTTATCGGCGAAGACGCCGACA
This sequence comes from Candidatus Nitrotoga sp. CP45, assembly GCA_003402375.1. Classification (GTDB taxonomy): domain Bacteria; phylum Pseudomonadota; class Gammaproteobacteria; order Burkholderiales; family Gallionellaceae; genus Nitrotoga. The sequence goes on from QFXJ01000046.1 coordinate 31,911, forward strand.
TGGTAACGCGTTATGCTGAATATTTTCCCTCATTCATCAAGCGTGGCATTGAGGCGGAGCTGCTTGACCGCGACATGGCGAATTTTGACCTGCCGCGATTGGCCAATGAACTAACTGCAAGCCGTGATTTGCAGTTCAGCTATCTTGGTTTGCAAACCTTATATGACCGTTACTTTCTGCACATAAACGAAAGCCGCATCGAGTTGCCGCAGGCATTTTTCATGCGTGTGGCTATGGGACTGGCGCTTAGGGAAAGTGACCGCAACGCGCGCGCTATCGAGTTCTATCATCTGCTGTCCAGTTTCGATTTCATGAGTTCAACGCCTACCCTGTTCAACTCTGGGGCGATCCGTTCGCAACTCTCTTCCTGTTACCTTACTACCGTACCGGACGACCTAGCCGGTATCTTTGAAGCAATAAAGGAAAATGCCCTTCTGGCCAAATACTCCGGTGGCCTTGGCAATGACTGGACGCCCGTGCGTTCTATGGGCGCACACATCAAGGGCACCAATGGAAAATCGCAAGGCGTGGTGCCGTTCCTGAAAGTCGCCAATGACACCGCTGTGGCAGTCAACCAAGGGGGCAAAAGGAAGGGCGCGGTATGCGCGTATCTGGAAACATGGCATCTGGATATCGAGGAATTTCTTGAGTTGCGCAAGAATACCGGCGATGACCGCCGTCGCACGCATGACATGAATACAGCCAATTGGATACCAGACTTATTCATGAGGCGCGTCGTGGAAGACGGGGAATGGACACTATTTTCGCCATCAGTCTGCCCTGACCTACATGACAAGTTCGGCACAGAATTCGAGCGTACCTACCTTGCTTGTGAGGCTAAGGCAGCAAATGGCGAGATCACCCTATTCAAAAAAATTTCGGCAGCCAGCCTGTGGCGCAAAATGCTGACTATGTTATTTGAGACGGGCCATCCGTGGATCGCTTTTAAAGACCCATGTAATATACGTTCGCCACAACAACATGTCGGCGTGGTGCATAGTTCTAATTTATGCACTGAAATCACGTTGAACACCTCCGAATCCGAAATTGCGGTATGCAATCTTGGCTCAGTCAATCTCAAGGCGCATCTGAACTCACTCGGTCAGCTTGACCACGAAAAGCTCAAGCGTACCATTGCCACCGCCATGCGTATGCTGGATAACGTAATCGACATCAACTATTACGCCGTTGAGAAGGCGCGCAACTCCAATCTCAAACACCGTCCCGTTGGGTTGGGCATCATGGGATTTCAGGATTGCTTGCATGAACTACGGATACCTTATGCCTCGAAAAAAGCGATTGAATTTGCCGATAGCTCCATGGAAGCAGTGTGTTATTACGCCTATTTGGCATCTACAGAGCTAGCCGAAGAACGAGGCCGTTACGATAGCTATAACGGCAGCCTGTGGGATCAGGGCATATTGCCGCAGGATACGCTGGAGCTCCTGCGTCAGTCACGCGGAGGACATGTAGAGGTAGATATGTCCACCAGCATGGATTGGGACAAATTGCGCGTACGCATCAGGCAGTACGGCATGCGCAACTCAAACTGCGTGGCTATTGCGCCCACTGCGACAATATCAAATATCATCGGCGTATCGGCCTGCATTGAACCTACGTACCAGAACTTGTTTGTAAAATCGAACCTGTCTGGTGAATTCACCGTCATCAACGAATATCTGGTGAATGACCTTAAGAGGCTGGGACTGTGGGATGAGGTGATGATAGCCGACCTAAAATATTTTGATGGAAGCCTTGCTAAAATTGATCGCATTCCGGCCGAATTACGTAGCTTGTATGCGACCGCATTCGAGATTGAGCCGCAATGGGTGATAGAAGCCGCGGCACGGCGCCAGAAATGGATTGACCAAGCACAATCACTGAATATCTACATGGCTGGCGTGTCGGGGCGCAAGCTCGACGAAACCTACAAGCTGGCATGGCTGCGTGGCCTGAAGACTACATATTATCTGCGCACCATGGGCGCGACTTCGACGGAAAAATCCACCTCGCGCGCTGGCGAATTGAATGCGGTACAGATGTGTGCAATTGACAACCCGGAATGCGAGTCATGTCAATGAATGACTATACTATTGCATCCAGCTCAGCTGGGCGGATACGCGTGGAAGACAAGCGTATCATTAACTGCAATGCAGACGTTAATCAGCTAGTGCCATTCAAGTACAAATGGGCTTGGGAGAAGTACATCTCTGCCTGCGCCAACCACTGGATGCCGCAAGAGGTCAATATGTCCGCCGACATTGCATTATGGAAGAATCCCAACGGTTTGACCGATGATGAGCGCCTCATGGTCAAGCGCAATCTTGGATTCTTCACCACAGCGGACAGCCTCGCGGCCAACAATATTGTGCTTGGAACCTACCGCCACATCACCAATCCTGAATGTCGCCAGTACCTATTACGTCAGGCGTTCGAAGAGGCGATTCACACGCATGCCTACCAATATATCGTTGAAAGCTTGGGGCTGGATGAGGGCGAAATTTTCAACATGTATCATGAAGTTTCCAGCATACGTGAAAAAGATGAATTTTTGCTGCCCTTTATCGATACCCTGACCAATCCGGACTTTAAGACGGGCACACCAGAAACGGATCGTCAGTTATTACGCAGCCTGATTGTGTTTGCCTGCATCATGGAGGGGTTATTCTTCTATGTCGGTTTCGTGCAAATTTTAGCGCTTGGGCGTCAGAATAAAATGACCGGCGCCGCCGAGCAATATCAGTACATTATGCGTGACGAATCCATGCACCTCAATTTCGGTGTGGATGTAATTAATCAGATTAAGCTGGAAAATCCCCACCTGTGGACACTTGAGTTCCGCGAGGAAATTCGTGGCCTTATGCAAAAAGGCGTGGAACTGGAATACCGTTATGCCGAGGATACTATGCCACGTGGCGTACTCGGTATGAACGCATCAATGTTCAAAGAATACCTGCGTTTTATCGCCAACCGCCGTTGTCAGCAAATCGGCTTGGATGTGCTATACCCAGGGGCTGGCAATCCGTTCCCATGGATGGCGGAAATAATTGATCTCAAGAAGGAGAAAAACTTCTTCGAAACGCGCGTTACCGAATATCAGACAGGGGGCGCGCTATCTTGGGATTAACAGGCTTCGGTTACGCTGTATTTGGTGTGTACTGGAGAGGGTAGTAGTTGTTAGTGTTGTATTTCTTTGAACTTTGATTACCAAAGGAGGTTGAAATGGCAGCAGTACAGAAAGCTAAACCAGCAGCTAAAACCGCAGTGGCAGCCAAGAAGCCTGCCGCTAAAACCGCAGTGGCAGCCAAGAAGCCTGCCGCTAAAACTGCGGTGGCAGCCAAGAAGCCTGCCGCTAAAACTGCGGTGGCAGCCAAGAAGCCCGCAGCCAAAACGGCAGTGGCAGCCAAGAAGCCTGCAGCCAAAACGGCAGTGGCAGCCAAGAAGCCTGCCGCTAAAACCGCAGTGGCAGCCAAGAAGCCCGCAGCCAAAACGGCAGTGGCAGCCAAGAAGCCTGCCGCCAAAACGGCGGTGGTAGCCAAGAAGCCTGCAGCCAAAACGGCAGTAGTAGCCAAGAAGCCCGCAGCCAAAACTGCGGTGGTAGCCAAGAAGCCTGCCGCTAAAACTGCGGTGGTAGCCAAGAAGCCTGCCGCTAAAACTGCGGTGGTAGCCAAGAAGCCTGCCGCTAAAACTGCGGTGGTAGCCAAGAAGCCTGCAGCCAAAACTGCGGTGGTAGCCAAGAAGCCTGCAGCCAAAACTGCGGTGGTAGCCAAGAAGCCTGCAGCCAAAACGGCAGTAGCAGCCAAGAAGCCTGTCGCTAAAAAGGTCGTTTCTGAAAAGAAACCTTCTGCCCAAACTAAGACAGCTTCGGCCTCTTCGGCTCCAACTCCTTTAGCTCCGACATCTGTGCGTCCGGCTGCAGTTTGGCCTTTTCCTACGTCAGGCATCAACAAGCCAAACTAGTATTGGCATTAAAAATGCGGCCCTTGAGTTATTGAAGAGGGCTGATCATTTGCAGCTTGGGTTTGTGCTATTGGACGCACTCAAATCTGCATAAGCGAGCTTCCTTTCAATGCAAAAAGGTGCAGCAAGCTGTTTTTCTTATTATTGATCCGGCAATAATTGTTGAACTTAAGATGCATCCTTATGGGCTTGTTATTCCATGCACAATCCGGCAAAGCATCATAAAATAAGTTTAATATTTAACTGCCTAGTCAATAGTTTGAACAAACAAAGGCTGAACAGCCGTAAACAATAGCGAAATAGCTGCGCTTTACGGTATGCGGATGATAGCCGGCCATGGAATGGCTGATGTAATGAACAAGGGTTCATTAGCTAATTATTTAGTCGGCTCGCTCGCAGCAAACTATTGATGCATACCTATTCAGAGTCCTAGTGGTAACTTACAGTGCCATGCAGAGTTAGGTCGAAAAGAATTAATAACACGGCAAACCTAGCGTACGCGCTATACATATGACCAGTTCACAGCTTTATTTGCGGTTGCTCGACTACATTAAACCCTACTGGCGCGTATTTGCACTTTCCATCCTCGGCATGATGGTGGCCGCGGCTACTGAGCCGCTATTGCCAGTATTACTCAAAACCATGTTAGACGGCACATTCGTGCACAAAGATGAAACCATCATTCGATTGATCCCTCTGTTCATTTTGGTGATTTTCCTTGTGCGCGGGCTAGCTACTTTTGTTGCTACTTATACGATCACCTGGGTGGGAAATAAGGTAGTGATGGACTTGCGTAACGAAATGTTCAACAAGCTGCTTTCCTTGCCTGCACGCTTTTACGATAACCATGCGACGGGCAACCTAATCTCAAAATTGACCTTTGATGTTACACAGGTAACAGCTGCCGCCACAACCGTGGTGACCATCGGTACCCGTGATTCTCTTATGATTGTGGGACTGCTGGGCTGGCTTTTTTACCTTAACTGGAAGCTTACGTTACTCAGCTTGATAATGGCGCCTGTCATTGTTTTTATCATGAAAACTATCAGTGGCCGCTTGCGCATTGCCAGCCGCAATTCGCAGCGCGCAATGGGAGACATCACCCAAGTAATTGAAGAAAGTGTGACCGCGCACAAGGTAGTCAAACTTTTCGGCGGACAACAATACGAAGGCCAACGCTTTAATAGCCAAGCTAACTGGGTACGTCGTCACGCCATGAAACAAGCCGCCGCTGCCGCCATCAATATACCCATCGTACAAATGGTGGCAGCAGTGGCGCTTGCCGTCATCGTTTATCTTGCTACTGAACAATCGCGCAGCGATGAAACAACGGTGGGTGGCTTTCTTTCCTTCATTACAGCAATGTTGATGTTAACCCCACCGCTAAAACGGCTCGCCAGCGTCAGTGAGCATTTACAGCGCGGACTGGCGGCTTCAGAAAGTGTATTTGAGCTGCTTGATACATCAAGTGAAGCAGATACGGGTAAAACATTAATTACTCATGCCTCCGGCCAACTGAAATTTGAGCATGTAAACTTTTCTTACCAACAAGACGAAAAGCTGGCATTACGTGACATTAACCTGGAAATTCCTGTAGGACAAACAGTTGCGCTGGTTGGTGCATCCGGCAGTGGTAAAAGTACTCTGGCCAACCTCGTACCGCGCTTCTATTCTCCGAGTAGCGGACGCATTACACTGGATGGTTGTGACCTTGCGGAGCTTACGTTAACCAGCCTGCGCGCTAATATCGCACTAGTAAGCCAAGATGTGGTGCTCTTCAATGATACCGTTGCGGCCAACATTGCTTATGGTCAAATGCGCAAAGTACCGGAGGCGGAAATAGTCGCCGCCGCGCAGGCTGCCCATGCAATGGAGTTTATTCGTGAAATGCCACAAGGTTTGCAAACACTAGTGGGTGAGAGAGGGGTGCGCATGTCTGGTGGACAGCGCCAACGCATTGCCATTGCTCGCGCTATTCTTAAGAACGCACCTATTCTTATTCTGGATGAAGCCACATCTGCATTGGATAGCGAATCTGAGCGTCATGTGCAAGCTGCGCTAGAAACCCTAATGCAGGGGCGCACCACGTTGATAATTGCCCACCGTTTGTCCACCATCGAAAAAGCCGACAGAATTGTCGTATTACAAAAAGGTGAAATTATTGAAATCGGCACTCACCAGGAATTGCTTGCCAAGGGCAATGTGTATGCACAGCTGCACCGCACCCAGTTCATGTGGAATGATGTTGCCCACGACAATCCGTGATAACCAATACACTTCAACTCATTAACTAACAGCTGGGATTAAGTGTTTAGGTACGAATGGAAACACGAAGTTGTGACAAGCCCCTGAGCGTGCCTGAAATCAAGCTTTGACTGCAGGAGTAAAAGCGTCGGAGAAAAATTCCTCGTTAGGCAATTTACATAAGGTCGTAAAATCGCGATGTGCTGCTTCCACTACGATTGGAGCACCGCAAGCGTACACTTGGTAGCCCGACAAATCGGGGTAATCTTTCAGTACGGCTTCGTGCACGAAACCTGTCCTGCCTTGCCATTCATCCGCTGGCAACGCTCCCGACAAAACGGGTGTAAATTTTATGCCATGAGTTTCCCATTCTTTGGCTTTATCGAGCATATAGAGACCACTCAATGTATGCGCCCCCCAATAAAAATGCATGGAGCGCTTCACGCCAACGTACAGTGCATGTTCGATGATGGATTTGATTGGCGCGAAGCCGGTACCACTGGCGACAAATACCACGGGTTTGCTGCTATCTTCGCGCAGGAAAAAAGAACCTAGCGGCCCCTTGAAACGCAGGATGTCGCGCGCTTTCATTTGCGTGAAAACATGCTTGGTGAACTCCCCACCCGAAATGTTTCGCACATGCAGCTGCAGAAATTCGTCATCATGTGGGGCATTGGCTAGCGAGAAGCTGCGCGCCTTGCTGCCTTTCATAAGAATATCGATATATTGTCCCGCTAGAAATTGCAAACGCTCGTTGGCAGGCAACTTGAGGTAGATCACCATTACGTCATCAAGCCGTTCCAGCTTGTGTACGCGGCATGGCAGGGTTTTCACCGGAATGTCTTTTGCGGCATTCACTTCACGGCACTCGATAATCAGATCAGACGTAGGTTTGGCGCAACAAAATAGGGCCATGCCCTCTGCTTTTTCTGCTTCACTCAGTATGCTGTCCTCGTACTTACCGTAATCCACGGTGCCTTGCAGCAGCAAACCCTTGCATGTCCCGCATACGCCGTCACGGCAACTGTAAGGCAAAATAAAGCCATGCCTTAGTCCCGCCTCAAGTATGGTTTCGTCAGCTTCCATGATAAAACTATGATCGCTTGGTTTAATAAGAACGTTGAATGCCATGTATATCTCGTTTGCCACATGCGCAAAAGCGGCAATTTTAACGCATAATCATGCAATGAAACGAATCTTGATTATTGGCTGCGGCGATATCGCCATGCGGGTTGCGCGCCTGTTAAGCGGCCATTACCGTTTGTTTGGACTGCTACGTAATACTGCACGTTTTGCTGAATTACGTGCAGCCGGCATTACCCCATTGCCTGGCGATCTGGATAACGCACCCAGCCTGCGTCGATTGACTGGGCTGGTGCACACCGTGCTACATTTTGCGCCGCCGCCGAATACTGGTGAAAGTGATACCCGTACCCGCAATCTGCTGGCCGGTTTATCGCGTGGCACATTGCCCGAGAGTATTGTATATATCAGCACCAGCGGGGTATATGGCGATTGCGCTGGGAAATTTGTCACAGAGACCCATAGATTAAATGCGCAAACTGCGCGCGCCCAGCGCAGAGTGGACGCGGAAAATAAAATTCGCAGTTGGGCAAAACGTACCGGCGTGCGTGCAATTATTCTGCGTGTGCCGGGTATTTATGCGGCGGACCGGCTACCGCTGCAACGCTTGCAACAAGGCACACCGGCAATCGTGGCAGCAGAGGATAGTCATACTAATCACATTCATGCGGATGATCTCGCGCGTATCGTAATAACGGCATTACGCCATGCAAAACCGAATCGGGTGTACCACACCAGTGATGACAGTGAACTTAAGATGGGTGACTATTTTGATAGTGTGGCAGATGCTTTTGGTTTACCGCATGTGCCACGTATCAGTCGTGAACAGGCGCAGCAGACCTTGCCAAAGACCTTGCTTTCATTCATTAATGAATCACGCCGCCTGACGAACAAGCGCATGAAACAAGAATTGAAGATAATGTTGCTCTATCCGACCGTGGCGGATGCGCTGAAAACCATCCAAAATCTTAACCCAAGCGCCTAACTGCATTGGACCAGGGTTAAACTTTTACCCTGCTGTTCCTTTCTTTCTTATTCGTACATTAAAAGATATTGAAATTCTTTCAATGTCTTCCTGGTTTGGCTCGACTGAATGGGGCAGCCAGGATGGAAACATAACTAAATGGTTTTTTCTTGCCGGATACGAAAATTTCGGCGCATTAATTGCATTTAGCTCTGAAATGGGCGCTAAAGATTCTATCGTATATTGTTCCTGAAAATTCCTGTAAAACTCTATTTGAGCATCAGAGTCGGTAACGTAATAAGCACCCGATACAAACGATGAGCAATGAATATGAATTTTATTATAATTACTTAATTTATTAATGTTTACCCACACGTTATCCATATAGGTTTCGAAATTAACTTCATCATATCCAAAATCCGATAAACATTTTTTTGATCTGCGTAAAATCTCATTTAATAAAGGCGTTAATTCCGGATGGTCGCCATAGTAAAACTCCTTTGATTGCCATCCCCCAGCATTACTAAGATTATTTCCACGTGGGTCGGATTGCTTCAATCGATGGCAAAAATTAAAAATGGCATCAACATCAATATCAAGCTTATCCCACCAAACGGGTGTCGAAAAATAGGTATCAAGGTTCATCGTTTCACATCTCCTGAGTTTCAAAAATCACGGGAAATTAAGCATACATAATGTGGTAACCAAAATATGTAGTTATAACTTTATAAATGACTGAGCGAAAATATCGTACAGCATGGCAAGATTATACTTACTTGTTTCAATACGAAATACGTTATCCACTAAGTTTTTATGGTATTTATTGGCCACAATCTGCCCCCTTAAATTTAGTTGCTCATATAAGCCTTTGTTTGGGTATTATTAGACTTTTCCAGTAGCGATATTCAACTTTTTGACTGGGAATATTCACGATATATCGAATATTGGAAGGTATGCGGTATTAACTTTACAACGCTAATAAGAAAACGATATGTTCAAACGTCTGAGTCGCAGTCGTCGTGCTTTGGTGGATATAAAGAGTCGCTTGCAAAAGCGTTTTCAGGGCGATCTTCACACAGTGTGTCCTGGCTTGTTAGACCTCACAAACAATGCTGAAAATATTGGTTTTACGCTTTATCATCAGTATTGATGAATTGACCAAGCTGTGGTGTGGATACTCAAGTACGCCGGTGATATTCGCGCACGGTATCCCATGCGTCATTTAGTCATGGAGTGAGATGGATGGGCGAAATGATCATTGAAGATGCCCGGCGCATCTTGGCACTTAAAAACGACATCGAAGTATTGGAATTGCGTTACAAGACGTTAATGCAAAATCCCAAGTGCCCAGTTAATTAACAGTATTCCAGGATTTGCTGTGATCTGTGCTTCTGGCGCTTTATTTTGGAACGCCCAACCTTGATTGTAAGGTTCAAGGCTAACAGCATCGAAACTCGTTAATAAATGGGCTAGCTAACACAAGACACGTGGCTAACGCCGTTGTCGTCACCGTAGTTGACGATGCCGCCGTCCAGGTTGACGATAAATTGAAGGCCGATAACAGTGCCGGGCGTAGATGACCAAACATCGTACAACGTCCAACCTTGGGCACGTAGTGCTGCAGATTTATTGCGGTAAGCAGCATAAAGTGCGACCAGCTCGTCTTTGGTTGGCTGACGCCATTTATATCCCAGTGCTGTGGATGATGCACAGATATTTTTAGCTTCAGCCAAGGTGACAGCGGTAGCTGAAATCGGTGCCCAAGTGAGCTTACCACTGGTGATGTAGCCAAGAGGTAATTTTGCTGGTGCGGCGCTTGGTACTGCAACATTAACATGCTCCCCTGGACCCGCCCACGCGATATTCAAGGTTAACAATAAGGTGGTCAGTATTACGATTAGTTTTTTCATGTGGTCAATACGCTTTATATTATCCATGGAATAATTATATACCAAACAGTAGAGTACTCGGGCATCTTGATAGAACATAGAGCAGGGCGAGCAGATCGCCCTGCTGTTGGATTGTTTTTTAAGTATTTTTCGTTATCAAAAAATAAGCATTTTGCTTATTCGCTTTTTTTGGGTACCGCCATACCATTATGGCCTTGTTGAATTATAGACTCGGCCCGATTTATCCGTGAGTCACCCAGTTTAAATTGCTCATAGAACTCGTATTTATTGACTTGCACGAGTGTCTCTCATACATGAGTCGCGGATAAATCAGGCCGGATCAATAGTAATTTTTAGGTGAAGGCGATAGTTTGATACGAGTAGCAGGACATTAATGTACGTAATCGCTCAAAAATCTGTTACCCGAGGATGTATCAAAGTGGCATAAATACTGACTGAAAATTCAACTTTTTATTATTCAAGGAGATCACTATGAAAAAGAATCTAAGAGTTTGTCATGACAGAATTCTGCCGCTCGATCTTGTCCGCCCGCAACAAACTATTATGCTGGGTACTGGGCCAGCGCGGGCGGTCTTTGTTTTTAGAAAGATGTGGATCAATGGGTCTACATTACGCGTACGATTCATGGGTGGGACTGATGCCCAGCAAGCAAAAACCAAAGAACAGGCGCTGTGGTGGCTTCCGCATGCGAATTTGAAATTCGAATTTAATAACGCCCCCGACGCGGAGATTCGCATCGCCTTTGATTCCTCGGATGGAGCGTGGTCTTATATCGGCACAGATTGTCAATCAATTCCGCGCGATCAGCCCACAATGAACCTTGGATTTCTCGATGGTGGCACTGCCGCCCATGAATTTGGCCATACAATCGGCCTTGCACACGAGCATCAAAATCCGTCTGGGGGAATTGAGTGGAACGAGGAAGTCGTCCTTCATGATTTAAGCGGACCGCCAAATAACTGGACCCCGGATCAGATTCGGCACAATGTTTTGGAAAAGTATGCGGTTAATCAGATCAAAGGGACGGAATTCGATCCTGCTTCGATCATGCTTTACTTCTTTCCCGACACTTGGGTTAAAAGCGGCCATGGCACTAAAGACAATAACGTGTTATCGGAGCTGGACAAGGCATTCATCGCCAGCGAACAGGCCTATCCGCACATTGCGGTTCAAGCGATCGAATTGGGCATCAATGCAGCACCCGTATCGACCTCAATCGGCCTGCCTGGTGAAGAAGATTTGTTCAAATTCACCGTAAAAAAGAGCGGTCGCCATATTATACAAACGGGTGGTCAGACCGATGTGGTAATGAAGCTATTTGGCCCTAACAGTCAGACGAGTTTTATCACCGAAGACGACGATGGTGGCATTGGGCTAAATTCGAGAATCGCAGCTGAACTCATTCCAGGACAATATTTTGCCCAGGTTCGACATTATAATAAAGCTCAAGGTACTGGTTCGTACAGCATCAGGGTGAACAAAAACTAAAACAATCAGTCCCCCTTGTTATCGCCCGCTCAAGGGCAGGGTCAGCGCTGGCCCTAGCCCTGTTTTGCCGTTTGTTTCCAAACGTGCCAGTTGCATCAGCAACGAAAAAGTAGCCATAGAGTCCTGATCAGCTTTGTCTATGTAGAACCAAAAGTCTAGATATTTGACTGCTACATGCGCGTTAAGTGGTTTGTCTCCACTGGCTGAATATACGTGAAAGAGATTGCTCGTTATTTTTCGCCAGTCAAACGGCTGGCCAGTTTTATCGGTCGTTGCCTGAACAAACCCCTGTTTCATATGTTCTACAGGAACATCAAGCCCTTTTGAAACAAAATACAATACCTGAAGCAACGAGCGCGTCTCCAGGTCCAAAACGTCTACGCCGTCCTGTGGATGATTGATTTTGAATGGATCCAGGTTCTCGATTTTGAGATCGTATTTCGACAGCCCAGGCCGGAGACCGAAAACCTGGGCGAGTTCGCGCATTTCGGCAGAAGCCAGGGCTTCCGGATGAACCCTCATCACCGGCTGCCGGTTTTTCTTGACTAATGCCAATGCGCTGTTGTGATCAGCACGAAATTCATAGCCTTCCTTGGCCGCATCCAGCAAGTCGTGAGCCGTTGGGGCGGTGGCCACAGTACCTTGTGGTTCCTCACGCTCTTCAGTGCTGAAAACGATATGGCCCCGATCCTGCAACGCTTGCAGCGCATTGATGCCGCGTAAAAATTCGGTATAGTCGGGCAAGTTCTTTAAGGTCGGGCCACTGCCGTTCTGGGCGTTGGAAACCCAGTTAAGATTCTCTAGCCACAGACGGAATACCGTAGAGATGGGCCACGTTGTTTTTGTGAGGTAAAGCACACCGTCAAGTGTCATCGGTGTAAAGAGCTTACGTGTGAATTCCTGGTCGTCAAGGGGTGTCAGCGTGATGGTCGGACGGTCAGTCGTGGATATTTGCGCTTGCGGCAGCAGCGCGGCAAAGTGCTGCGCCGGATCACCACCGCTCACGCCGAAAAAGGGAGTCAGTGAAAAACTTTTCTGTACCTCGGATTGCGTCGCAATCGCCGATACCGCCAAGCTACTCGGCGTATCGTTGTAGCGCAGCCGGATGATGTTGAGCAGCAATTGTGCCTCGCTGGTACTCTTGATCGCCTCGTTGTAGATTAGACGGTTAGCCTCGAGACTGCGTGGGCCAGTGGCGCAACCGGCTGTTGACAAGCAAAAGATTCCTATCACCAAGTACGACAGGGGGCGTTTATATTTGTATAACGTTGTGACTGTTGGCATAAGATTGTTTACTGGATATTTGTTTGATATTTCAGGCGTTAGCACGAGCCCATGACACAATGCCGGCTACATCCATGGCGCCTGCTTGCCTTGCGACCTCGCGTCCATTTTTGAATATTGCTAGCGTGGGAATACTGCGGATGTTATAGCGCGCGCCCAGTTCCTGTGCTTCTTCTGTATTTAGTTTGGCTAGACGTATTTCCGGCTCAAGTTTTTCAGTTGCCTGAATAAAGGCCGGTGCCATCATGCGGCAGGGACCACACCATGGTGCCCAAAAATCTATCAGAACCGGGATATCGTTTCGTGTAATGTGTTTTTCGAAGTTGCCGCTATTCAGCTCAACCGGATGCGCGTTAAACAGAGCTTGCTTACATTTGCCGCAATTCGGCTGGCTAGTTAACTTTTCAGTTGGAATGCGGTTTACCGCATCGCAACCCGGGCAGACGATATTTATGGAATCGTTCATGACTTTTACCTCAGTTGTGAATGCTTGCTACTCGGGAATGACAGATTAAATTTCAAACCGCATCGATAAATCTACAGCCTGTATATCTTTGGTCAGGCCACCAATGGAGATGCGTTCTACACCAGTCTCGGCGATAGCGCGTACTTTATCAAGAGTAATGCCGCCGGAGGCTTCCAGCTCGGCGCGTCCGGCAGTGAGTTTGACAGCAGCACGCATACTATTGAGATCGAAATTGTCGAGCAAAATTAACTTGGCACCAGCATCTAGCGCTTCACCCAGCTGTTTCAGATTCTCTACTTCAATTTGGATGCTTATGTTTTCAGGAGTAAGCCGAAAAGCTTTTTCCATCGCAGGACGGATGCCACCCGCAGCCAGGATATGATTCTCTTTAATCAACACACCATCAAATAAACCAATCCGCTGGTTATGACCTCCGCCCGTTTTTACCGCATATTTTTGTGCTATGCGCAGGCCTGGCAGCGTCTTGCGTGTATCCATAATTTTCGCGTGCGTGCCGCGCACCGCCTCGACATAGTGCCGAGTTTGCGTGGCGGTAGCGGAAAGTGTCTGCAAAAAATTGAGTGCGCACCGTTCGGCAGTCAGCATCGCACGTGCATCACCGCGTATTTCGCATAATGTTTGCTTGGCTGTTACAGCATCGCCATCCTGCGCAAACCAGTGAACGATGCAATCTTTATCCATCGCTTTGAAGCACGCGTCAAACCAGGCTGTGCCGCATAACACTGCATTTTGGCGCGTTATAACCGTGGCGTGTGCCTCTGTATGTAAGGGAATGAGTTGTGTGGTGAGATCACCGTTGCGCAGGTCTTCATCGAGAGCGCTGGTGATATTGGCATAAATATGGGTAGCCAATTCATATTGGTTGTTCATGTTAGTTTTGTCGTAGAACACTGTAGAGCGTTCGTTAATAAATTATAAATTTTCATCCGTATTGGCAGCCGCTCCCATTTTCTTTAATTTTGTTCCGGTTCTGGGGGTAATTGTATAGTTGAAAGAAAATTATCAACTCTGCTAACAAATGGGCTGCCAGGGAGTTCAAGGCCTAAAACCGGAGAAAATTCTTTCAGCTTCTTAAAGGCCGCTTCCAGCAGCTGAACCAGCTCTACAGGCGACAATAAAACCAGTTCAGAAAAGCGAGTGGAAAATTCAGTCAGCTGTAGAGGCCCTTGTTCTAGAGGACTGTTCGCTGCCAGTTCGCAAAGTTCATTGGCAAAGGCTGCAATTTGCTGCTGAATCTCGACAGGCTTCGCCGGTTTAGGCAATTTTTCGAAACTAAGGTATTGGATGCTCTCACGTATCGTATCGGGAAATTTCCAGTGTTCGGCAACTGCCATGCCAAGCTTGCTGTAGCCTATTCCGAGTACCCGAGTTGAAGCCGTCTCGTCATTCAAATTGTACGTCTTGATTAATCGCTCTATTTCATCAAATTCTTCATGGAAATAAAAGATGGTGAGACTCTTGCCAAGCCGGTGGAACATCCCGCATATGAAAGCTTCTTCAGCCATATTTTTATGCCCGAGACGAACGGCGAAATGGCGACAAATAAATGCGCTTACGAAAGAGCTGATTAACGTGTCCTTGAGGTTTTGATCCCCATCTTTCAAGGCGTCAAAATACATGAGGCCGTTACAGGTCATGCGGATGACATTCATGCCAAGCCGGTGGATCGCATTTGATATTGTCTTGACGCTATGAGCCGTACCTCCGTAAAAGGATGAATTCGCAAGTTGCAGCAGCTTATTAGTGATGGCGTAATCCCTAAGCACGATATTGGTCAACAGATCAGCATTCGAGTCGTTGTTATCCTGGGTTAGTCGGTTGATTTCTAACAGGTTATTCGAAAGAGCGGGAAAGGCTGATTTTCGCTCCAAGCGTTTAAGCAGAAACATGACGGTGCTGTGATCGACACCTTGGTCATCCGGCTCCAGTAGTTCGAGCAGTTCGTCAACGGCAAGTTTCATTTCGGCGGCATCAGCAAAACGGTTTGTGGCATCGTGACTCAGCGCGCGCCGGATCACTGTTTGTAAACTTGTATCCAAACCCAGCCGATCCATGTCTCCCAGGTCTAGTTCGCTATCCGCTATTGCATTGATGATTATTTGCAGGTTTTCCGTTGGTACGGGTGATTTACCGCTTACCATTTCGAACAAGATCAGGCCTAGTACGAAGATGTCCGAGCGGGCAGTCAGCGGGTGATTGTTGAAATGTTCCGGCGACATGTAAAGTGGCGATCCTCTCAGCTCGTCGTCACAGCCGACCGCATCCATGCCAGCGAGTTTTGCAAGTCCAAAATCCATGATACGGGGTACGCCAGCTGTGTCGATCATGATGTTACTGGGTGACAAATCCAAGTGCAGGATACCTTGTGCATGGGCGCATGCAACGCCAGCCAATATTGCACTGAACATCGGTAAAGCTTCTTGTACTGGTATGGCACCGTTCTGTAGCCGTTTATCGCGGAGGGTCATTCCTTCAACGTAGGCAAAAACGAGATACGGAAAGTCCCGATATAGTCCAGCCTCATACAATGGTACGATGTTCGGATGTGTCAGTTTGGCGACAATCCGTGCTTCGCTCGGAAAAACTTCACGGTTCTCTGAAGGCTTGTCGTTGCCGGTTGGATTTAACCATTTGATCGCTACATGTCTTTCCAAAACCGGATCAAAAGCCAGAAAGACTTTCCCTTGAAGGCCAGTGCCGAGCCAGCGGCGGATGAGGAACCGTCCTATTTTAAGCTGTTCGGTACGCGCTTTTGACGGAGTTCCTGCACTAACAGGCTGCTGGACGAAGCTCATGTATTTTTTTCTTTCTCACTCATGCGATTTTCTTTAGCAGCCGGTATCTGGGCAGGCTGAATGAAATAAAGCCCAACATCTCACCGCTCACCATAAATATCTACTTTATCACTTATTTCCCCACTCTAATCCGATGCTGTCATTCCCCGCTCAATTCAATTACGTAATGTTGAATGTGGCCAATCAACAGGGTGAGTGACCTAGCCATGTTTTACAGGATTGTAGTGGATGTAATCGACTTGCCGCGCAAGATCAACCTTCTTCCGGCCTTGATGGGCGACTAGCGTAGTAGATAATTGGCATCGCCCGGTGAGAAGCAATTTATCTCTATGCAGTTGTTTGGACAACACTACCATCGCCAAAATAGCAAATGGATGCGCGTCTTTCACTGCTTTTATGGTTGCGCGCAAATTATCGATTATGCCGCACCAATAAATCGGAGCGCCGTTCAACTAGGTTAACAGTGAAGAAATATATGCTTCCCACTGCAACCGCACGTCGTTAACGCGCGTGTTCTCTCTGTGGGTTGCCCCCGTGTTCGTTACGCAAGCTGTTGGCTACATCGGGCATAACCCATCGCGTGCCACCTATGAATGTTGGGAAATCGCCTGCTGGACGATAGTGCGTAACCCCGCGAGATGCTTAGACATTTCAAGTTTAGTTATCTCCGGTACCGCATTTTTACGCTTGTGCGCAAGTTCATTGCGTAGGCGTGTATAGACGGTCTCGAGCGTGCCTTGGGTGCTTCTTGGATTTCGGGTCTGCTGAACACTTGGTTCGATGGATACTGTAAATCCATCGACCTCCTTCTGACGGTCATTGAAAAAAATCAGCAGGATGGCATACAGATGCATAAACTCCTCGACTGGGCCAACTGAGAGTCTCGCGGAACGTATGTGGCCAAAGTTCACTTCTCCTGGTGGTTCCGGTTGCTCAAGCTCGCTTTGTATCGTGGTCGATGAAATTCCGATGATCACTTTTGGGGCGTAGCCTGTGATATTGATGTAGCCCGTACCAGGATATAAATAGTTACCTGGCTGCGGGTTCGCAGGAGAAAAATTGCTACCAGTCACGCGAGCGGGTTCGATTGCTAAACCATGAAAAAAGGCCAGTCGATTGAAAGTCGATTCGATGACGGTACGCGCTAGACTTATACCGTCGGCAGAGTTGGCCATCAAGGATATACGTACTGTGCTGGTTAGTTCTTCGAGACACCGCATCTCGACCATAGCGCTGCCTACGCCCACAACAGGCGGCTTGAAATGGATGGTGGTAAAGGTTATTCCCGTGTCGAGCAAGCGCGCTACGAAATCGACTTACCCCTTGAGCATCTTTCCTTCGTGAGTAGGTGTGTGAATCGCTAGCCGTTTCTGCCGCCTAACGAATAGTGTTTATCTGCCGCCCTCTCCAAATTATCCAAGAACGGGACAGTTCTAACATTGCTACATTCTCTTTCGGTTTCACCGCTTCAAATAAGTTTATTGCCCCGCCACCATCATATTTTCAACCAAAATAGAACCACATTGCCGTGACCCCTGCACCAGCACATCATTACCTACAGCCGCAATATGCGTGTACATGTCCTTCAAATTGCTGGCGATGGTGATTTCTTCTACCGGATACTGGATTTCTCCGTTCTCCACCCAGAAGCCCGCTGCGCCGCGCGAATAGTCTCCGGTGATGTGATTTACACCCTGCCCGAGGAGTTCGGTGACCAGCAGGCCACGTCCCATTTTCTTTAGCAGGCCGTTAAAGTCCAGTTCGCCAGGGCGCAGGATGAGATTGTGATTGCCGCCTGCATTACCGGTTGTTTTCATGCCCAGTTTGCGCGCGGAATAGGTGCCGAGAAAATAGCTTTGCAGTACGCCATTTTCAACGATGGTACGACGCTGCGTTTTCACGCCCTCGCCATCGAAAGCGCTGCTCGCCAAGCCACGGGGAATGTCGGGTATGTCATCAATACAGATGTTGGATGAAAATACTGGCTTGCCCATGTAGTCGAGCAGAAAGGAGGATTTTCGGTACAGGCTGCCGCCGCTCACTGCACCGACAAAATGGCCAAGCAAGCTGGCGGCTATCGGCGCCTCGAACAGCACGGGTACTTGCATGGTATCGAGCTTGCGGGCATTAAGCCGCCGCACGGCGCGTTCTGCCGCGATCTGGCCGACTTTTTCCGCTGCCACCAGATCGCTTGAGGCACGCGCTTCGCTATACCAGTAATCGCGCTGCATGGCGTCGTCCTTGCCAGCGATGACGGCGCAGCTGATGCCATGGCGTGAGGTAGGGTAACCTCCGATAAAGCCTAGGCTGTTGGCATACACAAATTGGGATTCATGTATGTTTACCGTGGCGCCTTCCGAATTGTCAATCCGCTCATCGGTATCAAATGCAGCTTGTTCACAGGTCTTGGCCAGCTCAATTGCACCTTCCACGTCCAGCAACCAGGGATGGTATAGGTCGAAGTCGGGAAACTCGGTGGCCAGCATATCCTTTTCAGGCAACCCGGCGCAGTCGTCACTGGCGGTGTGGCGTGCAATGGAAAGGGCGGCGTCCACCGTGTCGCGTACTGCCTGCGGCGAGAAATCGGAAGTGTTGGCATTGCCGCGCCGCTGATCGATGTAAACGGTAATGCCAAGACCCTTGTCACGGTTGTACTCTATGGTTTCGACCTCACCCTGACGCACAGTTACGGCTTGCCCGAAACCATCTGATACTTCCACTGCGGAGGCGGTCGCCCCTTGGTGATTGGCATATTCAAGCATGTCCCGCGCAATTTGGCGCAGGGTGTCAGCGGAATGGGAAAAACGATGTTCGGTTGGTGTAATGTCATTCATAAGGATAACGCTTTCATGGGAAAGCGTTATCATAACAATATCTATTTATAATTTCGCACCTATGCACCACTACAATGACAATCCCGAAGAATTAAATTTGCCACCCAGCAAGACTAAGATCAAGCAGCAGATGCATGATCTGCAGGATATTGGTGAGCAATTGGCTGAACTCAGTGTCGACAAACTGAAACAAATGGATTTGCCGGAAAGCTTGTTTGACGCCCTCCGTGAGATGAAGCGTATCAATAAATTTGGCGCGCAACGGCGGCAAATGCAATACATCGGCAGGTTAATGCGCGACGTGGAAACCGCGCCCATCATCGCCAAGCTGGAAGCGTGGAGCGGCAAATCGCATCAGCATATCGCATGGCTGCATCAACTGGAACGATGGAGAGACCGTCTGCTGGAAAGCGATACAGCATTGACCGAGTTGCTCGCTGATCACCCCGAAGCGGATGCACAAAGGCTGCGGGCGCTGGTTCGGAATGCAATCAAGGAAAAAGAACTGGCAAAACCGCCGAAGAACTATCGTGAAATTTTCCAGGTGTTGCGTGAAATTCTGCCGGAGCCAACTTCTCAAGCACCCGAATAGGCTCATCCACCATTTTCAGATGCGCAATATCAAACCATGAATAGTGTTCTATCACATATCACTCTCGAAACCGGGAAGTCGCCCCAATACAGCATTATCTGGCTGCATGGCTTGGGCGCTGACGGCGAAGATTTTGTTTCCATTGCGGAAGAAATGAACCTGCCGGTAGCGGTGCGCTACCTGTTTCCACATGCACCTAAACAGCCGGTCACCATCAACGGCGGTTTAATCATGCGCGCATGGTATGACATCATGGCTTCGAATATGGTTGCCCAACAAGATGCAAAGGGTATTCGTGCTTCACAAGCCGCTATTGAAGCGCTTATTGCACAGGAAAAGCAACGTGGTATTGTTGCGGATCATATTTTTCTCGCGGGTTTTTCACAAGGCGGAGCCATTGCGCTGCATACCGGTTTGCGCCACGCGTCGCGCTTGGGCGGTATTCTTGCCCTATCTACCTATCTTCCGCTGGCCGAAACATTGTCGAGTGAAGCTAGCGCAGCTGCCCTCAATACCCCGATTTTCATGGCACACGGCCATAGTGACCCGATAGTGCCTTATGTGCGAGGGAAATCCTCGGCGGATGAATTAAAAAAACGGGGTTATCAGGTAGCGTGGCATGAATATGGCATGCCGCATTCGGTATGCGCGGAAGAACTGCGGGACATCCAGACTTGGCTGACACACAAATTAAATACAAAACCTCTTTAAACGTTAATTTGCGAACATCTGTCAGGCAGTTTGCCTGCTTACACCACATAACGTTGCTGGCTCGTTACAAAAGATGATCACGTGGTTAAATAATGGCGCTCCCTTTCCACCTGTAGAGCAGGCACTGCTCAAACCCAATGGCTTGCTGGCTGCGGGGGGGAGCCTGTCTGCAAACCGTCTGTTGGACGCCTATCAGCAAGGCATCTTCCCTTGGTTTAATACAGGGGAGCCTATACTCTGGTGGAGCCCTAATCCACGCATGGTACTGATTCCTGAAGAGTTCAATATTTCCCGGTCACTCCGCAAAACCTTACGCGATAAAAATTATGAAGTTCGTACAGATAGCGCTTTCGAACAGGTAATGCGTGCCTGCGCCGCACCGCGCCGTGAGCAGGTGGGAACATGGATACATGACGACGTGATTGCAGCTTATATCGAGCTGCATCAAATGGGCGTAGCGCACTCGGTGGAGACGTGGGTGAATGGCAATCTGGTGGGCGGGCTGTATGGCATCAGTATTGGGCGCATGTTTTATGGCGAGTCAATGTTTAGCCACGCCACTGATGCTTCCAAGATTGCGCTCGCTCACCTCACCGCGCAATTACAGCGCTGGGGGTATGGCATGATCGACTGCCAGATGAGTACGCCGCATCTTGCTTCGCTCGGCGCACGCGAAATTCCGCGTGCGGAATTTATGCTGCGCTTAAAAGAATTGATACACTATCCAGACACTCCGATTAAATGGCAGTTCGACCATGAACATGTTGCATGATATTCCGCTTTCGACGTTGCAGCTTTACCTTACTGCCCCGTATTCGTGTAGCTATCTGCCGGATCGGCCAGCACGCTCACAGGTTGCCACGCCCAGCTTTCTGATCACCCCAGCTACATATTCGGAATTGGTGCGGCATGGCTTCCGCCGCAGCGGAACGGTTACCTACAGGCCACGCTGTGATGCTTGCCAAGCCTGCATTCCAGTACGTGTCGAAGTGGCATCGTTCGCGCCCAACCGCACCCAGCGCCGCTCTAGGCAACGCCACATCGGCTTGGAGGCTTCTTTGCATGCATTGAGGGACAACGAGGAATATTTTGTTTTGTATCAGCGTTATCAAAGGGAGCGGCATCCTGATGGCGGCATGAAAAATGACAGTCGAGACCAATACCGCAACTTTTTGCTGCAAAGCCATATCGATTCCACTCTGGTGGAGTTCCGCGAAAATGGGGTGCTGTGCATGGTGAGTATCATCGATATTCTCGACGATGGGCTATCCTCGGTTTATACGTTTTATGAACCGAATGTAGCGCAAGCCAGCTTTGGCACTTACAACGTTCTGTGGCAGATCGATCTGTGCCGGAAATTGCAACTGGAATATTTGTACTTGGGTTACTGGATAGAGGGGAGCGCCAAAATGGCATACAAAGCCAATTTCCGTCCGCTGCAAGGACTTATCCAAGGCAAATGGCAAGCGCTCCCAACTCACAGGCCGTGATATGTATCCGCTGATTCGACCGCTGCTTTTTTCCTTTAATCCGGAAACTGCCCACCACATTACGCTGGATGCGTTGCAGTTTGCCTATCGGTTTGGCCTGCTGCCGCTGATTGTCAAACATCCGGTAGATAATCCACAAAAAGTGATGGGTTTGACCTTTCCCAACTCGGTCGGGCTGGCCGCAGGATTAGACAAAAATGGCGATTACATCGATGCGCTGGCCGCACTGGGTTTTGGTTTCATTGAGATCGGGACTGTCACGCCCCGCGCCCAAGAAGGCAACCCCAATCCGCGCTTGTTTCGCCTGCCTGAGGCGCACGGTATCATCAACCGAATGGGGTTCAACAACCATGGCGTGGATGCACTCATTGAAAACGTAAAACGCGCAAATTTTCGTGGTATTTTGGGCATCAACATCGGCAAAAATTTCGATACGCCGATTGAACATGCCGCCGCTGATTACTTGATCGGATTACAGCGTGTGTACGTCCATGCCAGTTATGTTGCTATTAATATTTCTTCGCCGAACACCAAGAATTTGCGCCAGTTGCAAGGGAGTGATGAGTTGGATGCGTTGCTCGCGCAACTTAAAGCGGAGCAGGAAAAGTTGGCTGATTTGCACGGCAAATATGTTCCGTTGGCGTTAAAAATAGCCCCCGATCTTGATAGCGAACAAATCCGCCAGATAGCGACACTTTTGCAACGCCACCGCATTGACGGCGTAATCGCCACTAATACAACGCTGACGCGCACGGGTGTCAAACATTTTTCGCGGCATTCGGAGGCGGGCGGACTGAGTGGCGCGCCATTGCGTGACAAATCTACTGCCGTTATCCGCGAACTTGCCACCGCATTACAAGGATCTCTGCCTATTATCGGCGTAGGCGGCATCCTGGGCGGAAAAGATGCAGCGGAAAAAATACGCGCTGGCGCTGAACTAATACAGATTTACAGTGGATTGATTTATCGCGGCCCTGGATTAGTCAATGAATGCGTTAAAGCGATTGGTAATTTGCAACACAGCTAACGAGATAATCGGCATAGGCAAGCCCGATTTTTTCATGCAAATTGATTTGTGCTTTGGCCTGATTCAAAGTTTCTTCGAAATGCTTCCGCATGCTTCATTCGTTGATCTTGCCAAGATCATTAGTGAAGATAGCGCTAGGTCAAAACTAGAGTTATGATAGTTCCACGCCTTATGAGTTTTGCTGTTGGGTTATTCCCCTGCCAAGAGCCGATATAATCCTAACTATGCTTTTTATACAATTCCGCACTCCATGACTTCCCGCTGGTGGTTTTATCCGGTTATAGCTGGCCTCGCCCTCATCATCACACCATTGTTGTTGCTGATGTTTGCGGCAATGGTGGTATACCCTACGCTGCCTTCACTTGAAGCACTGACCGACTATCGGCCTAAAATTCCACTACGTGTATATAGCGTGGAGGGTGTCCTGATCGGCGAATTCGGGGAGGAACGTCGCGCGCTTGTCAAGATTGACGAAGTCCCTGATTTGATGAAAAAAGCTGTTCTCGCAGCGGAAGATGACCGGTTTTATGAGCACGGCGGGGTGGATTACATGGGCGTATTGCGCGCCACTTATAACAATTTCACCTCGGGCGGCGTCAAGCAAGGGGCCAGCACGATTACCATGCAAGTGGCACGCAATTTTTTCCTGACCAAAGAGAAAAAATTGTCGCGAAAATTTAACGAAGTGTTGCTTGCCATCAAGATCGAACACAATCTGAGTAAGGATGAAATCCTCCAGCTTTATATTAATCATATCTATCTTGGTCAGCGCGCTTATGGTTTTGCTGCTGCCGCGCAAGGCTATTTTGGCAAAAGCCTAGACCAACTTGGCGTAGCTGAGTTCGCTATGCTAGCTGGTTTACCCAAAGCTCCTTCCATTTATAATCCAGTGGTCAATCCCAAGCGTGCCAAACTGCGTCAAACCTATGTATTGCGCCGCATGCAGGAGCTGGGTTTTATTGACATCCCACAACAAGAAGCGGCACTGCATCAACCCCTGATGGTGAAACGCAGCTATCAAGAATTTTCAGGCAAAGCTGATTATCTGGCGGAAATGGTTAGGCAAGAGGTATTCAAACGCTATCAGGATGACACTTATACGCAAGGTATCAAGGTCTATACAACCATCCGTCAACAAGACCAGGCAACAGCCTATGAAGCCCTGCGCAAAGGTGTGCTGGAATATGACCGACGCCATGGTTACCGCGGCCCGGAAGGCTATATTGATCTTCAAAAAGGGAATACTGAAGAAGAGTTGGAAGAAGCGCTACAGGATATTGCTGATAGTGATGACATGATTCCTGCCGTAGTACTTGCAGCAAATCCCAAAGGTATCCGTGCTTACAGCAAGGGGGGGGGCATCGCCAAAATTAGCGGTGAAGGACTGAAATTTGCGTTACCTTATATGAACGACAAGACTGCACTGAACCGGCGCTTACGTGCCGGTTCACTAATCCACGTGCAGAAGGACGAGAAGAACAATTGGAAGATTGTCCAGCTACCGCAAGTGGAAGCGGCATTCGTTTCAGCCAGTCCGCGAAATGGAGCGATCTATGCATTGGTAGGCGGTTTTGATTTCAACCGCAACCAATTTAACCACGTAACCCAGGCCTGGCGGCAACCCGGCTCTAGCTTCAAACCGTTCATTTATTCCGCCGCATTGGAAAAAGGCCTGACCCCTGCCTCTGTTATTGACGACGCTCCCTTAGTGATTGATGCGACAGAGACAGGCAGCGAAGCTTGGGAGCCGAAAAACTACGATGGGGTATTTGAAGGTCCTATGCGCATGAGGCAAGCGCTTGTTAAATCCAAAAACATGATCTCGATTCGCATCTTGCAAACTATCACACCGCAATATGCACAAGACTACATCACCAAGTTTGGCTTTGACGCAGCCAAGCACCCTCCTTACCTCACTATGGCATTAGGTGCCGGTTCGGTTACGCCTATGCAAATGTTGACGGGTTACTCAGTCTTCGCCAATGGCGGCTTCCGCATCACCCCCTATTTCATCCAGCGCATTGAGGACAGCAATGGCAAAGTGCTACACCAAGCCACGCCCGTTGTGGCCGGAGAAACCGCCCAGCAGGTTATAGATGTGCGTAATGCTTTCACCATGGTAAGCATGATGCAAGGCGTGGTGCAACACGGCACTGCCTTTCGCGCCATGCAATTAGGTCGCCATGATTTAGCGGGCAAGACCGGCACTACAAACGATTCGATGGATGCCTGGTTCTGCGGCTTCCATCCCACTATGGTAGGAATTACCTGGGTTGGTTTCGATAACCCGCGCAGTCTGGGCGAGAGGGAAACCGGAGGCGGGGCTGCATTACCCATTTGGATGGATTACATGGGAAAAACACTCAAAAAAGTTCCTGAAGTTTCTTACACCATGCCGGAAAACATGGTGGCTGCACGCATTAACAACGAGGGGCAGCGGAATGAAGCTGGTGAATTAGTGGAATATTTTTACCAAGAAAATTTGCCGCCAGAGCAAGTCGTCCCGCCCCCAGAAAAGTCGCTTATTGAAACAATCATCGATCACGTATTTTAATTTGACATGAGTAAAGATCGTGTACATCGGCGCGACCTGATGCGTGAACAGCTCGCTCATCACGCTGCGCGTCTAATGGCTGAAGGTGGCATTACTGATTATGCGTTTGCCAAACGCAAGGCTGCCAAACAAATGGGTGCGGAAGATACTCAACACTTGCCCAGCAATGATGAAGTTGAAATGGCGTTGCGCAGTTTCCGTGCTTTGTATCAGAGTGAAAGCCATCCTCTTGTCCTGCACCACTTGCGCCAGCAAGCGCTCGCCGCTATGCAATTATTGGAGCCCTTTCATCCCTTCCTCACCGGCTCCGTGTTGAACGGCACGGCAGGCGAGCAATCAGACATTAACCTTTTGGTTTATTCCGATGACGAAAAGGCCGTGATGATGTTCCTGCTCAAGCATAATCTGCCTTTTGAAGGCGGTGAATGGTCCGTACATCTGACGGGCAGGCAACAAACTGTGCCTTGCTTTACGCTGAAAACTGAAACTGATGTACCGGTGAATATCGCGATACTGCCTGAAAATGCAAGGTTCAGTGGCAGCCGTAAGGTGGGGAGACAAGCGGATATAGCGGCAGTTAAACGGTTGCTTGACGATGAACGCGTGAATGATGAGTAGATATTTTGCATAATCCGCACTGAAATGCGGCCGCACTTCAAACTTGAACGTATCCTTAATTTAACGTCGGTTCCCCGCCTTTCGGAAACAGCACCCATAGTCGCCCTTGCTGCTTCATTTTGCCCGCTTGTGCCCCCGCAGTTTCGCCAAATCCCCAGAAAAAATCTGCGCGCACCGCGCCTTTGATGGCCCCCCCCGTGTCTTGTGCCAGCATCAAACGGTTGAGTGGTGCGCTATCATTGGGATAGGTCGTAGCGAGAAAGACCGGCGCACCCAGTGGGATGGTGCGCGGATCTACGGCAATACTGTATTCATTGGTAAGTGGCACGCCCAGTGCACCCAATGGTGCAGACAGGCTATCCGGCAATTCGCGTAAAAATACGTAGCTTGGATTTTGTTCCAGTAATCTGTTAATTTTATCTGGATTTTTCTCGGCCCATGTCTTGATGCCCTGCATGGAAGCTTCTTCGAGCTTAAGTTCGCCTGTTTCAACCAGCTTCTTGCCGATGGACATGTAAGGATGACCGTTTTGGTCCGCATATCCGACCTTCACTTGCTGGCCATCGGGTAATTCAATGCGTCCAGAGCCTTGTATTTGCAGAAAAAACAACTCAATTGCATTCTCCACCCAGAACAATTCATTCCCTATTAGCGCACCGGCCCCGGTTCCGGCATCAATTTCTGCACGGTTGTAGTAGGGCACAATGCGTTTGCCCTGTAGGCGGCCGCGCAGGCGCAGATCTTTGAGTTGCGGATAGACTGCGCCCAGATCGATCGTAAGCAAATCATTCGGTGCCGCATACAAAGGATATTGGAAGTGCGGGGTTTTGGAACGGCTGCCCTTGAGTAAAGGCTCGTAATAACCGGTAATTACTCCTTGCTCGCTACCGTCCGGATTGAGCAGTTGATAAGGGGTAAACCACTCTTCATAAAATGCACGCAGCGTAGCATTGTCATTAACCCCCAATTGTTCGGCTTGAACACATACCTCCTGCCAGTGCGGCTTGTTTTTCAGCACACGACAGCTTTGCAGAAATGCAGTTTGGGAAGGTGCAAGGTCGAGAGTTTGCCAATCCGGCAACATCTCCCACTTACTCACAATAAACAACGGGGCAGGTACCCCTGCTATGGGTGCTGGCACCACTTTGGGAGGCAGCACAACTGGTTGGGGACGTGACACAACGGGCGGTTTGGATAAAATGGAGCAAGCGGTAAGAAATACGCTCAATACCAAAGCCAACCATTTTTTATTTATTTTAAAATGATGTCTCTTCATGGTGAATATTTTTATAAATTCTGTTTAGTCGCCAGGTTTTCCGACGGCTCCTGAGAGTTTTCGCGTAAAAGCAATTGATTTTCGGAAAATGGAGGGTCTGAAATTATTACCTGTGCATAGGAGGTTTGATTCAATGGTACGTTGTTATGATACTACGCGGTACAGATAAGCTCCCTTCTTTAAGGTCTTCAGCTATTGGACACCTCTAAAAAATGCCGGTAAGTCTCACGGTACGGAAGCTTG
Source organism: Candidatus Nitrotoga sp. CP45 (assembly GCA_003402375.1). GTDB lineage: Bacteria > Pseudomonadota > Gammaproteobacteria > Burkholderiales > Gallionellaceae > Nitrotoga. The sequence continues at coordinate 59,471 of QFXJ01000046.1, forward strand.
AAGAAGAATGAAAGAAAATATTGTAATGCCAGTGCAGTGTTGCACGCTAATTAGAACTTAAATAAATACTGAAAAAATGATCCCAAAAATAAATTTCGTCAAGAATGCGGCACTGCACTATCTTCCTGTAATGCGTGGGGGTTGGGGTGGGTAAATAGGTGATGGAATAATGGTTATAATGAGCGGCAAGGGATTGGGCTTTAGTTTATTCAGCCCAAGCTACCGTGTTCAAAACACCTCCAATGAAGACACAAATGATAAACAACACAAAATACTTTGCCGTAATTGTTGCTTCAATTATTTCTATGTGTGGATGTGCAACGGTTGACACTTTTCAAAAAATGAATTCATACGAAAGAGCCCAATATGTCTGCTCCAGGGATAGCTACTACGAACGCTTGCGTAATGATGAGTCAAGTCAAGAAGCCAGAATTGACGATATTAGCAGCGCTTTAGCGCGGGGTTATCGTGTGCATAAATCATGCAAAACCGTAAAAGTGGAGAAGCCTGGCACTGTCTCCTGCACATCTAATGGCGTAGGAACTCGCATAAATACCGATTGCAAACAAAACACAAATACAACTTATGAAAATGTTTGTACTGAAACACCGGTATCTATCGATGCAAATTTGGAAAGAGGGAATCTTAAGGTATCCAGAGATCTGATGGACAGGGCCAAGATCGAAAAGAATAATATATATAGTCTTTGCTATTCATTGGTTGAACCGATGTCCGCTGAGCAAGCCTTTAGTTATTATAAAAACAGATGAACGGCCCCTAGCCTGGTAGCCCTGTTGGGCTGATGAAATAAACCCCAGCTCTCCTGAAATGATAGTAAATGGCCTCAGATTTGTCTTTTGTCGAATACGTCTGTGATCAAATGAGCGCAGCTGGAATAATTGCGTTCCGAAAGATGTTTGGTGAGTACGTGATTTACTGTGGGGGAAAGGTTGTCGCCCTGGTTTGTGACAATCAATTGTTCGTGAAACCAACATTTGGCGGACGCTCTTTTGTTGAGCGAGTTACCGAAGCCCCACCCTATCCAGGCGCCAAGGCACATTTTTTGATCGGGGACGAACTAGACAACCGCGAATGGATATCCAAGCTCATCAGGATTACTGAGAGTGAGCTTCCACTCCCGAAACCCAAGAAGCCAACGCGCCCAAAAAATATAAAATGAGCCACCATCTTGGCTGCAAAAAATATTTGTCGCCCCCGCACTGCAAAGGGCACTGCACGATAAAACCGCACGCTCGGCGTGTTGATTGATGAAACCGCTTTCCTCAAGCCGGTCGACATGAGTATTCATAATGCAGCTCAACCGGGACGGCCATCGGTACGTGGTCGCCAGTAGACTGGTAAATAGCGCATCACCCAAGACCCAAAACATGCCAGCCAAACTGTTCCAGCAGCAAAATATAGCCAGTATCCCGCTTGCATGGGGAGCATGTCTGCCAGCACGCGCAAAATGGCGACAAGCTGTAATCCCATAAACATCAAATTGATCGGGTTGTCTACTTTCATCGGCAGCCCAGAATGGCCGAGTGTAACGCGTGTGGCCATACCAATCAGCAAAGTGGAGAAACAGCCTATGGTCAGCGCATGTAATGGCGCAAGTCCCCAGATAATGGTTTTGCCATGGCTGATGAATAGCACAAAGCTTTGCACGGTGAACAGCAGCATGGCGATGCCAAGCCAGGCAAAACCGATGTGCAATACGCCCAGCAGGGGGAATTTCAGGCTGCGGCGCAATCCCCAACTGTGCGTCAAATGGAGTGCCACGATAGCCAGTGGCGCGTCGCATAGCCAAAGCCAGGCAGATGCATCATTGATTTGCAGCAGGCCATGCCCTGCGCTGGCAACCAACATGACCCACCAAGCCCAATATGGACTCGGGATATAGTTATGCGTTAGCGCACTGGCGGTGAAGAATGGAATCATGCGATGCGCAACACTGGAAAATACCGGCAACAGGAATAACCACAGCCCTCCTTGAATAGAGAAATGCAACCATGCTGCGTTGTCTCCTAATAACCAGATGAGGTAGGCAACGAGGCCGCACCAACCCAGGCTCAGTGCGATGAAAATGACTTGCGGGTGACGTTTGTTTTGGTGTGGCGTGTCAAGCAATACGCGCAGCAGTGCATATAGTGCCAAGATCCATCCCGATAGCGTGCTGAAAATGGCAACAATCAATAGCGTATGACTCATCAATAGCCCGACATAGAAACTGACAGCCCCCAGCATGAGCAGCATAAAGGCGGGCACATATCGATGTGGCGGAATTTCGCCACCTTTCATCCAACGTGGATAGGTCGTCATTAAAAAACCGAACATGAAAAACGGAAATAGGCCGTAGATCATTAACCATGCATGCGCGGCATTGGGCGCAATTGTCCAAGGTATGGGATGCCAGAGCACATCATATCTTGTCACCAATTCAGTCAATAACCACACCATCACGGCGAGCGCTTGCATTGCGCCGCCGAAGAACATGACACGGTGAGGTGCGGCACTAAAGATATGCCACTGCTTTGAAATTATCATAAGGGCACCTCTAAAAATTCAGATTTGCGAGCATCCCCTTCGGGGATTGCCTGCTTAACCCGTCTCGTCACAATACTTTGTTGCTCACAAAAAATGTTTCCTTACATATCAATTATATGCTGC
>QFXJ01000047.1 GCA_003402375.1 Candidatus Nitrotoga sp. CP45
CTGCATAGCGCTTGATCGCTGCGTTTACGGCATACCAACTGAGACCACAGTGTTCAACTATTTGCATGACTGGCATTCCCTTGCGGTGCATGCGAATAACTTGCTTGCGCCTCTCGTGGAGCACCTCCCTTGTTTGTTTTCTTGCGTCGTCTTTTTCCATACGCAATGATACATGTCTTGCTCAAAAAAATCACGGATAATTCGTGCCGAGTCTATAGCGCTGTAGCTGCTCCGTTTAATTTAACTTGAAAGTAACCAAATGAGATAGTACTAATGTTTGAAATACGTTTTTTACTTGATTCAAAGGTCAGGGCGATTTTTCCCGCAAAATATGACGCACATCCATTGACTAAAAATGCAAATGGCGATAATGCTCCTGATTTTTTAACCGCGTCAAGCAGTATGCTTTTTCACCCAAGCAACATAGTGATCCATCCAGTTCTGGAGGAATTTTTTGCTGCTTTCACCAATGTCGCCGACCTCATCAAATAATCCATCCCTTACATGGATGAATGCTTCGGGTTGACCAAGCGTCGGTGCGTTCAGGTATGCGAGAACGTTGCGCAAATGTTGTTGTGCCAGGGCCGTACCGGTGACACCGGGAGAAGCGCCCAACACACCAGCGGGCTTGCCCGCCCAAGCGCTTTGACCATAGGGACGCGAGGCATGGTCAATTGCGTTTTTGAGTACTCCAGGGATAGAGCGGTTGTATTCGGGCGTAACAAATAGAAGACCTTGTGCCGCCGCAATTTCGGCTTTCAGCCGCTTAACTGACTCGGCCTGATTTGCGTCGTGATCCTGGTTGTAGAGGGGCAAGCCGTCAATTTGCACTTCTTTGAATGAGAACTCCGATGGCGCCAATTTTACAATGGCATGAGCTAGCTTGCGATTTAACGATTCCTTACGAAGGCTCCCTACGATAACGGCAATATTGTACTGATTCATGTACTCCTCCTTTGAAAGCTGCTGCAAATAAATAAAGAACGCTTTTTGTACCTTAGTCCATTAATATTCGATTCGCGTAGCGAAACTAAATATACAGCCATTCAGATTATGCTTGATGAGTAAAAAGGGATAGACCCCTAGGAAAAACAAGGACGACAACGCTGCAAGGTATCGCCACTTGCTCACCCAATGTAACGAATTGCGGCAAGAAGGTCTCAGTCATTTGGGTATCTGCTCTAGGGACTCCATTGTTTGCTTATATACAAACCCATTAAAATTTGTGCAGAGTGAAATTTTTGTACTTCATAATTACATCCGGATAATCGGTTTGATGGTAATACCTTTCTCGCTGTCTTCAGCCGCTTGATTGATTTGATCGAGTGAATAAAACTTCACCAGCTTGTCAAATGGAAACCGTCCTTGTGTATACAGTTCAACGAGTGCAGGAATAAATAGATCAGGTTTACTATCACCTTCCACGATTCCGATAATGCGTTTTCCCGTAGTCATCACACCGTTAACATCGAAGCTCGCTTCTGTACCCAAGGCTGGCGCGCCGACAATACCGCACGTCCCACGGACAGACAAGGCATCAATAGCTTGGCGCAATACTGCTGGACGCCCGCTCGATTCAAGCGTGAAATCAGCGCCTCCGTCCGTAATTTTGCGAACCGCTTCGACTGGGTCGGTTTCGCGGCTATTAACGGTATGGGTTGCGCCGAGTTCCATAGCCAAGGCCAGACGCGAAGGAACCACGTCTGCAGCAATGATTGTGGTGGCGCCCGCAACACGCGCAGCCATTATGGCGCTTAACCCTACTGCGCCTCCACCGAATGCTGCAAAACTGCTGCCAGGGGTGACTTTTAGTGCATTTATTACTGCGCCGGCGCCAGTCTGAATACCGCACCCGAGCGGGCCCAGCAATTCAAGAGGCGCGTCTTTTGGCACCTTGATCACATTGCGTTCATTTACAAGCGCAAATGTTCCAAACGATGACTGACCAAAAAAATGATCGTGAATCGACTCGCGCTTATCGTCTGATTTATAGGTTGAAGTGCTGCCGTCTTCACGTACACCGCCGAAATTCAGCATGTAGAAATTATTGCAATAGGTCAGATCTCCCTGCAGACAGGGTTTGCAGTGGCCGCACCACATATAGGTCAACACAACATGGTCGCCAACGGCTATCTTCTTCACGCTCGCGCCAATTTCTTCAACAATACCGGAACCTTCATGTCCAAGCACGATAGGCAGCGGCACTTCATAGAGCTGATCACGCGCCACCATGTCGGTATGGCACATGCCCGTTGCCACGACCCTTACCAGCACCTCGTCGGAGCGTGGTTCACCCTGCACCAGATTTTCAATCTGGAAAGGTCCGCCTTTCTGGCGAACCACTGCTGCCTTGATTTTTCTCACTTGAACCTCCGATTTGGTAATTGGTAATTTCTTCCATGAAGTATTGGCAGCAATATTAATCAGCAATTAGTATTTTTGGCTTTCCGGATTGAAACTATCGAATACCTGATTTCCCTGGTGCAAAGATTCCATTGGGATCCAGCGCCTTTTTAAGCGTCTTGTGAACATTTCGCTGCACAGGACCATATGTATCAGCGACTTTGTCCATAAATGCAGTGTTGACGCGATAGATTCCATATCCCTGGGCCGAAAATTCTGTCAGCAGTTCATCAAAGCACTGATAAGCCGCTTTCGTCTGTTTCGGATCAGTTTTGTCGTACAGCACATCAACAATGTGATGCATATCGCGCATTCCGACAATAAATTCGCCTGAATAATCCAGACCATGCTTAGCAAGAATTTGCTTGGTCAGCGCCATTTGCTTGAGTGTTTCGCTTCCGCGCGCCTGCGAAACAGGCGCAAACCACATCAAACCACCCCCCCCCGCGCCAGTTGTACAAGGAGAACTCCTTGAGTGTCATCTCCCCGCGCATTAACTTGGCCCGGTACTCAAATGCAGGATCATTGCTTGCTTCCTGCTCGGTTAGAATCTTGGCCTTGCCGGATTTACTGAACGCCTGCTGGACGATCTTCCAGTTCACATCGATCTGCTCCTGTGTACCGTAGAGAGCCGCATACACATTCCAAATTCCCAGATTGTGATCTTTCATGATTTTGTATACCGCTTCATCTGGAATGGAGCCAGGCCCGGTCATGTAATCACCACGCCGGGCCTTTACGGGTGCTTCATATAGCGCATGGGCAATAACAACCGCGTTGGGGATTACACCGCTGATGCGTAGCGGGCGAATTGTATCCACGATTTCCACGATATCCTCTTCATGTTCGTACTGAATGCAGAACGGCTTGAATGCCGGTGGCTCAGGCATAAGCCAGAAACCGAATTTTGTGACAATGCCATAATTTGATTGTGTAAAAATTCCATCCAGATAGGGGCCATACCCCCATTTGAATACCTGCCAAGTATTGGAATTGGGCATCGAACCCATCCCTGTGCGTAATACTTCACCATTCGCGAGAACCACTTCCATGCCACATGCAAACATGAAATGTTCTCCATAAGGCGTATATCCAACACCACGATCCAGCGTATTTCCGACGGGTCCCGCGATAGCGGAAGGCGCAGGCATAGATAGCCATAAACCCAGTTTATGCTCTTTGATATGGTCGTAAAGCTGTTGATAGGTAACTCCCGGCTCAACCAAGGCATAGGCTAAGTCTTTATCCACTTCAAGAATACGGTTCATACGCTTGAGATCCAGCACTACCTGACCACGTTCCGCGGGTGCCGCAGAGCCATAGCCAAGATTTTTTCCGGTAGAAATTGTCCAGATCGGCACTTTGTATTGATTGCAAATTGCAACAATTTTCTGGATTTGCTCGACCGTGGTAGCCAGCAATGCTGCGGAAGGCGTATGTTCCTCATCCGGGACCGGCATCATCGTCTTGGTGTAGGGTGCAAGTTGCTTTGCGCGGGTAAGCACAGCCGTGTCGCCAAGTACATTGCGAAATTCGCTTATGGCAGAATCAAAAGCTTTTTCGGATACTCCCTTTGGCAATGCGATATATTTACTGGTCATTCTGTGCCCCCCTTACACGTCTATTACAAAAGATACAAAATGTTTCCCTGATAATTCCAGATTATTTGAATTGCGCTGACCCAGACTGTTGACGAATGCGCGACTAGAGCAAGATTCTTGATTGGTTGCCATGCCGAGCGCCATGGCAACAATGGCATAGCCGGTAGCCTCTTCCCAGTTATCGAATCGGGGATGTACAAGAGTGGTACCACTGACTGCCTTATCTGGGTAACTTCGGAATTCATCTGCCCGATGGAATACGGATTCCCATTTTCCTGATTCCTTCCAGCCCACTGATTTACATGCCTCTATCGAAGAAACCCCGGCACAATGCAAGTGGTTTGCTTGGTTTCCCGCCGACCGATAAGACGAAAAACCAGATATGGATGAGCCCGTCATTACACCATCACCCCCCGATTCTTCCAGAAAATTTTCAACGATAGAAAAATGATGCTGGCTTTGCATAAGCCCAGATGCAAGTAATCTCCCAGCGCTGTACGCGGGTGATGCGTTAGTCCAGACATGTCGAAGAGGAAAGGTAGCGTCACCGCTGGAAGCCGACGTGTGTGAACCAAGTGAAAGTAGCTGGCCGTCAAGCTCCCGTACCAATTCATTGAATATGGCAGCACTGGAATCATCCATGATCGCAATCCAGCGGGTATTTCGGGATTGATGCAATAATTTAGCTACTCTGAGAGGATTAATCAGTAGTCCGTCTTCTAATTTCACTGTTGGCAATATGCCTTGGCGGTAATTGGTATAGATGGCACAGGCAGCATAAGCGCCTCTGGAAAACATCTCGCCTATACCCGTATTTCCCAATAGCAGCTGACAGTTTCGGGTTTTATCAGAAAGAGATTGGTTAGTGGTTGCTGCTTGAGTGATGCCAGGAATACCAAGGGCTAATAAGGTTCCTCCGGTGAGCATGCCCTTCATGAGGTTACGTCGGGTTTCGTCCATGGTATGTGGCCTCCCCTTGGCGCTTGATTTAATTTTTCGAAATGAACTCCGCTAATTTTGCCAGCGATTCATCATCGATTTCCGAAGAACGAAAAGCGGGCATGGCTCGACGCCCGCTGCGCACTATGCCCTGGATATAGTCGGAGGGAAGTTTACGTTTAAGAATACGAGGTCCAACACGCTCTTCATGGCAATAAGCACAAATCTTGGAATAAATTTCAGAACCATCTTTCCAGGTATGTCCTTGCCCAGCAATTTCAGATGCAGACCATGTGGAATTCACCATGATGAATGTGGATACCAATACGAAACAAATCGCCCAGTTTCTTAATTTTGTATTTTCCATGACTACTCCCCTAGGAGAAAGTACTGTACATATACAAAATGTATAGTTTACTTTTGGTAATGTTTTTAAAGGTACTATCAAGGTACCCAGTTTGTATGTGCGTTACCGCGCATACAGTAAAATTACTGTAAAAAGATTTTCACATTAGCATAAAGTTTTTACGGAACATGATTTAGTAAAATTTCCGCAAAATGGTTTTATGAAGCGCTCACACATACCGTTAGGCTATGCAAGAGCGATACTCAAAAATTAAAACAAACAATATCTTTCCCTGAACCTAACCTATGCCACGTTACGACAAATCACTCATTTGGTTTCGCCGCGATTTGCGCTGTGATGACCATGCTGCCCTGCATTACGCGCTCAAAGAGAGCCGCCTAGTGTTTTGTGCTTTCATTTTTGATAAACAAATCCTGGATCCGCTTTTGGTTTGTGGTGCGCGGGCGGATCGCCGGGTGGAATTTATCCACGCCAGCCTGCAATCACTCGACGATGAATTAAAACGGCGCGGCGGCGCCTTGATTGTGCGCCATGCCGATGCGGTTGCCGTCATACCTGAGCTTGCGCAAGAACTTGGCATTGATGCGGTATTCGTCAATCATGACTACGAACCACAGGCAATCACACGCGACAACACGGTAGAAAAACATCTTAATAGCGACGGCCGCGCTTGGCATAGTTATAAGGACCAGGTTATTTTCGAAAAGGATGAAGTGCTATCGCTGGCCGGCAAACCGTTTTCAGTTTTTACCCCTTATAAAAATACCTGGTTAAAGAAGCTTCAATCCACCACTGGATTATTCGATCTCTCTTGCCTGGCACTCCACGATACCAAAACAGGGCAAGGCAAACTGGCCTCGCCCGCTAAACTCTCACCGATACCCTCATTGGCAGCCATGGGGTTTGAAACAACCAATTTATCCAAACTGAATATTACGCCAGGGATGCAAGGTGCGCAGACATTGCTGGATGATTTTTTACCGCGCATGAAAAACTATCGCGATGCGCGTGATTTTCCGGCAGTAAAAGGGCCATCCTATCTTTCGGTGCATCTGCGTTTTGGTACGATATCGATTCGTGCACTGGCACGTCATGCGATACAAGCGATCGCCTCAGGCCAATGCGGTGATGGCGCAATGACCTGGCTGTCGGAGCTGGTGTGGCGCGACTTTTATTTCATGATCCTGTACCAACACCCATATGTTGTTCAACGTGCATTCAAGCCAGAGTACGACCGTATTCAATGGGAATCCGGCCCCGCAGCGGATGCGGCCTTCACAGCCTGGTGCGAGGGGCGCACCGGGTATCCATTGGTTGATGCCGCCATGCTTCAGTTGAATCAAACCGGCTATATGCACAACCGGTTGCGCATGGTGACTGCGAGTTTCTTGACCAAGGATCTGGGGATTGACTGGCGCCGAGGAGAACAATATTTCGCGCTGAAATTAAATGATTTTGATTTGGCCGCAAATAATGGTGGTTGGCAGTGGGCTGCCTCGTCCGGTTGCGATGCCCAGCCATATTTTCGAATCTTCAATCCGGTTACACAGTCGGAAAAATTCGATGCCGAAGGAAAATTTATACGGCGCTATCTGCCACAATTGGCAAAACTTGATGCTAAACGCATTCATACACCCTGGCTACTCCCTGAAACAGAACGGATAAAAGCGGGGATTACCTTAGGTGAAAATTATCCGGCACCGATTGCTATGCACGACCAAGCACGCCTGAAAACACTAGATCGTTATGCGGTAGTCAAAAAATGAACTGCGTTTTACTAATCAAATAATCAGCGCATTCATGGGTTATAAGATTTTTTGAGGGGTGCATCTGAAAAACCCCCGGCTTCGCCGGAGGTTTTTTAATTATTTTTTCAAGCCACTATAGACTCGGCCCGATTTATCCGTGAGTCACCCAGTTTAAATTGCTCATAGAACTTGTATTTATTGACTTGCACGAGTGTCTCTCATACATGAGTCGCGGATAAATCAGGCCGGATCAATAATACAAGCCTGAGTTTTTGCATGGTCACCAGCATGAGTTTTTTGGCAATCTGCTGCCGACTGAGGGGTACTTGTTGCGTATGACGGCAAAGCAACAAAAACTGCCACCGCAAAAACCAGCATATCCATAAAACTTTTCATAAATTAATTTCCTTTAATTTATTGGCTCTTTTTAGAAAGTACACCCAAAACCCCTCCGGCTTTGCCGGAGGGGTTTCTAATTATTTTTTCAAACCGTCAATGCAAGCTTGAATTTTGGCATGGTCACCAGCATGAGCCTTTTGGCATTCTTCCGCCGATTGAGGGGCATTTGCAAATGCCGGCAAACTAACAACGGCTACTACAGCAAAAACCAGCATACTCATTAAGTTTTTCATAAATTAATTTCCTTTAATAAAGTTAATTGAAAACTGACCTTATGCCAGTACTTAGCTAGTTAGCAAAATTAATGCCACTTTTTATATATAACAAAAAAACAATACCTTGTTGGAAATGAGAATCATACTTAACTGATATTAAAAACAATCATGTCGCTTACCAGCGACAGTTTTTTATGGAGATTCACTAAGGTATTGAATATAGATTCAACTATTAGTCTCCAATTAGCGACAGTTAATTTTTACTCTAATAAAACCTCCTCCTGTAATTTTTTAAATCACACATTGCAGCATTGCTGCTAAAGCTTAAATGTAGGCTTCTTTCCGTTGCATTCATCAGCCAATTTTTGAGTTATTTAATTATGAATAATTAGTCAAACAAAGCTAACCATAGGCCAGAAACATATTAAAGATTGACATCGCCTACAGGGTGCTAACATGCGCGCCATGAGTACACCGAATCCAACAAAATCACAGCAATGGCTGCTGTATTGTCGTCCCGGCTTTGAACAAGATTGCCTGCAGGAAACGCAGGCAGCGCCACTCGAAGTCAGTGCCAATAGCGGCTTTCTTATCCTTCAGGGTAAACCGCGCCTGACTTATGGCCAACTCACCTTCACCCGTCAGCTGATCACCCTGCTGGCCGAAGTAAATGAGCTGCCCGATCGTGACCGCCTCACCCCCCTGCTTGCAGCCATACCCAATACACCCGCGCAATTCAGCGCACTGTGGCTGGAAACGCCAGACACTAACGATGGCAAAACCCTGTCCGGTTTTATCAAGCGCTTTCAACCCCTGCTGGAAGAAAAGCTGCGCGTCAGCGGACGTATGGCTGAAGCCCCCCGCTTGCCCCGTCTGCATATCTTTTTCCCTGACAAGGATCGCGCGCTGATCGGTATAAGTGATCCGCAGAACAGCGCAGCAACAGCGATGGGCATCTTGCGCATGAAAATGCCCTATGAAGCGCCTAGTCGTTCTGTGCTCAAGCTGGCCGAAGCTTTTGAGGTATTTTTATCCGAAGACGAAAAAATACAATGGATCAGGCCGGGAATGCGCGCGGTAGACTTGGGTGCAGCGCCCGGTGGCTGGACTTGGCATCTTGTCAGTCTGGGTATGCAAGTGGTGGCAGTTGATAACGGCCCGCTCAAAGGCGTGGTGGCCGATCATCCCTCAGTTAAACATCTCCGTCAGGATGGTTTCCGCTATCGCCCCAAACACGCGGTAGATTGGCTGGTATGCGACATGATAGAGCAACCGGGGCGGGTGGCCGCACTGGTCGCTGACTGGATCGCCAACGGCTCAACTAGCCGTGCCTTCTTCAACCTCAAACTGCCGATGAAAAAACGTGTGGGAGCTTTGAATGAAGCGCTCGCCAGCATCCGCGAGGTACTGGATAAAAAAGGCTTCAAGTATCGCTTGCAAGCGAAGCAGCTATACCATGACCGTGAAGAAGTGACTGTGTTTCTGGCCAGGATTAAACGCTAAAACAAAAAGGGCTTACCAAGCCATGCTGCTAACGGAGTTGGTGCCGTACCCTTTCTACCTGGCCGGTATTCACTCAAATAATCCATGTTAGAATTATCCAGCCGTAACACTACACAAGGAATTTTATGCTACACGAATACCGCGACATCATTACCCAAATGAAACAAAACAATGTAGCTAATGCCCATTTTTTGAAAATTTTCGACAAACACAATGCGCTTGATAGTCAAATCATCAAAGCTGAAAACGGCGAAGTTCATTTGACTGATAATGAACTTGAAATACTTAAAAAAGAAAAACTGCTTCTCAAAGATGAAGCTTACACATTGATCATGCGTTACAAAAAAGAACACAATCTTTAAATTCTCTGGACGGCTCGATAGGTGAATTAGGGTGATTAGACCTAACGAACGTAGATTTTAAAGGGCTCCCTCGCGGGTCGGTGGGTATTGTGGTGTGTCTAAATCTGATGACATTAAGGTAACCAATGGATAAAGAAATAGTTTTCAATAGCCTCGAAAAAGCTCTTGATGCACAACACCATACTTTATATGAGCGCATAACCTTTCTTGTTACGGGCAGCGTTACAGTTTCTTTCAACCATGCGCTACAGTGGCCGCACCCGATTACACTGGCTGCCGTAGATCGGTCAATTGACCTCCTTCAGTCTTTTCTCGCCGAGGCGCAGCGTTTAAAAGAAACTGGGCGCCCTGCTGCTCACGACCGCTTGACCGCCGTAATTAACGATCTCATCGCGGGGCGGGCGACCCTTAGCAAAACTGCGGGAATCCTCGCCAAGCCTGATCCACTTCTTGCCAAAGACCGTGCTACGTGGATAAATGAGCAGAAAAAATGGGAAGCAGAACAGAAAAAATGGATGGACGAACGCCTCAAACAAGGACAAAGCCAAGCTGCTGAAATTAGGAAATTACTTTAAACTTGAGAGCCAAGGTTAAATAATTTTGTTTTCGTAAAAAACTGAAAGGATATTAACAATGGATAACGAATGTTCAGTTTGCAACGGTGCCGGCAGGGTTACTTGCACGGTGTGCAATGGCTCCGGTGAGAAACCGGATCCTAACTGTGGAGGCATGGGAGTTGTAATGGGAGTCCCATGTAAATTCTGCAATATGAGTGGAAAAATACCTTGTGAGCGGATGGTCAGATGCCCGAACTCAGGGTGTCCATATGCCTTCTGAGACACTTGTAAAATACCCTGACTGTCAGGAACAAGGCTAGATTGCGTTATTGATATTTTAGAGTGCCCAGCGCAAACAAGGGGGCATCGCCTTTTTCTACTGCGCATATCCATTGTGATAAAGCGCTGCAATTGCTCGGTGGTAGTTATGACCCTTGTACGTTAGCAAAATGGTCACTTTGCGGTGCTAAAACTCGCTTTTGATACGGCTATAAGGCCTGGGGAAGCAGCCCCCCAATAGCGGCTTTCTATTTAGCACTAACAGCCCCCGTGTAATCCTTGACCCGACAGTAAACGTACTGCTAAGATACCCAGTGAATCACTCAACTAAATTTTTAGAGGCTATAACATGGACGTACAAGAGCTAATCAAAGAACAAGTAAGTAGCTATCCTGTGGTGTTATATATGAAAGGCACGCCAGAATCTCCACAATGTGGGTTTTCTGCAAATGTGGTGCAAGTGCTCAATGCGTGCGGTGTGTCTGGTCTTTTTACTGTTAACGTACTTGCTGATCCGGAAATCCGCCAAGGCATCAAGGATTTTTCTAATTGGCCAACCGTTCCTCAACTCTATATCCATGGTGAATTTATCGGCGGCTCGGATATCGTAAGTGAGCTGTATAAAAATGGTGGGCTGAAAAGAATGCTCCATTCATAGAGAAATGGTTTCAGGTATTGGTTTTTCTGGGCGACCGCAAGGTCGCCTTTTTTATTATTTAATTTTGCCTTGCGAGGTGTTTGCGTGCTTGCGCGATGGCGGCTTCAACCTGTTGAGGTGCAGTGCCGCCGATGTGATTGCGGCTGGCCAACGAACCTTCCAGCGTGAGCACAGAGTAGATGTCATCTGCAATGAGTGGCGAGAATTGTTGTAATTCCTCCAGCTTTAGATCGCTCAGGTCGCAATTGCGCTGCTCGGCAAAGCGCACCGCCAGTGCGACCGCTTCGTGTGCATCACGGAACGGCAACCCCTTCTTCACCAGATAATCAGCCAAGTCTGTGGCCGTGGCATAACCTTGCAAAGCAGCCTTGCGCATGGCTGCGGGTTTGACAGTGATGCCACCTACCATGTCAGCGTAGATGCGCAAGGTGTGGGTTAGTGTATCGACCGTATCGAACAAGGGCTCTTTGTCTTCCTGGTTATCTTTGTTATAAGCCAGTGGCTGGCCTTTCATCAGTGTCAATAATGTTACTAAATTGCCATTCACGCGGCCGGTCTTGCCACGTACTAGTTCCGGCACGTCTGGATTTTTTTTCTGCGGCATGATGGACGATCCAGTACAGAAACGATCAGCAATATCAATGAAGCCGAAACGTGGATTCATCCACAGGATCAATTCTTCTGATAGGCGCGATAAATGTGTCATGGTGAGCGCTGCACAAGCGGTAAATTCGATGGCGAAATCGCGATCGGATACTGCGTCTAGCGAATTTTCACACACGCCGTCGAAACCAAGAAGTTCCGCCACTATCCCGCGTTTAATCGGGTAGCTGGTGCCAGCCAATGCAGCCGCGCCAAGTGGCAGGCGATTGACGCGTTTTCGACAATCGATGATGCGTTCCGCATCGCGTTTGAGCATCTCGAAATATGCCATCATGTGGTGCGCGAAACTCACTGGCTGCGCTACCTGTAAATGAGTGTAGCCCGGCATTATGGTGTTTGTGTGCTGTACGGCAAGGTCAATTATTGCAGATTGTAAACTGCGCATGAGTTCATGAAGTTCATCGATGGCGTGGCGCAAATACAGGCGCACATCGGTTGCCACTTGGTCGTTGCGCGAACGTCCGGTGTGCAAACGCTTACCCGCATCGCCCACAAGCGTGGTCAGGCGTTTTTCGATATTGAGATGTACATCCTCTAAATCGAGAGACCAAGCGAATTTATCGTTGAGAATCTCATGTTCGATTTGTGTCATGCCACGACGGATATCAGTTAAATCCTGCGTGGTAATGATGCCGCATGTCTCCAGCATCTGTGCATGAGCCAGCGATGCCTGAATATCGAACGGCGCCAGTCGTTTATCAAACTCCACCGAAGCTGTATAACGCTTTACCAGTTCCGTGACCGGTTCGGCAAATCGTCCCGACCAGGTTTTTTTGTCTTGCATCGTCATCGTCTCTTGTCCAGAATGTGCGGTATATACAGAGATATATCTGTCATGCCAAATATGCAAAGTATAAATCAAAACACGTTACCTGATTTTCGTAACTTAGGTGTCATGTTGCGGAGTCTGTTGCTAGTCAATGGCATGGGACTGTTGGTTGCCATTGCACAAGCTTCATCCTGGCAGGATATTGTAGAGCGCCTGGTAAACATTTCAGCGCTGCTGCAACCCGTGTTGTTGTTGAACTTGTCACTGTTGTTCATGCTTAACCCTTGGCTAGCACGACTAACCTACAAACAGGGCGCCACTATAGTGCTGCTATTGGCAATGGCTGTCACACTGATGATTTACCATTTGGGGGGCAGCTTATCTATTTACACCATAGGGCACGGAAATTTCCATTCTGAGCGCACTGCCTTGCTTGGTAGTGTTATTGCGGGCCTTTTGTTAATCTATTTTCGTTTTCGTGCCTATCCGCTTTCCCCTGCCCTGGATGCGGCGCGCTTGCAAGCCTTGCAGGCCCGTATCCGTCCGCACTTTTTATTTAACAGTATCAATGCGGTGCTAGGCATTGTCCGCGCCGACCCCAAGCGTGCTGAGACCGCATTGGAAGATATGGCCGATTTGTTTCGTATGGCGATGGCCCACGATGGCGATTTAGTGTCTGTGCGAAAAGAAGTAGCGCTTGCGCGTCAGTATCTTGCGCTGGAACAATTACGCTTGGGCGAACGTCTAAAGGTCAACTGGTGCACTGAAAATATGCCGGATGATGCGTTATTGCCCCCGCTGATACTACAGCCTTTACTTGAAAATGCCGTATATCACGGTATTGAGCCGCTAGCTGAAGGCGGGCTGGTCGATATCAAACTGTATCGCAACGGCAATGAAATGCACCTTGAAATGTGTAATCCGCGCCAGGAACAAGGCAGCCACCATATAGGTAATAAAATTGCATTGAGCAATATCCGTGAACGTTTAGCGCTGCAATTTAATGTTGAAGCAAGTTATACAGTGGAAATTGGCAAGAACTTTTACCGTGTGCATATCAAGCTGCCCTATGTTAAGGAATCCCCACAGCCCCCGTCTTCCTTGTGAGAGAGCCAGAGTAAAAACGCTTGCGTGGGAAACGAATGGGATGTTGTCTGGTGTTATTTCAAGGAGAGCTCAATGAATAATGTTGAAATCCCCCTTACCGTTTTTATAGTGGATGACGAACCGCCTGCACGCAATCGCCTCAAAGATTTGCTTACCGATTGCGCCGCACAATTGCCGCTGCAACTAATGGGTGAAGCAGGCAACGGACACGAAGCGCTGGATAAGTTATCCGAAATGCAAGTTGATGTCGTTCTGGTAGATATTCGAATGCCGAAAATGGATGGAATCGAACTGGCGCAGCATCTCAACAAGCTACCTAAGCCACCAGCAATCATTTTTACTACTGCTTATGATGTTTACGCCATTCAGGCTTTTGAGTTGCATGCCGTTGACTATCTGCTCAAACCTATCCGGCTCGGGCGCTTATCCGAGGCTCTTACGCGCGCGCGTTCTGCCGTGCCCGTACAAAACGAAAAGCTACAGAAGCTTTCCCCTGAGCCGCGCAAAAATATTGCAATTCACGAGCGGGGTAAGGTGCATCTTATTCCCATAGAACACGTGCTATACCTGCGTGCCGAACTGAAATACATCACTGTCCGCACCGTGGAACGCGAATATCTGACTGAAGAATCACTTAGCGCACTGGAAAAGGAATTTGCCGCACGTTTTATTCGTATCCACCGCAATTGTTTGGTGGCGAAAAATGAAATCGTCGGTTTTGAAAAAGTTGTCGACGAAAAAAGCGGGGATTCACACTGGACAGTGAATCTCAGAAATTTGCACGAGATGTTACCAATCAGTCGCAGGCAGCAGTTTATTGTGAAAGAGTTTGGTTAGGTGGTTGGCAGAACCACGTTTTATTCATCTTGCCAACCTAACCAAAATTAAAGTTTGCTGTCCCTGGAAAACATTTAGATGTTACAAACTGATTGACTGTATCAAAAATTCCTTCAGGATTAACATGAAAAATGAGTGGCAATCATATTGCCTCAACTATCCGCTATTCCGCAGTCCCGCCGCAATTCCGTTAATTGTCAGATGTATCGCACGCTTCACTAGATAGTGGGTGTCACCTGAGCGGTGGCGGTGTAATAACCCCACTTGCAGGTGGTTAAGCGGGTCGATATAGGGAGTACGCGTGGTAAGGCTGCGTGCCAAAGTTGGATTACCTTCCAGCAAAGTGGTTGCGCCAGTGATGGCAAATAGCATATCCACAGTCCGCTGCCATTCAGTCTCTATCATGTTGAAAATGGTGTGACGCAAGGCTTCATCCGGCACCAGTTCGGCATAACGTGAGGCGATACCCATGTCGGTTTTGGACAAAACCATGTCCATGTTGGAGAGCAGGCCGCGAAAAAATGCCCAGTTTCTGTACATGGCTTGTAATTGTTGTAGCCCAGCTTCACCTTCACGTTCAATAAATTGTTGTATCGCGCTGCCAAAACCATACCAGCCAGGCAACAGTACACGATTCAAGCTCCAACTAAACACCCAAGGAATAGCACGCAAGTCTTCGATGCTGTTGGATGCCTTGCGCGAGGAAGGACGACTGCCGATATTGAGTTCAGCAATTTCCCGAATTGGGGTAGCGGCAAAAAAATAATCGGTAAAACCGGGAGTCTCATATACCAGCTTGCGGTAGGCGGCGAAAGCATCCAGGCTGAGCGCTTCCGCAATGCGGAGGTATTCCGGCATAGGGCTGCTGTCATCATGATTTCCATGATGATGTAATAATGTAGCCTCCATAGTGGCGGCGATAAGAATTTCCAGATTACGTCGCCCGATGTCAGGGTCGGAGTATTTACTGGCGATAACTTCACCCTGCTCGGTAATGCGAATTTGGGCGTTCACGCTGCCCGGTGGCTGCGCTAAGATAGCCTCGTAACTTGGGCCACCGCCACGCCCTACTGTGCCGCCTCGGCCATGGAAAAGACGCAATTCAATGCCATGATTCTCAAACACCTTAACCAGCTCGAGTTCAGCCTTATAGAGTTCCCAATTAGCAGTAAGGTAACCGCCATCTTTGTTGCTATCGGAATAACCCAGCATTACTTCCTGCGTATCACCACGACTTTTTAACAAGTCGCGATAAAGCGGAATAGAAAATAAGTCATTCATGATTACGCCGCAAGCACGTAAATCGGCGATAGTCTCAAACAACGGAATGATATTGAGGTGCAGCTCATAACCACTGCCCAGCAAGCCGACCTGTTGCAACATTAAAGCCACTTCGAGCAAGTCGCTTACCGCATCAGTTTTGGAAATGATGTAGTTAGGCAATGCGACGTGACCGAAACGGTGGTGAATTTTTGCGGCTACTTGCATCAAACGCAACTCACTTTGAGCAATATCAGAAAATGCGTCCAAATCACTGGCCAATGTATTACCTGCCAGCAATGCCTTAATTAGGACACTACGGCGATTTTCTTCATCTAATTTGGAGTAATCGGTGTCACCCGCCTTGGCGAGTAATTCACTCACTACTTGTTCATGCACGCCACTGTGCTGGCGCATATCCAACGGCGCGAGATGGAAGCCGAATACCTCGACGGCACGGCGCAGATAAGCCACCCGTCCGCGCGCCAAATATAACGCACCATGTTGTTCCAGCGAGTGAATAATAATGTCAAGATCAGCTATATATTCTTGCGCATTAGCGTAAGGTTTTGCATCCCGGCCAACGGCACGCAGGTGCTTGACGTGGTGCCCGAGTTGTTCTGTCGTAGCCACCAAACGCGAGTAGATGGCAATCAGCGCGCGACGATAGGGTTCATCTTCGCGGCTTACCGCTTTGTCTGGCGACAGCGCGGAAAACTCCGCTAATTCCTGGCTGACTTTTACTAGCCGGGTAGATAGACTGAGTCGCGTACCGAGCAGATGGGTTTCCGTCAAATAGTATTCCAGTGTCGTAGCTGAATGCCGCATAGCGGCATCTAGCATGACTTGATGCGTGACAAATGGGTTTCCATCACGGTCACCTCCGATCCAGCTGCCAACACGCAAAAATGGCGGAACGCGCAGGCGCTTGCCGAAACGCACTTCTATTTGCTTTTCCAAGCTGGCATAAATCTTGGGGATTTCACTGAAGAAAGTATAGCGATAATAGGCTAGCCCATTCTTTACTTCATCCGGCACTGTTAGTTTTGATGTGCGCAACATGCGCGTGTGCCACAGGATCAGCACGAAGCGGCGCAGTGCTTCCTCATTGTCGGCAAGTTCATCCGGCGTCATATCGATCCGATCGCGGTCTGATAGCAAACTGGCAATGATGAGCTGGCAGTCGAGGATGCTCTTTCGTTGCACCTCGGTAGGGTGTGCGGTGAGCACCGGTGAAATTAGCGCCTTATTGAGAAAAGCCTGCATGGTCTCGGCAGAAATATGCTTTTCCTGTATACGATCGAGAGCGAGTTGCACACTGCCCTCTTGTGGCGGTGAACCGGCATTGAGATGTGCGCGGCGACGACGGTTATGGTGCAGGTCTTCAGCAATGTTGGATAATTGCGAGAAATAACTGAAAGCGCGAACTACGGATAAGGTGTCGCGTGGTGTTAATGCATCCAAGATTTGTTCCAACTGATCGCGGTCGCGTTCATCTTGGGTCTTGCGGAAATGCACTGCACAGCGCCGCACGTTCTCGACCAAATCGAAGGTTTTGTCACCTTCCTGCTCACGCAAGGTGTCACCAAGGATACGTCCGAGCAGACGAATGTCTTCGCGCAATGGCATGTCTTTAGAATATATGTCGGTAGGCGTGGCGAGCAAATTCATGGTATCTATCTTCTAAAAACAGGTATCTTTTACAGCATACGGTATAACGCGCGCGCAATAGGCTCATGTTAGAATGCGGCGCAATCGGATTTACAACTTCAAGATTCAGGAAAACCTAATGAATCAAGTATCTCAGGCGCAAGCCGCCCCCGCAAAACTGGTCATCGTATCGCGTGAAAGCGCGTTGGCAATGTGGCAGGCAGAATTTATCCGTGATCGGTTGCGCGCATTATACCAACAAACCGAAATCAGCATATTGGGCATGACCACGCAAGGCGATCAAATTCTTGATGTAACGCTGTCTAAAATCGGTGGCAAGGGTTTATTCGTAAAAGAACTAGAAACTGCGTTGGAAGATGGGCGCGCTGATATTGCGGTGCACTCGCTGAAGGATATGCCTATGCACTTACCGCAGGGATTTATGTTGGCCTGCATTGACAAGCGTGAAGACCCTCGCGATGCCTTTGTTTCTAACCTCCATGCCAATCTCGAATCACTACCGCCGGGCAGTGTGGTAGGCACTTCGAGCTTACGCCGTGAAAGCCAACTGCGTGCACGTTTCCCCCATCTGAAAATTGAGTCATTGCGGGGTAATGTGCAGACCCGTTTGCGCAAATTGGACGAAGGCAAATACGCTGCCATTATCCTCGCCGCTGCGGGTTTGAAGCGTTTGGGCTTAGGCGATCGTATCCGCGATTTAATTTCTCCTGAGAACAGCCTGCCGGCAGTCGGGCAGGGCGCGCTTGGAATTGAATGCCTTATTTCCCGCCCTGACCTGGAAGTGTTGTTGCGTCCACTGCACCATGCAGATACTGCTACTTGTGTGCAGGCGGAACGTGCCTTGAGCCGTGCATTGGCGGGTAGCTGCCAGGTACCGCTAGGTGGTTTTGCAGAAATAGTGGGCGGCGAACTACACTTGCGAGGCTTTGTCGGCAGCCCGGATGGTAAGCACATGGCACATGCCAAACTATGCGGTACGACTGCCAACCCTGAAGCATTAGGTAATGCCGTGGCGCAAGCATTACGCGCTCAAGGCGCGGACGATATTCTTGCGGCTTTATGAGATTTAACACAACAATTCGCTGTAGAGACCCAGCAATACAAATAATACAATTTATTTTTTGCAGGAATCTCTCTTTACCAAAAAAAGGGGAATCTCAGGTTTTTTGCCCAAACTTTTTAAGCCTGCATTGCCACATTTTTGCGATGAAACAAAATTTATTTTGACATGATGCAACGGCAGCCATTAGCTGGGTTAAACATCGTAGTGACCCGGCCGCGCGGGCAGGCGAAAAATTTGGCGCAATGCATAATGCAGGCTGGTGGGCAAGTCACCCTGTTCCCCCTGTTGGAAATCAGTCCGGTGCTTGACCCACAATCGTTGCACGCGCTTATCGCCCGTCTGCACGAATTCAATCTTGCTATTTTTGTTAGCCCCAATGCCGTGCGTTATGGTATGGAAGCGATTATCACTGGAAGCAACGCTGTCTCCCCCAGCCAGCTTAGTTCTCCTAGCTTCTTTCCTCTAGCCAATGGATCAGATATAAGCAATAAAGCGGAGGAGGGTCACGCTAATGTTTCAACCAAACAATACAATGCGTTGCCCGCAACCTTAAAAATTGCAGCAGTAGGTCAAGGCAGTGTTCGGGCACTGCGTGATTACGGTGTAACAAATGTCATCGCGCCACAAGATCGATTCGATAGCGAGGCATTACTGGCGCTACCGGAATTAAAACAGACTGCAGGCTGGCGTGTGGCCATTTTTCGCGGCAATGGCGGACGTAAGCTATTGGGCGACACCCTTAATGCGCGCGGTGCCGAGGTCGAGTACGCGACGTGCTACCAACGTGCCAAGCCACATCAAGATACCACCATGTTGATTGCTGCTAGTCCAGATGCCATTACAGTGACCAGCAGTGAAGCTTTAGGGTATTTGTGGGATATGCTGGATAGCATGGCGAAAAAACAACTGGCCGCTGTACCCTTATTTGTACCGCATGCACGCATTGCCGAAACTGCACATAAATTGGGTTGGAGTGAGGTGGTGCTGACTGGGGAAGGGGATGACGGTTTGATATCAGGTTTGATAGCATGGGCAAAGAAAAATGCTTCAAACAAAATTGGAAATAAGTTATGACCAAGCAAGCGCCCCCCGCCGAACCAATTAATTCTGTTATGCCCGAGACGCTAATAGCGCCTACTGCTTCAGTGCATAATCGTGTGGAAAATATTATTTCACGCATGAGCGTTGTGCAAATAGTATTGGCTGTAGTGCTGGTAGTGTTCCTATGGCAGTGGTTTGACACTCACCTCCAGATTAATAATATGCAACAGGAATTGGCGCGCCGCTTGACCGAAATGGACGGCAACAACAAGGCCAGCCAAGTATTGCTAATGCAAGTGCAGGAATCCATGCGCGAACTGTCTGTTAAAGTGAATGTGCTGGAAGCCCATTCTGCCGAAGCACAAAATCAGCGGGCTGCGCTGGAGTCGCTGTATCAAGATATGTCCGGCAGCCGCGATGAGACTGTGCTGGCTGAAGTGGAGCAGTTGCTGCTGATCGCAGGACAGCAATTACAACTTTCTGCCAATGTAAAGGCGGCGTTAATCGCCATGCAACAGGCCGATGATCGTCTTAAGCGTATGGATCGAGCCGCCTTAAATGGACTGCGTAAGGCCATCAATCGCGACATCGATAAGTTGCGTACATTGCCAGATGTAGATGTACAGGGTATCAAGTTCCGCCTCGATAATCTCATCGCTGAAGTGGACACCTTGCCGCTGGTACAGGACGTTGCTCATGTGCCGCAGAATAAAAATGTCGCCACAACTCCACCAGTACTTGATGAAAGCGCATGGCGAAGATTAATGCGCGAAATTTGGGAAGACATGAAACGCTTGGTGCGCATCGAAAATATACAAAAGCAAGAGTTGCCGCTACTGCCGCCTACGCAAACTTTCTTTTTACGTGAAAATTTGAAGTTGCGCCTGTTGTCAGCACGTCTTGGCTTGTTGTCGCGCGACGAAAAGAGCTTTAAACATGATTTGCAGTCAGTGCAAGAATGGACAGTACGTTATTTTGATGTTAAATCCACCAGTGGTGCGCTAGCTATAACTAACTTGCAAAAGCTGCGGGAGGCCAGCATAAACATTGAATTGCCAGATGTCAGCGCAAGCCTGGAAGCCGCGCGTAACTACCGTTCTTCGCTCGGCAAGGGGTCACGATGAAGTTCCTGATGTGGCTACTGGGATTATTCTCGCTAGCCGTGGCGTTAAAGTTGGCAGCCCACAATCCCGGCTACTTACTGCTAGTGTATCCACCCTACCGTATTGAGATCTCACTCACCCTGTTTTTGCTGATGCTGCTAACCCTGTTTGTTCTTGGATATTTCGCTGTACGCTTAGCGCTGTCCGCCTTCCGCCTCCCCGCTTATGTGCGCCAGTTCCGCATTGAACGTGCTCACAGTAAAGGGCGCTCAGCCATGATGGAAGCGCTTGTCGCCTTCTTCGAAGGACGCTATGCGGTAGCGGAAAAGGCTGCGGTAGATGCGATGGAATTAGGCGAAAGCTCCAGCCTCAACCCTGTTATTGCGGCACGTGCAGCGCATGAGCTACGTGAATTCGAGAGGCGAGATGCTTACCTGGCTACAGCCGATAATAAGTCGGCAGGTGTATCCACCATGCGCTTGATGGCGCAAGCCAAATTTAATCTTGATCAACATCAGCCTCAAGCCGCGCTTCAATCGCTGAAAGAGTTGCGCGAGAGCGGGGTAAAAGGACATGTCGGCGCGCTTCATCTCGAGCTTAGGGCACAGCAACAAGCGCGAAATTGGGATGCGATACTGGATGTTGTAGATCAATTGGAAAAGCGCAATGCAATGGATGACGCCGCTGCTACGCAGATACGCCAGCAAGCTTGGCTGGAAAAAATCCGCACACACACTTTGGATGCTCCAGCGTTGCTGGCCATTTGGAAAAGCACCCCTGGCGAGTTCAAAAGGCGTCCTAAAGTTGTAGCGGCGGCTGCACGTGCTTTCATCCATCAAGGGGATTGTCGTAACGCAAGGCAGATTATCACTGACAGACTGAACGCGGCATGGGATAGCGATTTGGTAATGCTCTATGGGGAATGCCTGACGGGCGAAGCAGGAAGCCATATTGAACAGGCGGAGCGTTGGCTCAAGCAGTATCCTGATGATGCCGGATTATTGCTGGTGCTGGGGAAGCTGTGTTTGCATCAAGGATTATGGAGTAAAGCTCAAAATTATCTGGATGCCAGCAACAGCATTGCACCCAGCAGCGCTGCGTATACTACGCTCGGTCAGTTGTCTGAAAAATTGCAGCGACCGGACGAGGCATTTAAATATTTTCAGAAAGCAATGGCGTTAGTGCAACCGGGTAAATAAGCAAGCGCAGCCTGGATGAAGCGGCAGCGCAAACAATGTCCAACCCGTTATTACCGTATCTCTACCCACATCCTGTATGGATAAAATCAGCGCTAAGAATAGCCCTAGCTAGCGAGCCTTCCAGTAGGCAATCGATTTGAATTAAACAACGCGGACAATTTTTTTGCTGTCGCCATTATGTCTTCCGCATCAAATATAGTCGAAATCACCGCTAGCGCATCTGCACCGGCATGTATCAACGATGCGGCATTGTGTAGGGTGATGCCCCCTATTGCTACCAGTGGCACGGCAAGTTCGGCACGTGCCTGCTGCAACAATTCAATATCAGCCACTTCAGCGTTGGGCTTTATGGTTGAGGGAAAAAATGCTCCGAATGCCACATAATCGGCGCCTGCATGAACTGCATTTTGAGCCAGTGGCAGACGGTTATAGCAAGAAACGCCGATGATTTTATGTATTCCCAGTGTGGCACGTGCCGTATCAACGCTATCATCCGCTACACCTAAATGCACCCCATCTGCATCCACCTGCGCCGCCAGTTGCACATCGTCATTTACAATAAACGGTATGGCAAACTCACGCGTCAGTTTGCGTAAGGCGTGAGCCTGTTCCAACCGCTGCACACTGCTTGCTGATTTATTGCGATACTGCAAAATCCGTACCTTGCCTGCCAGTGCCAGTCGAACGCGATGCAGCAAATCTGTGGTATTAGCACAATCTGGCGTAATGGCGTAAACGCCTTCAATGGCGTACGCTGGATTCATCCTCTTCGTCATCACGGGCCCAAAATAAACGATCTGGAATGTGCTGTCCCATGCCAGGCCGGAAAGCATATTGCAATGCCTTCCAAGTAAACTCCTGGGCCTCTTTCACTGCTTCATTTATCGGTAGGCCATTGGCCAACAAAGAGGCAATAGCCGAGGCCAATGTGCAGCCAGAGCCATGATAAATGCCTGGTAGGCGCGTCCAGCTATCGCTACGGACTACGCCGTTCTCTCCGTAAAGAGTGTTAATTACCTTGGGCGTATGTTCGTGCGTGCCCGTCACCAGCACATATTCACAACCGAGCTGCACAATACGCTTAGCACACTCAATCAGGTCGGGGTTATCTTCGTCATTATCTTCATCTTGAATGAGACGGCGTGCCTCTATGCTATTCGGTGTCAAGATAGTGGTCTGCGGCAATAACAGTTCACGCAGTGCGTCTAACATGTCCTCATCGGCCAGTTCATCGCCACGGCCGGATGCCAGCACTGGGTCAAATACCAATGGAATATCGGGATAATCTGAGATCACTTCAGCAATTGCCGCAATATTCTCTACGCTGCCCAGCAGCCCGATTTTGAACGCCGCCACAGGCATATCTTCCAGCACTGCGCGTGCCTGATCAGAGACCCACTCAGCATCAATTGGCAATATGTCATCCACTCCGCTAGTGTCCTGTACTGTAACTGCCGTCACCACGGATAAGGGGTGGCAACCCATACTGGCAATAGTCAGAATATCGGCCTGCAAACCTGCCCCTCCGCTGGGATCAGTGGCACCAAAAGCAAGGACAATAGGTGGGATATCAGACATGGCAGTAAGTGTCATTGTAAAATACAAAATAAAAATGCAATTTTAACTGAAATTACTCGCCATGACCCCAAACCCTGAATATAAAACCTACATGTGCCTAATTTGCGGATGGCTTTACGATGAAGCGACTGGCTCCCCTGAAGATGGCATCTTGCCTGGCACGCGCTGGGAAGATGTGCCTATTAACTGGACTTGCCCGGAATGCGGGGCGCGTAAGGAAGATTTTGATATGGTTGAATTTTAATGCTCAGCTTTAAAAATAACTTGTATTTACATGCAGTACTTGCCTCATCTGACTAGATTGTAGACTGCTGCTGTAAACATGGTTTACCAGTTTCTTTCCAGGATGCCTCAATTTGAACATCAGGCCAATGTTTTTCACTTAGCTAAACCAGTCTTCGATAAAATAAGCTACAGCCTCATGGCAATGTTCTGGCAACACGAAAGCCTGTGTAAGAGTTACGGCTCGACTGATCGCTCATGAAGCGCACGGCGGAGCGCGCGTCTCTCGGATCAATGATCCAGGAGCCGCCGCGCAGCACTCGCCATTCCTGATTGCTAAGGGTGCTGATTGCACCGCCAGACGACCAAGCCTTGCCATCTGCCGGAGCCCCGTTGTAGGTATCATGCCAGGTATCCTCTACCCATTCCCACACGTTTCCCAGCATGTCATGCAACCCAAATGCGTTAGGCGCAAAACTACCGACTGGTGAAGCACGCTTACAACTCCATTCACTTTTGCTGTCTTGGCAGTTGCAATTGTTTTTGCCAAGCTCATCACCCCAGTAATATTCTGTCACCGATCCGGCACGGCACGCGTATTCCCATTCAGCTTCGGTCAACAAGCGGTAGGTGTTGCCTGTCTTGGTCGATAGCCAGCGCACATAGGCTTGCGCATGAATAAAATTAACATTAGTCACGGGCAGACTGTCACCTGCCCAACCGTTATCTGCAGGGGAGTAGGTCGTCTCGCCGGATACGACGAAACGCTTCCATTCCGCCACTGTGACCGGGTATTTTCCCACCGCAAAAGGGCGAGCAATAGTAACCGTATGTTTGTCAGATACTTCGCCCATACGATAACTACCAGCCGGTATCACTACCATCTCGGGAGTATCCGGCCTATCGCGGAAAATTTTGGCAAGCCCAATTTGGGTTGCCGCCGTCATTTGCTCCAGTTGAATTTGTTCTGTCGACCAACACTCTATGCCTAGCGGTCCATTCAGCGCTTCTTTCTGCTCTCGAAATTTTGCCTGGGCCTGTGCATGTTCCTCCGCCAGATAAATAAGATGGGCAACCTCGTTATCATTAGATGCTTGCACCCATTCTTTTTCCACTAGGCCATCTTGCGTGATGGCATTAATAAGGTGGCTACCCGCAGGCAGAAAAAAACGTCGGGGAGTGTTTTTATCCAGTTGCCCCTGATCGTCGCCATTTATCGTGAGATAGCAATCCATATCAGATTCAAGCAGCAAAGCAGCGGCAGTCTTAACAGAAGATTCGTCGCCGAAATCTGGATTTTCGAAATGGTCTTTGTGTTGTTCATTACTCATTAATGCGCCATCCCGTGTTAAAAATTGAAGAGAAAGTGGTAAGGGTTCAGGAACGCTCTAAAAATTAGAGTTTATTCGAATTCAAGACGAAAACTTACAAAAACCTGCTACGCAGATGTTCGTAAATTTAGATATTTTTGAAAATACACTTCAATGAATAGCTACCGTTTACGGCAGCGTCCTGGCGAGACGAAGGCCGAAATTAAAATTCCTTATTGTCGGTACACTCCCATGACGATGGGCGCAGCGCGCGTATCTTGGAAAGCTACTCCAAGAACCACCGCGCATTACGCGCCCCAGTTGATTACCTTCAGACGACCAAGGTTTTCCATCGGACGGAGCGCCTTCGTAATTATCATGCCATATGTCCTCTAGCCATTCCCATATGTTCCCCAGCATGTCATGCAGCCCAAAAATGTTGGGAGGAAAGCTCCCCACGGGTGAGGCACGTTTACGGCTCCATTCACTTCCGCTGTCCTGGCAGTTGCAGTTGTTACGCCCTATTTCATCACCCCAGTAATATTCCGTCACCGACCCAGCACGGCAGGCGTATTCCCATTCCGCTTCGGACAATAAGCGATAGGTATTACCCGTCTGGGTTGATAGCCAGCGCACGTAGTCTTGCGCGTCAAACCAACTAACATTGGTCACTGGCAAGTTATCGCCTTCCCAATCGTTATTCGAAGGGGAATAGGATATTTCACCCTTTTCGACATAACTCTTCCATTCCGCTACCGTAACCGGATATTTACCTATTGCAAAAGGGCGAGTAATGGTAACTTTGTACTTGTTAAATGCTTCCCCCCTGCGATAGCTACCTGCCGGTATTACTACCATTTCGGGAGAATCTGGCCCATCGCGGAAAACTTTGGTAAGTCCAGCTTCGGTTGCCGCCGCCATTTGCTCCTGTTGTATCTGATCCGCCGACCAACATTCTATGCCCAGTGGCTTGCCCACTTCTTCTTCACGTTTTGCTTGTAGCTGGGCATATTCTTCCGCCAGTTGAATCAAGTAGACAAACTGTTCTTCGTTATTTAAATCCTGTGTCCATTCTTTTTCCAGCAGACCATCTTGTGTGATGACATTGATAAGATGACTACCCAAGGGTAGCGTGATACTAAGTGGGGTATTTTTTTGCAGTGCACCATGGTTATCGCTATTTACCATGAGGCGGCAGTTCATGTCGGTCTTGAGCAACAAGATAGCTTCACGACTGCGCTCAGTTTCCTGCGGTTTTTGTTCGTCCATATTAGTCACCCAATCACCTCTCGCCACATCCCACTAACTTTAATGATAAAAACCAAGTCGGTCTTTGCCAGTAGTAATCTGCTGATAACATACAAAAGCGGAAGATCAGTTATCTAACCAAGATTAAATTGAGATTGCACCGGTACTGTTACTCACTCCCGTGACGATTAAATATCGAAATGGTCAAAAACAGAAGGGAATCAGTTAATCGGCCGGTTCATCCAGTGTGCTGGCAATACGGAACCCAAAATCGTCATATCGGCTTGACGTTACCGCTCGGGCGCGGCTGGCGGATCGTGCGAGTTTCGGACTACAATCCCAAGAGCCACCACGTACTACGCGTCCTTGCTGATTACCGCCATACGTCCAGGCTGTCTCATCTGCTGGAGCCCCCTCGTAATTATTATGCCAATGGTCTTCCACCCATTCCCACACATTTCCCAACATGTCATGCACACCAAAAATGTTAGGTGCGAAACTGCCTACCCGCGAAGCACGTTTACAACTCCATTTGCTCCCGCTATCTTGGCAATTGCAGTTGTTATCGCCTATTTCATCGCCCCAATAATATTCAGTCACAGAGCCAGCACGACAAACATATTCCCATTCCGCTTCAGTCAGTAGGCGGTAGGTCTGGCCAGTCTGGGCCGTTAGCCAACGCGCATAATCCTGCGCATCAAACCAACTGACATTCGTGACCGGCAGGGTCTCACCTATCCATCCATTATCAGAGGGGCGATGCGGAGGATCTTCCGGCTCGACGTAAGGCTTTACTTCACTGCCATCGCCTGGTGCGCCAAAATAAACGCTCATCGGTTCTTTGATAACTACGCTCTTTGCGTCAACGTATCTTCTCCATTCTTCTACCGTAACTGGATATTTGCCTACGGCAAAAGAACGAGTAATGGTGACCTTATGTTTATCAGATGTGTCGCCCATTCGATAGCTGCCCGCCGGTATTACCACCATTTCGGGATAATCCGGCCCATCACGGAAAATTGGGGCAAGTCCCGCTTTTTTTGCCGCTTCCAGTTGCTTCTGCTGTATCTGCTCCACCGACAAACACTCTATGCCCAGCGGCTCCCGCATTTCTTCTTCAAGTTTTGCTCGTGCCTGGGCGTGTTCATCCGCCAGATGAATGAAATGTACGACCTCTTCTTCCCGATAGAGTGGCTGCACCCATTCTTTTCCCATCAGACCATCTTGCGTAGCGGCATGAATAAGAGGGTACCCTAACGGCAAAAGGAAGCTACGGGGGTAATCTCTTTCTAGCCTACCTTGATCCTCGCCGTCGATCGTGAGATGACAGTCCATGTCTGTCTCCAACAGCAGAGTGGCTACTTGGCTGTGCTCGGCGCCCTGATGTTTTTGCTCTTCCTGTTCAATCACCTAACCATCTCCCTTGCAAATTTCTCATTTCAATATCGATTACGCACTACCTTATCAGACAAGATTACTTGGTGTAGCCCAATGTTATAACGTGGAGGAGAAATGCAGACTTAGATTTGATAATTAAGCCGCCGTTTCACTACAGCGTTCTAGCGATACGGAAACCGATACCGTAGTTCCGGATTGAAGGTTCAATCCATAAGCGAAGGGGAGAGCGCGCGTCCCGAGGGTCGCTATCCCAGCACCCCCCACGCAGCACACGCCACTGCCGGTTGCCTTCGGACATCCAAGCTGTTCCATCATCCGGAGCGCCTTCATAATTTTCATGCCATGGATCTTCCACCCATTCCCATGCGTTTCCTAGCATGTCATGCAGGCCAAAAACGTTAGGTTTAAAACTGCCCACGGGCGAAGCGCTTTTACAGCTCCATTCACTCTCGCTGTCTTGACAATTACAATTGTTATGGCCTACCTCATCACCCCAGTAGTATTCAGTCACTGACCCTGCACGACACGCGTACTCCCATTCAGCCTCAGTCAGTAAACGGTAAGTATGGCCTGTCTGGGTTGATAGCCAACGCACATAATCCTGCGCATCAAACCAATTGACATTGGTCACCGGCAAATCGCTGTTAGTCTCTTTAACATAACTTAAAACTTCGTGATGCAATTCAGTTGCCTTTGTAGGGGTTTTGAGCAACACCTTGTTATGTCCGCGAATTGTTCCTGTACCCGCCAAATACCCTGCCCCAATACCAGGCAATACCTCATCTTCAGGCCGCAACCTCTCGACGAAACGCTTCCATTCTTCCACCGTCACCAGATATTTCCCTACCGCAAAGGGACGGGCAAAAGTAACCTTATGTTTTTCAAATGCTTCGCCCATGCCATAACTTCCCGCCGGCAGCACCACCATTTCAGGGGTATCCGATCTATCACGGAATGTTATTCTTTCAAATCCCGCTTCTTTTGCCGCTAATATTTGTGCTTGTTGTATTTGTTCCGCCGACCAGCACTCTATACCTACAGACTGGTTCAATTCTTCAAATTTTTGCTCGTTTTTCATGATCTCTCCGTGGCTTAAATATAGGTAATCGCACGGACTGACAGTCCCGCAGGCACTCGGCCAGAAGTCACAACACAGGGAAATTATATTTCTTTCAGGACTACGCTTCAGCACCCCTACCAATTTTCAGAATAGCTTAAAGTAGCCCTTGCAGTCAACCGCACTAAGAGGGTTTATCTGGATTGGATTCAACGCTACATTTTGTTTCACCACAAGACCTATCCAGCGCAGATAGGTGTGCCAAAAGTGGAAATGTTCGGCATTACAAACCGGCTAACCGCCGCAACAACTTCTCATGTATTCCGCCAAATTCACCGTTATTCAGAATCACCTGAATCACGCGCGCATCACCGCGCGCTGCACACGCGGATGTTTTTTCTTCGCTGCTTGCCACAAATCATAAGACGCCTGCCCGCGCAACCAGCTTTCCGCACTGGGGCCGCCTTCCGGTGTTGCTAGCCAGGCTTCCAAGCGCAAAGCCAGATCGGCGGAGATTCCTGCCCGCTCGTTAATTACACGTGACAACTGCACTCTGGACATGCCTAACTGTCGTGCAGCCTCTGCCACTGAAATCCCCAGCGCGGGCAATACGTCTTCACGCAAGGTCGCCGCCGGATGCGGCGGATTAAACATCTTTGCCATTTTCACCCCTCAATGATAGTCCTGATAATTCACCAAAATGGCATCCTCGCCTTCAAACGCGAAGTCAGCCGCCAATTGCCATTCACCCAAACCGACCAATGGCCTGATAAGTCACCGCTCAACGGGTGCCACTACCAACCCGGTATGTTCATGTCCGATGCGGCAGGAGGCACATACATCGCCACTGTTAATCTGACTAAACAGCGTTCCGATGAATTGGTGTGGCAACTCGATGACTTGCGACTTGAGTGCGACCATGGAAACGATGAAAGACGCGCATTCGTTTACTATTCTGGCGATGGTGGTGTTACCCGAACACCTGCACGCGATATGGCGCTTGCCGCCGGGTGATGCTGACGATCCGTTGCGCTGGCCGCTCATTGCGTGAGCGCGATATTTGAGGTAACGGCGGTATTGGGGAAATCAAAGCCAGAATGAAATTGATCTTGCGCGGCACGTCGATTACATTCATTATAATTCCATAAAACATGGCTGGGTCACTCACTCTATTGCTTGGCCACATGCAACATTGCATGGCTATATTGAGCGGGGAATGGCAGTATCGAATTGAGGTGTGCAAATAGGTGATAAAGTAAATGGGTATGGTGAGCGGTGAGATGTTGGGCTTCATTTTATTCAGTTCAACCGGGCTCTCGCCTCTGTGTCGCACGTGTAGATTTGCCAGATCAATCGTGTTTGTAATGAAGATGTTTTAGAAAAACAGAAAGTTGAAAATGAACACGACGGCTTGGCTTGAAAAAATCCACCCAAAGCTGAAGCAGTTGTTCAGAATGGGGTTTTCCTACAGCGTAGTTAAGCGTTGCTAACAGCTCACTCAGAACCGCGCACAATGGTACGAAAGAAGAATAACGAAGCCCTTGGCATTCTGGCGCTCATCATTGGCGCGCCCATCCTTGTATCTTTCTTTCCGTGGTGGTTAGCTACCATCACACGAAGCAGAGGAAGCTTGAGCCCACCCTGAAGGCTCGACCTTGTCATGTAGATCAAGCCCTCTGTTTCACCTTTCGCCAGCATAGACACTGAACGGTACCCAAGGGATGAACCCTGCATGCACAAGGCAAGTGGGCGAAGTTGGCTAACATTGAAACAGGAGGTCATCATGTTCTATCTCGGTATGGATGTGGCTAAAGCCAAATTAGATTGTTGCCTGTTGCTGGATGAAGCCAGTGGCAAGCGCAAGACCAAAGTAGTGAAAAACACCCAGTCAGGCATCGTTGATTTGCTGGCTTGGGTTGCCAAACAAAACGTATCCCCAGAAACATTACATATCGTCATGGAAGCCACCGGCATCTATCACGAACAAGCTGCCATGGCGCTCGCGGATGCTGGCGTGATGGTATCCATCATCAATCCGGCGCAGGTTAAGGATTTTGGCCGTGGGCTGGCCGTGCGCACCAAGACCGATGGCGTGGACAGCGTTGTGCTGGCCCGTTATGGCGCATTACTCAAACCCAAAGCTTGGGTTGCCGCCTCCTCAGGAAGCACGAGTACTACAAGCGTTGTTGGTCCGCCGTGAAGCCATTGCCCAGGATTTACAACGCGAGCGTAATCGCCAGGAGAAAGCCGGTGCCACAGACACGCCAGCGCTGATTCATAAATCACTGGAAGAGAGCATTGGGTTTCTAGCCAAACAGTTAGCCCAGCTACAAAAGGATATTGACGAACACATCGACAAGCATTCGAATCTTCAGAAGGATAGGGCATTGCTCCAGAGTATCCCAGCAATTGGCCCACAGGTGGGGAGCAATATACTCTCTGTGATGCACAACCATGATTTCGGTTCGGCGGAACAGTTGGCAGCTTATCTGGGACTCGTTCCGGTGGAACGACAGTCGGGTAGTTCGGTGCTGGGACGCGCGAGAATGTCCAAGGCCGGCCCCGCCAGAATACGTGCCGTGCTCTATATGGCTGCCGTCGTGGGAA
>QFXJ01000048.1 GCA_003402375.1 Candidatus Nitrotoga sp. CP45
TTATGAACGCCTGCTTGCCCGAGGCAAGTCCAAGATGTCCTCCCTCGGTGCCGCAATGCGCAAGCTGGTGCATTTGTGCTTTGGCGTACTCAAAACTCAACAGCCGTATCAACACGATTATTTGAAAAATGCTTGACGTTAGAGACGGTATCTACTCGTCAACTGGATTCACGATAAGACCGGCATACCTGAGCCCGTTACCTACATGGTGCTCGGCCTCCTCGTCATAGTGTGCGTCTGGCGCTACTTCGCCGGACAGAACCAGAAGTTCCGCGCTATTCAGATTGCCAACATCGACTCGATGAGTGGCGTCGAGTTCGAGCACTATCTTCAGAAGCTACTGACCAGCCAAGGTTACAGCGTGAACATGACCCAAACCAGCGGCGATCTCGGCGTTGACCTCATTGCAGCAAGCGGCTCTGACCGTATCGCAATCCAAGTCAAGCGTTACAACAGTAAGATTTCTCGACGCGCCATCAGCGATGCGGTAGCCGGTATGCAGCACTACCGATGCAACCGCGCGATGGTAATTACCAACAGCCATTTTACTCCTGGCGCTGTCATGCTCGCTCGCTCCACCAACTGTATCCTCGTCGATCGCAACATGCTCGCGCAGTGGATTGTCCAGCTTCAAAATGTCCGAACCCGTAACGCCTAACGAATAAGGTTAGATCGTGCGAGCGAAGCGAAGCCACGATCTGAACCGTTTGTTGGACAAGCCCAGCCCATGAGTGCGGGTCGGGCTTCATAGAAAATATATCTTTTGGAAGTACCCTGAATTGAAGTCCTGCAGGAAGTATGAACGGAATTACATATTTTTATTCACGTACGGTTGCTCCCCGCCACCATCTTGTATTCAAACAAACGGCATTCAATTGCGCCATTCAATAGCAGAGTGCGGCGTGAAACGGACAGGCGGATGAACTTCGGCATGCGTAAATCGGAAGTGAACAGATAGGCATTCCAGCCGCCGAATTTTTTCTTCAGCACGTCGCCCAGCTTTGGATATAACGCTTGTAGCTCCTCCAAGTCGCCCATGCGCTCGCCATAAGGCAGATTCGCTACCAGCACGCCATGGTCGGCGGGTGCGGAAATCTCCAGCACGTTCGCTTGATTGAGCGTCACTGCTCCCAGCAAGCCTGCATTTTCCAGATTAAGGCGGACGGCTTTAAGTTCGTCGCCATATAAATCACTGCCGAAAATCGGCAATGCGCTAACCGGCTTTTGTGCCGCTTGCGCTTGGCTGCGCATCTCGCTCCACGCGGCGGCGTCGAAATTTTTCAATTTCTCGAAGGCAAAACTGCGACTGATGCCGGGGGCGATGTTGAGCGACATCAGTGCCGCTTCAATCAGGAAGGTGCCACTGCCGCACATTGGGTCAAGCAGCGGCACGCCCGGCTGCCAACCCGCCAGCAGTAAAATGCCCGCAGCCAGATTTTCGCGCAGGGGTGCAACGTTGGTGTACTGGCGCACACCGCGTTTGAACAGCGCATCACCGGACGTGTCGACATACAGCGTCATGCGGCTGGACTCTAGGAAGGCATGGATGCGGATATCCGGCGTATGGGTATCCACGCTGGGACGGTCGCCGGTGAGCGCGCGGAATTTATCGCACACGGCATCCTTGATTTTCAGTGTGGCGAAATCCAGACTTTTCAAGGGGCATTTAATTGCCGTCATGTTGACGCGGATGGTGTGTGAGGTGTCGAACCAATCGTTCCACGGCAGCGCATAGGCGGTATCGAAAATGTCTTGTTCGTTGCGGTAGTGTGCTATCGCCACGCGCCACAGCACGCGACTGGCAATGCGGCTGTGCAGATTGACACGGTAGCTCAATAAAAAGGGGCCGGTGAAATGCACGCCGCCATCGGTGGTGCGCACCTCTTGCCCACCGAGCGCATTCAGTTCATTGGCTAGCATTGTTTCCAAGCCGCGCGGACAGGGTGAAAAAAAGGTTTCAAGCATATAGTTATACAGGTTTGACGATTACAAGAATGATGATGGCAATCATAAGCAGTACGGGAAATTCATTGAACCAGCGGTAGAAAACGTGGCTGCGCGTATTGCGATCGGTTTTGAAGTCGTGCAGCAGCTTGCCGCAATAAACGTGGTAAGCAATCAGTAATAACACCAGCGTGAATTTGATGTGCATCCACCCGCCGGTTACACCATAACCAATCCACATCCATAATCCAAAAATGGCAGTCAGCACGCCGCCCGGCGTCATAATGCCGTAGAACAATTTACGCTCCATGATTTTGAACCGATCGATGCTGGTTTTATCCGTGCTCATGGCGTGATACACGAACAGGCGTGGCAGATAGAACAAACCCGCAAACCAAGTAACCATAAAAATCACATGTAACGCTTTAATCCATAACATAATTTATTTATTTTTAAGGGGGCAGGTATAAATTCAAAACCCTAAGCGGGACAAAGAACGCAAAAAAGCGATAAAATTTACTGAGCAACGCCCTGGTTATAGCGCTTGCCCCATGAAATTGCGACGTACAATTTCTTTCAGCTGATCCAGGCGACCGTGAAAAAAATGCACCGCTCCCGGTAATATAACGATAGGCAGGCGTTGTGGACGCGCCCACTGCATCACGTCCGCCAACGGGACAACTTCATCCAGTTCACCATGTACCAGCAGCGTGTTGTGCGGCACGGGCGGCATCGGATAACGCGTCACTGCCGGCGCGATCAGCACCAGTTGACGCGGAGGCAGTTGTTGTGCCGCGCGCGCCTGCACATAACCCCCGAAGGAAAAACCCGATAGGATCAGCGGCAGGTCGCCATATTCTTTCAATGCATAGCGCGTTACGGTGAGTGCATCTTCCACCTCACCATTACCCTCATCAAACTCGCCGCTGCTGGCGCCGACGCCCCGAAAATTGAAGCGCAACGCGGCAAATCCTAGTTCGGCAAAAGTCTTGGCCAGTGTGGTTACTATCTTGTTTTCCATCGTCCCGCCCATAGTGGGCAGTGGATGCGCTATCACCGCAATAGCACGCGGTGCAACGTTCGGTATATGCGCCACAACTTCCAGCGTGCCCGCCGGGCCGGGTATAGAAACCTTTTCTATTGTGGGCATTAAATTTTCAGGCGTTCCACCACTCGTCCATGCTGCAAGTGTTCAACGATGATTTCGTCGAGGTCGCTTTCATCCATATAGGTGTACCACACCCCTTCGGGATAGACCACCAATACAGGGCCGTCATCACAACGATTCATGCAGCCTGCCGAATTGATGCGGATACGATTTTCTTCATTAGACAATCCAAGCATTTGGACTTTATCTTTAACATAGTCGCGCATCCATTGCGCATTAATATTGTTGCAGCACTCCGCGCCTTCTTCGCGCTGGTTGGTACAAAAGAAAACATGCTTTTCATAGTAGCTCATACAAGACCTCACAAGAAAAAATTATAATTATACAACCTCACTGCTATGTATTTTTAGCGCGCCAAAGATAGCCGAGCATGAGAAACGGAAACACTAATGCAATCGTTTGTGACAAACCATTGTAATTGAGCAGGTGGCCGTAATTCCACTGGTATAGGCGCATGGCGGCAGAAGGTTCACCGCTATCCAAGATCCAGTGCGCCAACACCCAATAACCCAGCGCGGCCAGTGCAGCAGATTGCGACAGCTGCGTGCGGGATAATCGGCTGGCGGCGATCACTAGCAGCACACCCGCAAAAATGCCTAGCATGGCCTCACCGTTTAGCCACAACAGCAATGCCCATGATTTGAGTAATAGGGCTGCGGCGGTGAACTTGGCAACTGCCACCGCACACAATACCAGCAGCAGCGTGCTTGCTGCTTGGCGGCGTATGCGCAGCAAGGTTAGCAGCAACATTCCTAGCATCAGCATATTGAGCAGAACTGCCATGCTTTCCATCCAATTAAACGGCTCAGGCTGCACCACGACGAAGGGTGCCCGCGCCACTTCGCTAATAAATACATTGCCCAGCATGGGCAGCGAAGGATTGACTTGCGCGAACATCCACAGCGCCACCAACGCCAAGCCGAAATCCACTTCTCTTCCGCCATGGAATATACGTACACGCCAATGCGTCAGGTGTAGGGCAAACCATTCACGTGGCGCAATGCTAACTGCCGAAAGTGCGCCTACTAAAGCGCCGCTACTGTTAGCAAGCAAATCGAGATTGGAACTAATGCGTACAGGCAAATACATTTGCGCGTATTCCATCATGGCGGAAAGTAGTACTCCGCTCAATGTAGCAAGCAATACAGTCCAACTTACGTTGAAGTGCACGCGTAGTGCCAACCCAAGCAACAGCCCAAACGGTAAATAACCTAACAGATTAGCGGCGGCATCAAACCAAGTGTATTGCAACCATAACGGCCAAGCCAATACAGTGGAAAATTCCAACCCCTGCTCTTGCCAGCCTGAAAATGGCGATAAGCTGGCATACACGATGAACAGTGCGTAACCTGTAGCAAGGTAAGTACGCAGACGCGCGCGGGAAGAAGTAACGATGGTTTTTTTCATAATCGGATTAAGTTTACCCAATTATTTTATTTGCTTATTTACGCCGCGCAACATTTTACCGTGGGGTGGTCGCGTAATAGAGTGAATTGTGGCGGCAATCTGATCGAAATTTGTTAATTTTTAGGGGTATCCTTATGCAATTCGATCAAGCGGAACCAACCGTTCGCAAGTGCAGGTTCATCAGCTAATACTCGTAGTCCCGGCACAGCTTCCAGCACATCCTCAAACACCACGTCCAGCCGTGTAGCCAGCTGTCCCATCAGGGGGGTTAGGCCACGCCGCACCCAAGCTTGTTCTCCACGGCGCAGGAACTTATCAAAGAGCAAAATATGGCCGCCCGGCCTGAGCACGCGCGCCGTTTCTGCCAGGCAATATTGCGGTCGCGGTACTACCGCCATGATTAGATGTAGTACTACATAATCGAAACTATCTGAAGCGAATGGCAAGGTCATGCTGTCCCCCCGCACCCACTGCATGCGTAATCCGGCAGTCTTGTTCTTTGCCCGCGCCAGCATTGCATTGGTCAGTTCTAGTGCGGTGTACTCATGGCGGGGCGGTAAAAAAGGGAAGTCCAATCCGGTGCCTGCACCACTAAGCAGCACGCGCGCTACGCCCTGTTGCGGCAACTTTGCTAGACTTTGCTGGCGCGCGCTACGAGTGGCGCGATCAAGCAAAACATCATAAAACGGGGCGATGAAACGGTAGCTGGTCTTTAGCGACATTGCGTTAATGCAACACGCGCGGGACACTCAATACAAACTGGGGAATAGGAGCGTCAAATTTAGTACCGTCTTCCTCTACCATCTGGTAGCTGCCAGACATAGTACCCACCTGTGTGGCGAGCACCGTACCACTGGTATATTCGAAACTTTGGCGTGGTTTGAGAACCGGCTGCTCCCCCACAACCCCCTGACCGCGCACTTCCTGCACATATTGGTTGGCATCGGTAATAACCCAATGACGGCTGACCAGCTTGACAGTGGTATCGCCTTCATTAGTGATGGTGATGGTATAAGCGAAAACGAAGCGATTGTCAGCCTCATCAGATTGCTCGGCTAAATAATTTACTTCGGTCGTGATTTTTATTTTTAATTTATTGTCTTTTTCCATCGCGGTATTACACATCATTTTGTTCGGTATGACAAGGCTGACGGAGACTTGCACTTTAAAAGCGAAGTGAGTCGCTATAAATCCCGTCACTAGATAATTAAGTTTTTGGTAACTGGGTACGCTACGGTTATACGGAAAAAATAGATGCAAGAACCATTCTGTATGAAAAAGGCGTAGCGTGTTTCATCTTGTCCAGGATGGGCGAGCCTATATGTCCGGGCGGTCGATGGTGACCACCACACTATTGCGGGATTTGTCGGGCTGACCGGCCGTCTCGAAGCGCCGCCAGCTTACGCCTATCTGGTCGTTCGCCAAAGAAATCACCTGATCGCGCAACTCAGATGTCCATTTATCCACCAGGCGCATATTCTCGTCTGCTGTCTTTCCGACGCTGGTAAAGCCTTCTATAAACGCCGAGGCGGTCGGGTTTTTCTTCAGGTCTTTCACAATAGCGGCTACGTCTGCGGCAGCCGTTTTCGGCAGGGTATTGGAATTGGCCATAAATCCATTGATGGTGTAGCTTGCCACCCGGACGCGTGGCACACGGCGGGCGTTCGACACAATGCCCTTATCGCTGGATTTATCCAAAACAAGGAAATGAGTCCCACGATCTTCGATCTCCCTGAAGAAGGACGGCTTTCCTTTACCGGGGTTGATGGACACCGCAAAACTATTGCGGCGGGCGCCGGGATGCCCTAGTTCACCCTCGATAGCGTTCTCCACATCCAGTGCTCTGCCGTGCGCTTCACCAAAGGCAAACTGCCACGCATTCTCCTTTATTTGCGGATCATGTCCAGCATAATTTTCGACAATCTCGTGTGCCATTTTCGCTACGCCGGCACCGGGTACATCCCGTTCCAACGCCACCATCTGGTCGATACGAATTTCTTGTATCGGATTATCATCGAGTGCTTGTGAACTGCCAGGAAACGCTCCAAAGCTTACACCAGGCTGGTCATGGCCAAGATGGATCTCAGCATCCTGTTTGGGGTCGCTCATAATAGTGGCCAGCTGGCCAGCCAGTACGAACGACTGCGGCTTGAGCTTCGAAGCCGTGATCGTAACCTCGTGGGTCTGCGGGTCATGCTGCAGGGTAAAGCCGCTGGCCGGTTCGAGTAGGTACAGGGCGGCCTGGATATCCTTCTTGCTACCTGTGACCAACAGCCGACGCTGGATCATGGGTGGGACGCTACTCTTATCCTGCTGCACGACGTGCGCCAGTTCGTGTGCCAGCAACTGCCTGCCTGCGCCGGTATGCGGTGCATACTGTCCCGCGCCAAGTACCATGTCGTTTCCGAGCGTATAGGCCTGGGCTCCCAGGGCCTGCGCGGAACGGGCTGCGCGCGCATCTGTATGCACGCGTACGCGGCTGAAATCATGTCCGAAACGCGGTTCAAAATAAGAGCGTAGCCCATCGGAAAGCGCTGCGCCGCTAGCAGGGGCAGTCCCGGCTGCCGGTTGCGTCAGGGGGTCAGACAGGCGTGTGACCCGCTCGGCCAAGCGCTCGGCCTCTTGCTCGTGCAGGTCGCTGGGAGAGCTGACGGCCAGTTTTGCCACCGGGACAAGTCTCGAGGTTACTGGCTGTTGATTTCCTTTTGGCGCAAAGATATGCATTCCCATTTTCCTTTTTTGATACAACCAAAAATTCAGGGGCAATCAAGTAGCATTAAATTTTGGCAGTATTTGCTGGCCTTCCACATCACATGGCACAGCGCGGCGTCAACGCGAAGGTATTTGTTCACCTCTAATTGCTATAACAGAAAAAATAACGCCGCAACAGCAGTCGGCGGCAGTGCGCCCAGCAGCAAGCCAACAGCCCCAATCGATTCATCGTTAAAGCCACGCCTGAGAAGTGCTACGCCAGCCGGATTAGGCGCATTGGCAATCACGGTTAGCCCCCCTCCGGCCACTGCGCCTGCAACCAGCATATACTTTGCTTGATCTGACATGCCGGCAATTAACGAGCCCAGATAGGTGAGCGCCGCATTGTCTGAAATAGCGGTCAGTCCGAGGGCGCCAAAAAATAAAGCCGTCGGCCCGAGACTGGAGACGATGGGTTGCAGCCACCATTGCTGCATACCACCCAATACGACCAATCCAGCCAGAAAAAATCCGACCAGCAATCCCTCCTTGAGAATCAGCGGACTTTGATGTCGATCATATGCTTGCGTATAGCCGAGAAACAACAGGAATATTCCTAAGAACAGCACAGGATGATGGCCCAAGGTGACTACAGCGGCCAAAAACACCAAGTGGATTGTGCTGACCAGTATGGGAATTGGAGAAGCGGGAGCGTCAATTATGGACGAATGTTCTTCGTGAATATGCGAGCGCAGCAAGAATGTGATTCCCGTCGCATTGATTAGCACGGAAAGACCTGATTTCCAGCCAAAAGTTGACGCCATGAACGCAGTATCCCAATGCCATGCCGAAGCAACCATGAGTATCGGCGGTGCAGCGTAAGATGTCAGCGTGCCGCCAATTGAAACATTAACAAACAGTACGCCCAGTGCTCCATATTTAAGCCATTCTGGAATCCCTTGCCGAAAAATCTGTGGTGCCAGCATCAATGCGGCAAGCGTCATGGCAGCGGGTTCGGTAATCAATGAACCCATCAGCGGCACCGCAGCCAAGCCCAACCAAGCTAACGCAAGGCTAGTGCGCACCGGTATCAGGCGTGCCACTAGTATTAGTATGTGTCTAACGATCTCCAATATTGGCCGTGAGGCGGCTACCACCATCACGACAAA
Organism: Candidatus Nitrotoga sp. CP45; assembly: GCA_003402375.1. GTDB lineage: Bacteria > Pseudomonadota > Gammaproteobacteria > Burkholderiales > Gallionellaceae > Nitrotoga. Next base: position 8,380 of record QFXJ01000048.1, read on the forward strand.
CACGAATAAAGGCTCCGTATACTGGCGTGATTCAGCGTAAGCAATTGCTTCAGCTCCACCTGACACCAACGCCATCACGACAATTAGAACGAATGCCCAGAATCCGAAAACCACCTCAACTTCGCCCAATAAATGGAACATGCCTGCATGTCGAGGGTAACGGTGCGCGAGACGTTCAAATGATTTAGCGGCAAATGTATGCAGCAACGCGCAGGCAAAAAGCCCTGCCCCAATTGCTTGCATGGTGTTCACTTCCATGTCGATACCCTTCGTTCATTGTCGATTGTGTACATCATAAAGCACACGGGCTTGTTATCGGCAATATGAAGCGCGTATCTCCAGTCTGTTTGTTGTGTGTAACCAATGCACCAAGGGTTTAATGTGAAGTGCCGGAAGATTGCATAGGATGTGACTTACTGTCGGGCTGGGTAGTAGTAACATCGTTTCTGGCGCGAATTGCACAATGGGCATCTTTGTAAGGGCCATTATTCTGTTCCCATCCATAGCCAGGAGAAGTTTGCGCGCAGTACCGTTCGTCATTTAATTTGCTTTTCCATTGATACCATGCAGCGGGGGCGGCGAACGCTGAAGCACAACAAAATGAATAAATAATCAGAGTGGCAAATTTTGATTTCATATTAAATGGGTATTTCCTCCACGTACGTTTTAGCAAACCAATGACCGTTCGCGGTGAGTTTGTCGAACCGTCGGCTCCACGCCAGCAATGGCCTTCGACAAATCCAGGCCAAACGGTGCTTGTCATTTTTGGCGAATCGAGCTGTTACGTGCGTGAAATGGATACCTAAACCCTGTGATCAACACCAATATTAAAACTGCAAATCTCGAGCGGTAAAAGGAACTTTTGGTAATCCACTAAGAATCCGGACTAGAACCGAGTTCATGGTATTGGGATCGTTGTCAAAGCCCCCGTGGGTATCGCTTTTAGACATTGCGCCGGGTTTGTCCCCCGCCCCGGATATAACGATGCCAGGCAGGCCATCGACTGTACTATTTAATAAATGCAGTAACTTTGGGTCTTCTTCCAGAAATTTTTGCATGCCGAGTAAGGGGACTTCCCGAGACCCTTCGAAGGCATTGCTGACCAAATAAAGAAGGGATTTACCGTAAGGGCCGACATCATCGTCAAGCTCTCCGACCTTGCTCAGGATATACAAGCTGGGCTTGGGGCAGGTCTTATCGATTATCTTGGGCAGGACTATTTCTTTGAAGAGATCTATCCGAATTGCTGGCGCCATGAATTGAAGCGTTTTCCAGGATATGCCCAGACTGGCCAGTTGCGTAATGGCATGTGCGGCAAATATGGAGCCGGCGCTATGTCCAACCACATGAAGTTCCCAATCGCCCTCCGCTTTCTTGCCAAGGCTTTTTTTCGCTTCGTTCACATATTTTACCAAGAGCTGCATTGCGCCTGCCTCATGTTTGGAGGCGAGCTCAGCGTTCTGAACCATTTCTCCCCACAGTTTTCCGCCTGGGGCGGCCAGGGTTAGTTCAAGTACACGATCCTTCGCCTCGCGCAGGTGATCCAGAAATGCGCCGCCCGCCCGCTCATCAGCCGCAGCGAACTGATCCTTGAGGATGTTCTTGGTGGTATTGAACCAATCGCTCTCCCACATGATGTGTAGCGGGTAAATTTCGTTAGCGAGACAAACATCGCGAAAGGCGATGATTCTTTTGGCGACATCCTCTTCGCCATTCAAACCACCGTGAAGGTATAGCATCACCCGTCGTTTTGCCCAATCCTTGGTTTTGGCCGGAATAGTTTCCAGAAATAATCTTTTCAAGTCTTCTTCCGTGGTCCAGTAATTGCCTTGGTCAGAGAGCTTGCCGTTGTTTCCGACATCAATTACATATGGCCGAATTTCGTTTAAAGGGATAACTTGTCCTGCGCGGAAAGTTCCGCTTGTGACATCCGCCGCACCCTGGGCCCATAGGTCGGCCTTGACAGGCACGCCGAGCTGCGCGACCCAAACATCGGTGGCGTGAATCATAAAATCTTCGTATGGCAACAAGGCAAACCCACTTTTGCCCCAGCCCTCTCCCCATGAATTCTGGATGATGAAACCTTGAGAGGTATAGCCGACCAGGGCGATTGCATGCCCACCATCTGCGTTGCCCTTACGCTGGATCACGGGGATTTTAATTTTTTGGGCTTTACTGCCGACCCCCGCTTTGAGTGAAACGGTGGATGGACCGGGCTGCCCCCATCCGGCATGCACCATTAATGTGGCGTACACGATGCCGACTTCATGAATGGCCGCATGCACATGACGAACCTGCCTGAAGTCAACCCGATAATAAGCTCCACCTGGTGTCAGGGTTGCTTCATCGGCACGCTCTTGATCAAAATTGTTCGCACCGTGCAGATCGTGAGGCCAGAGTTTTTCAGTACATACGCCGTGGCGTTCCCAGCCCTTCATGGCACCCCGCGCCGAAGATCCGGAATAGTTTTCTCCCGGCCATTCATCATAGCGGCGGGCAAGTTCATAAATCATGCGCGGACTGATGCGACGCTTAAGCTTACGTTGATGGAGCAAGAAATTGATCACTGCCGCAAGGGCAAAGCCCGTACACGCGCCTTCCGTGCCCTGATTAAGAATGGCTGGGACAGCGTGGATGTTAACGATCTCGTCGGGCAAGGCACGCAGCGTAGGCAGATATTCCCAGTCTTTTAAATCAATCTTGTCAGGAAATGCATCCAGCGTTCTGCTAATTTTTTTCGCTACACTTCTTTCATCCGGCTTTTCACGTCTCGATTCGGATTCTGGCCGCGTGGTTTTCGGGGCAGATTCTTTGGCTACTGATGCTACAGATTGGGGTACTTTGGTGGGGATACGTTTCTTTACCATGAGGTATTCTCCTGTTTATAGATTCGTGCTTGCACTTGAAGGGTGATCCCAATCTTCAAGTTGTTGAAGAAGACAAAATCGCAAGCAGCGCTTGTTTGTTAACCGTCAGAGATGGCGTGTAGCGGATGACTTCCTATTAATATAGTAGATCGAAAGCTATAAAAAAGAGAATAAGCCATTTCCTTATTTTTGATTTGTAAGCGCTATTGCGGAGAGTTTTAATAATTAGCTATCTCCTGAAGATAGCGCGCAACAAATATTTGTGTGGTTAACAAAAAACTTTTTCGCCGGCAAACAACTGCTGCACCGTTTCGCGTTCACGGATAAGTTGCATGACTTCACCAGCTACCATCACTTCGGCTGCACGTGGGCGTGTGTTGTAATTTGAACTCATGCTCATGCCATACGCGCCTGCCGACATCACCGCGACCAGATCACCCTGCGAGATAGCCAATTTACGGGCACTCCCAAGGAAGTCGCCGGTTTCGCATACCGGTCCCACCACTTCATATTGGTGCGCAGGCATATCACCTAGCTGTACTGGCTGGATGTGATGATAGGCATCGTACAAGGCTGGACGCATCAGATCGTTCATTGCCGCATCGACGATGGCGAAGTGCTTTTCTTCGCCATGTTTGAGATATTCAACCTTGGTCAGCAGCACGCCGGCATTGCCAACCAGCACCCGTCCCGGCTCAATAATGATTTTTTCGTTGCGTCCTCGCAGGGCACTCAGTAGCGCATCGGCATAATCGGCAATGGCAGGCGGGGTTTCGTCCAGATAACGGATACCTAGTCCACCGCCCATATCGAGATGCTCAAGACGAATCCCCTCACTTGCCAGCGCGTTTACCAGCACCAGCATTTTTTCTGTCGCTTCGATAAATGGGCTGATTTCGGTCAATTGCGAACCGATATGGCAATCCATGCCCATCACTCGCAGATGCGGTAGCTCGCTCGCCTTGCGGTATAACGCCAGCGCTTCTGTATACGCGATACCAAACTTGTTTTGTTTCAGGCCGGTGGAAATATAGGGATGCGTCTTGGCATCCACGTCTGGATTCACGCGCAGACTGACCGATGCCACCTTGTTGATTTGTCCGGCCACTTCATTCAGGCGCGTGAGTTCCGCTTCCGATTCCACGTTAAAGCACAGAATGCCCGCTTCCAAGGCCAGCTGCATTTCTGCCACTGTTTTGCCCACACCGGAAAACACCACTTTATTCGCTGCGCCCCCAGCCGCCAGCACACGCTGTAATTCGCCACCGGAAACGATATCAAAGCCGGCACCTAACTTGGCGAACAGATTCAGGATGGCGATATTGGGGTTAGCCTTTACTGCATAGCAGATCAGATGCTCGCGCTCTTTGAACGCCTCAGCAAACTGGCGATAGCTATCGGTTAACGCGCCATGTGAGTACACATAGCATGGCGTACCAAACCGCTGTGCGATATCAGCCAAGGGCACTTGTTCGGCACAAAGCTGGTCATTCTGGTATTTGAAATAATCGCTCATGGTTATTTGGTTTGATCAGGAAGTGGCTGGATTGAGGGCTGCGCCGGTGGCAAAAATAACGGCCCCTTGTGTCCGCAGCTCTGTAGCAGAAGTGCCAGCAGCACCATAATACCGGTCATACGCATGGTTGTACTCTCACTAAAATAGAACAAAACGGGATTATAAAGGCAAGAGCGGAAGTGACTGAAACTGAATTTAATCAATACGCCGAGATGGTGGTCGCAATGTCACAGCGTTCATCAGGAGGCAACGGAGCCAAGTCTTGCAATTCAACAGGAAGAAGGCATATGAGACCGGTGATTATATGATGCAGAAAATTGCCGATGCTTTTGGGGTGCATTATTCCACTGTCAGCAATATGCCCCTTAAAGCTTCGCTCAAAAATACATGATTGCAAGACCTGGTCCTGTGGCCCCGTTGACATGATTGCTTGTGATGTTGGGCTTCGCAAGCTCAGCGCCACCTACGTTAGCCCAAGCTACGCTTGCTATCTCGTTTCCTAATACACCGGAGTGGATGTCAGATTAGACTGCTTCACAACTTTGTCTATTCCGAACTTGTTTGTGACTGCTCTAATTACTTCGAATATCCACGATGGCGCATTAGGTGCAACGAAAATATTGTCGATAAGCCGCGTTACATCGACAGTCACGGTTAAGCCGAGTGTGTTAGAAAATTTGTTGCCCTGTGGATTCAGAATATCGTTCTTGCCGTGTTGCGGTGTCCAAATCAATGCCCGCAATTCATCTTCGTACTCAAAGCTCTTTCGCTTATACATAAATGGAAAAAGCAAATTATCCATTGGGATTGCTTCTTTTTCATAGTCGATGTACTTAATTTTCCCAACGTAGACCTCAAGGTCGTTGTATGAGGCTAGCGATTCCACCAATCGTTGGTAGGTTGATTGAATGGCGATACCTTCGTTGTTGCTTAAATATACTTTCCACATTGCAGCAGATTCGTGCTCTTTTATGTGCCACGAGTTCACGAAAGTCACAGAACGATGATATTTAACAAGTTCTCGCGAACGCTTATTGCCTTCAATGATTGCCGAGAATATTTTTTCATCTTTAATGCCAGATGACTCCTTCCATTCTGCTGACATGTCTTCAAATCTGAGATTGTCAAACGCTAGATTCAGGTGAGTGTAGTAGCCTTCGAATGGATCGTATGCGGAGAGTCTATCTAGACGGCTGAAGTAGAGACAACGTTGATTAAGAAGAGACAGGAATTTTGCCAAATCCATGTATCTCCAAATCTTGGCATCTGGTGAATCGGGGGGTATAAATTCTGGATGCTTGTTGAATGGCATTTCTATCGTTTACCTCGTGAATGCAATCTAACGTTTGAGTTCAGCCAAGTAGGGTGGGCACGTCTTTGTGCCCACGCGGTCAGCGTTAATCATACCCCAGTACCGCACTTTCCATCGCAACAGCCCAATCATGCGTATATACCCCATCACGCACATAGCGGTGAAATGTCGAATGAGGCCAATCAACCGCACGTTGACCATGCCGTGTTTAACCGGATTGAATTGAATGTAATCGACATGGCGGGCAAAATCATTTTCATCACGAATTGGGTGTTCCCAGAATCGCCGTTGCCAGATAGTCGATTCGCGATGTTTGAGTTTTGATGCAGTCACCCAGTCGGCGCGACGATAATCTTCTCTGCAAGCCAAAGAAACCGCTCGCTTGATCATCATCCAACGGGTGGAAAAATCGGAATCACCGTCAGGTAATGTCCACACGCAATGTAAATGGTCAGGCAACAATACCCATGCATCAATGACGAAAGGACGCGCCACGCGCACCGTTTTGATTGAGGCGTGCAATGCGTTGCGAATCGCTTCGTCACATAGAATCGACTGCCGCCGGTAAGCGACCACCATAAAAAAATAGCTTGAGCCAGCAGCTATTGCGCGGCAATAACGTGACATAGCTGTCTACTCCAAAATGACGAATCCGCGTGGGCACAAAAACGTGCCCACCCTACATGGCTACATGGCTTTCAGTTCCTAAGTGTTACCCGTTGGAACGAAAGCTGCCTGGTTGGCGGAGGCCATAATCGAATATATCCCCCTTGGGTCCCGGCTTCTTCTCTTCCAGCTTGACTGCACCCCATATTGCGCCAATGTTCGTAAGTAGACGGTGTGATTTGAGGTGAAGATTGCCTAATTTTTGAATCAATTCTCTGAATTCATCGCTTTCTGTTATGACGTGCGTGCCGGCCACAATGAAAGGTGGAAGGTTTGCATTGCAACGAACATTTTCGAATATGTGCAGGTTCCAACTTGGTATCGACACTAAATACGGTTCACCACCAGTGCGACGGACCTCGGAAATAAATTCTTCGATTTCCTTTGATATTGTCACTTCAATTTTTAATTCCATTCGTCCTTCGCCTCTTATTGATCCGGCCTGATTTATCCGCGACTCATGTATGAGAGACACTCGTGCAAGTCAATAAATACAAGTTCTATGAGCAATTTAAACTGGGTGACTCACGGATAAATCGGGCCGAGTCTATAGTCACAATAATATACCGACGCGATCACCATAAAAGCCCGTGCTTTGCCGTCCAACGCCGCGCACACCGGCGGCAATGTTGAAATAGCATGTTGAAATAGGGTCAGTCTGACCCGAATGCCATTTCATTTATTTTTTCCATTTATTCTTGAGGTTTCTTCCTATCCCGATTGGGCGTCTCAGTAGTGGAAACGCAACTGAGCGATCATCAATGCATTACCCTCTATGCGATACACCATGCGATGCTCATCCGTAATTCGGCGTGACCAGAACCCTGACAGGGCATGCTTCAATTGTTCGGGTTTGCCGACTCCCGCGAAGGGCTCGCGCTCTGTCTCACGTATCAGCTTGTTGATTCGCTCGACCATGCGCTTGTCTTGCTTCTGCCAATATAGATAGTCTTCCCATGCATTATCAGCGAAGATCAGCCTCACTTCACCAACTTCCGTTCAACGCCTTGACCGTCATTCAGTTGCGCGATGGCAGCGAGAAGGCGCCTGGCATTGGCGGGGGTGCGCAAGAGATAGGCGGTTTCCTCCAGCGACTTGTAATCTTCAAGCGAGAGCATCACGACGGATTGTTCTCCATTGCGGGTAATGATCAAGGGTTCGTGATCGTCGCAAACGCGGTCCATGGCACTCGCGAGATTTGCACGAACGGTGGTATAGGTAATCGCATCCATAACAAGCCTCCAAATATGTACGTGTTACTGTACATCTTTGGAGATAGCTTGTCTATCGCGCTGGTGCGGAAGCGCCAATAAGTATTCTGCGTTTGGCTGGCCCCGTGCGCTTCTCAATTATAGCTGCTGAAAAAAAGGGCAAAGATCCCCAAGGCCATTGCGGCAATTCCCAAGGCGGGTATCATCCAGTCGCCCCTGGCCAGGCCGGGCTCAAGTGTGGCTTGATCAGGCTGCTCCGGGTTGTAATACACGGATACCTTGGCACCGGCAGGGTATTTTTTGGCATAGCTGGCGGCGAGCTCCGGCGATGGGTTGGTACCATCTGGAAACTCCAGTGTGCGCCGATAAATATGCGCAGCCACTGTGTAACTGAACTGGATGTGTGGCAGCAGGTCGTCAGCTTCTGACGTTGGCGCGGATTGTTCAATGACGCCTTCCACCATGGGCCAGCGCAGCGTTTTTCGTGCCTTGGCAAAAATGATCCAGCCCCATAGTACGGCACCAAACCCGCCGATGATGAAGAGGCCGAGAATGATCCCATAGTAATTCAATTTTGAATCTCCATTTTGAGTTACGGCGTTGGTGGTGGGGAAAGGGGGGATACAATCTGCCACTGTTTTAATTCACGGCGTCGCTTGGCATAATCGGGGCAGGCAATTTCGACTACCTGCCAAAATGCAGTCGAGTGGTTCATCTCGATAAGGTGGGCGAATTCATGTACTACGACGTAATCAATCAAATGCAGCGGCATTTTGATGAGTTGCCAGTTGAGGCGCACGTCGCCTCGGGTGGTGCAACTGCCCCATTGCGTGCGCGCGGAAGAAAGCTTAACCATGCGTGGCGCTACATCCATCAGAGGTGCGTAGTGAGCTACGCGTTCGTTGAACAGGTTTGTCGCCTCGCGTTGATACCACTGCGTGACAGTCTGCTCTATCAATGCTTGGTTAGCATCATCTGTGACATGCACGAATAATTGCTCACCGTTCAGTAGCGGTGGCGTAGCAAACAAGCTGACGACTACACGCAAGGTAATCACCTCGCCTATGAAGAAGAGGGATTGTCCATCCCGCCATTGTGGCGAGATGGGCTTCTTCGCTTGCCAATTTTCAAGTTTTTTTACCACCCAATGCGCTTTGTCCTGCAACACATCGTGCAGCCATTTCTCCGAGGCGCGCAGCGGCATGTTTACCGTCAGTCCGTGATTATCGATGCGCAGGCCTATGCTGCGGCGCCGACTGGTACGTTTGAGGGTATAGGTAACCTGGGTGCCATCCAGGTTCACTGTGCGTTGTTCGATGGCCAGCGGGGTAATAAGTCGGCGTAATTTTTCAAGCATCAGGGCAACCGTGTGACCTCGGTTTCGATCCATTCTTCCACTCGCCGATTGATCTCCTCGGCCTTGAGGCCGGCGGGATCAATGGGTGCACCGATACTCATAGTGATAACGCCTGGATATTTGAAGAAGGATTCACGCCCCCATAGTTTGCCCGCATTGTGCGCCACAGGAACGATCGGCACGCCGCTGGATACACCTAAAAGTGCACCGCCGATTTTGTATCTGCCGCGCTGACCAAAAGGAATGCGTGTTCCTTCTGGGAAAATAACCACACAGAATCCTAGCGCCAGTCGTTCTTTACCTTGGCGCAGTAACTGCTTGATTGCTTCGCGGCCTTCGCTACGTTTTATGGCAACGGGGCTGGTCATCGCCAGACCCCAACCGAAAAAAGGCAGCCATAACAGTTCACGTTTGATCACCCATACTTGCGGTGGAAATACTTTTTGTAGCGCGATGGTTTCCCATGCAGATTGATGCTTGCAGAGCACAAGACAGGGTTTAGTCGGGATGTTCTCTGCACCGCGCACTTCCATGCGGATGTCGCATACCACGCGCAACAACCATAGCATGGTAAGCGCCCAGCCTGAGATGATGCGATAGCGTGTAATGGGATGAAACGGAAAGGTGAGTATTGCAATTAGCGTAAACAGCGGCGTAATGACGATTTGCAGCAGCAGAAAAATCAGCGAGCGTATGAATACCATATCAGGGAAACCCTAGAAATATCGTCGTTCCCGCGCAGGCAGGAATGGAAAATTTGGATTTTTTAGAGATCCCATTAAATGAGGGTGGAAACGACTGCTGCCAGATCACGATAAACCAGCGTGCCTTCCGGCAGGCCGCCCTTAGCTTGGGTCTTCGTTCCCTTGCCGGTAAGCACCAGTATCGGCTGCGCGCCCATCTTGGCTGCGGCTTCCAGATCGCGTAACGCATCGCCTACCATAGGCACGCCCTTCAGGCTCACGTTATAGCGCATGGCGATTGTTTCCAGCATGCCGGTTTTAGGTTTGCGGCAAGAGCAGTTGGTTTCCGCCGCATGGGGACAATAAAATATTGCATCAATGCGCCCGGCCGCCTGCGCCACCGTTTTGTGCATCTTATCGTGAATGGCATTCAGTGTGAGCATGTCGAACAGGCCACGTCCTATACCGGATTGATTGGTCGCCACCACCACGCGATAGTCTGCCTGGACCAGGCGAGCAATCGCTTCAAGACTGCCGGGTAGCGGCTTCCATTCATTCGGATGCTTGATGAACTGAGGGGAACCGTAATTGATAACGCCGTCGCGGTCAAGAATGATGAGTTTCATTGTTGCCTCATTTTTAGCCTGCCAGTCTGGAGATGTCGGCGACCTGATTCATCAGGTCGCCCAAACGCTTCAGCAAGGCCAGACGATTTCCCCGTACAGCAGGATCTTCGGCCATCACCATCACCCGGTCGAAAAATTCATCTACTTCTGTGCGCGCCGAGGCCAGCAAAGTGAGCATAGCGGTGTAATCCTGTGTCTGCATTCCGGCTTCCACCTGCGGTGTGATGCGTTGCACAACTTCATATAGGCTGCGCTCCGCATTTTCATGCAACAGCCCAACCTGAATTTCGGCGTCTACCGTGGCGGTTTTTTTCAGGATATTTTGAATGCGTTTGTTGGCGGCCGCCAATGCCGCCGCTTCCGGCAGTTTGCGGAAGGCACACACCGCTTCCAGACGCGGTATCACAAGATCGATACGCGTCGGGTTTTGACACACAACCGCTTCAATTTCATCGGGAGAAAATTCGCGCTCGCGCAAATAACCACGCAGCCGATCGAGCATGAAACCATGCACATCGGCCACGACACTGCCGCTCAATTTTTCAGCGGTGAAACTATCTTGGCTTAATTGCAATAGCATATCGAGCGGCAACGCCAGCGGGGTCTCGATTAGAATGCGTAACACCCCCAGCGCGTGGCGGCGTAATCCAAATGGATCCTTGTCGCCAGTGGGAACCAGACCGATGCCGTAAATGCCAACCAGTGTATCCAGCTTGTCAGCCAGAGCCACCGCACAAGCCACCGTGCCCTGCGGCAGAGAGTCACCGGCAAAGCGCGGGTGGTAGTGTGCCGCAATCGCATCTGCCACTACCTGGTTCTCGCCGTCATGCAGCGCATAGTAGCGTCCCATAATGCCTTGCAGTTCCGGAAATTCGCCGACCATGTCGGTGGTCAAATCGGCCTTGGCTAGGCGTGCCGCCAATTCTGCCACCGATTTTTCAGCATTGAGCTGGTGTGCGATGGCACCGGCCAGGGTAGTGATGCGCTCGACGCGCTGCAATTGTGTGCCCAGTTTGTTGTGATAGACCACGTTGCCCAGCCGGGCGACGCGCGATTCCAACGACAGTTTGCGGTCTTGGTTAAAAAAGAAGCGCGCATCGGCCAGGCGTGGACGCACCACGCGTTGATTGCCATCAATAATGTGCCTGGGATTGTCTACCTGCATGTTGGAAACAATCAGGAATTTATTGAGCAGCTTGCCGGTGTTATCCAATAACGGAAAATATTTCTGGTTCTGCTGCATGGTCAGTATCAGGCACTCCTGCGGCACTTCAAGGTATTCCTCCTCAAACTCGCCAACATATACGGCTGGCCATTCCACCAGCGCCGTGACTTCATCCAGCAGGCCATCGGATGGATTAATGCGCGCATTGAGTTCGAGTGCCTTGGCTTTGAGATATTCATCAATTCGGGTGCAGCGCTTTTCATAAGAGGCGATAACCTTGCCGTGCGTCAATAATGTTTCTTCATAGCTATCTGCGGATACGACTGGGATTTCACCGGTATGCAGGAAGCGATGCCCGCTTGTTAACCGTCCACTCTGTAGTCCCAATACCTCGCCGGGTACTATGCGATCCCCATGCAGCATAACCAAGCCATGCACGGGACGCACAAACTGGTGGTCGGAGTCACCCCAGCGCATCAGTTTTGGGACGGGCAGTTTTTTCAAAGCTTGAGTTGTGATGTCGGCCAAATAGACATCCAGGGGCTGCCCTTTTTTTTCTATGCGTGCGACGAAGTACTCTGTCTTGTCGTCATTCTTACGTTGCAGTTGTTCAAATGTCACGCCTGCACCGCGCATGAAACCTTCCAGTGCTTTGCTGGGTTTGCCTTCGGCATCCACTCCGGCAGCTACTGCGGGGCCTTTGCGTTCTATCACACGATCAGCCTGCTGCGATGCTACATTGGTAATTGTTAGGGCCAGCCGACGCGGGGTAGCGAAAGGCGTGCAAATGCTATCTTCGCCCGCCAGCTCCTGCCCGCGCAGTTCAGTAAATACTTCGTTGGCGAAAACAGTGGAAAGACGTTCCAGCGCTTTGGGCGGAAGCTCTTCGGTAAGCAGCTCAATCAATAAAGTCTGTTTCATTATTTTGTCTCCCCGGTCTTGCACATCGGGAAGCCAAGTGCCTCGCGCGAGTCGTAGTAAGCCTGTGCCACCAGCCTGGACAAGGTTCGCACGCGGCCTATGTAAGCAGCGCGTTCGGTTACCGAAATAGCACCGCGCGCATCCAGCATATTGAAACTATGCGAGCACTTCATCACCATCTCGAATCCGGGCAATACCAGCTCGGCGGCGATCAAGCGCTTGGCCTCGGTTTCATATTCATTGAAGTGTCGGAACAGCATCTCGACGTTGGAGTGCTCAAAGTTGTATTTGGATTGCTCCACCTCATTCTGGTGGTATATGTCGCCGTACGTCACTACGCTGTCGCCGTTCTTGGCCCACACCAGGTCATATACGTTTTCCACGTCCTGCAAATACATCGCCAGACGCTCCAGCCCATAAGTGATTTCGCCCAGTACCGGACGGCAGGGCAATGAGCCAACTTCCTGGAAATAGGTGAACTGCGTCACTTCCATGCCATCCAGCCACACTTCCCAGCCCAAGCCCCATGCGCCCAGTGTGGGCGATTCCCAATCGTCTTCCACAAAGCGGATATCGTGCTCACCGGTATTAATGCCCAGCGCGCGCAGACTGTCGAGATAGAGTTCCTGGATATTGGCGGGCGAAGGTTTGAGCACGACCTGATACTGGTAGTAATGCTGCAAGCGGTTTGGATTTTCGCCGTAGCGCCCGTCTTTGGGGCGACGTGAAGGTTGCACATAAGCGGCGCGCCAAGGCTCTGGGCCGATCGCACGCAGAAAGGTGGCGGTGTGAAAAGTGCCTGCGCCCATTTCGATATCATAGGGTTGCAACAGAGCGCAACCCTGCTTGTCCCAGAATTGCTGTAGCGTCAGGATGATTTGCTGAAATGTGAGCATGTGACAAAACCGGCGTGATTTGTGAAAGGCGCTATTTTATTCCAATTTCAATTCGATAGTGGAACAAGGCGGGGACGAGCGGACAATGCAGAAAACATTGTCTGTTTTTATGAAGATCAATATCGACTAGTAGATGGTTCCGTTAAAACAATTACAAATAATCCGTTCGGACTGAGCTTGTCGAAGGCCGGTATTGGCGCGGGACTAGCGGTTCGACAAGCTCACCGCGAACGGTAATGGTTTTGCCGGAACGCACCACTAGCCAAGTGATGCCCATATCGGAATCCAGCTATTCAAAAATGGGTCGGCTTCAAATCCACTGGACTCCCACCTGTTCGAACGTAAGCCTGATTTCGGCTCATTGAAAGGCGGGAATAACGGCATTTTAGAGGTTATTGGATTACGATTTTATAGCCCGTAAAACGGTAGCCCCGATGTCGGCTGGATTACGTACAACGAACATACCGAGCGCTTCCATCATATCGATTTTAGCGGTTGCGGTATCGGACTCGCTGCTGATAATCGCGCCTGCGTGGCCCATACGGCGTCCGGGGGGAGCCGATAAACCAGCGACGTAGCCAATTAGTGGTTTGCGCATGTTTTTCTTTGCCCAGCGAGCCGCATCTACTTCCTGTGGGCCGCCGATTTCACCAATCATGAGTACAGCATCGGTATCTGGATCATCCTCAAATGCCTTTAGTACAGTCGCGAAGTCAGTTCCATTTACAGGATCACCCCCGATACCGATAGATGACGATTGACCGAGGCCGAGCTCGCTCATTTGGGCGACAGCCTCATAGTTCAGTGTGCCGGAGCGTGAAACAATTCCGATTCTTCCCGGGCTGTAGATATGGGAAGGCATGATGCCAACCTTGCCCACGCCTGGTGTAATAATGCCAGGTGTATTCGGGCCGATGATAATCGAGTTGGTACCCAACCGGTAGCGCTCAACACGCACCATATCCTGAACAGGTATGCCATCCGCGATGACAACAATTGTTTTGATCCCCGCATCGATCGCTTCCATGATCGCATCGGCGGCAAAGGGAGGCGGGGCAAAAATACCGGAAACGTCGGCGCCTGTTTCCCGCACTGCTTCTTCAACGGTATCAAATACAGGCAAGCCCAAGTGTTGCGTTCCGCCCTTGCCCGGCGTTACACCCCCGACCACCTTAGTACCAATTTTCATCGCTTCTTCAGCGTGAAAGGTGGCGTGTTGCCCAGTAAACCCCTGAAAGATTACGCGCGAATCTTTGTTTAATAACACACTCATGAGTGTTCCTTTTTTAGCGGTACCACTTTTTGTACAATATTGTTAACCTCAGTTACCGCTTTCGCGGCAGCATCATTCAAATTACTGGCAATAATAAATGGGAATTTGGAAGTACTGAGGATAGTCCGTCCTTCTTCAACATTCGTACCCGCCAGCCGCACGATGATCGGCATTTGTATATTCTGGTCACGCATGGCTTGAATAATTCCGGTAGCGATCCAGTCACAACGGTTGATCCCGGCAAAAATATTAATAAGAATAATTTTAACGGCAGGATCTTGCAGCACAATGCGGAAAGCATTAGCGACTTTTTCCGGTGTAGCTCCGCCTCCTACATCCAGAAAATTAGCCGGTCTTCCGCCATGTAGAGTAATGGCATCCATGGTTGCCATTGCTAGGCCAGCACCATTGACGATGCAACCCACATCACCGTCCAGTGCAATGTAATTCAAGCCATGTCCAGTCGCCTCAACCTCTTTTGGATCCTCTTCGTCAAAATCCCGGAGTTCGGAAATTGTCGGTCTGCGGTACAGTGCATTGTCATCAAAAGTCATTTTTGCATCTAGTGCCAACAGCTGGCCATTGTCCACAATAGCCAGCGGATTAATTTCAGCCATGATGGCATCATTGTCCCGCATGCAGCGATAAAGACCCTTCATGACCTTTACTGCCTGCGGTAATAGCGCTCCTTTCAGACCGACTTTATAGGCAACCTTGCGGCATTGAAAATCGAGCAGGCCCACTGCTGGATCAATGACTTCCCGGATGATTCGTTCCGGTGTTTGCTTCGCAACCACCTCTATCTCCACTCCACCTTCAGCGGAAGCAACCAAAGTGATTCGCCGCGTAGCGCGATCAATAATCAGTCCAACGTAATACTCGCGCACAATGTTGCTTGCTTGTTCAACCAGTACACGACGGACAAGCCTGCCTTCAGCTCCAGTTTGATGTGTAACCAGAAGGCTACCAATTATTTCATCGGCGATGACCCGTACTTCATCAATGCTATTGCCTACCCGGACACCACCCGCTTTGCCACGGCCCCCGGAATGTATCTGCGCCTTGATAACCCAACGCGATCCGCCTATTTCTTCCGCAACAGTGGCCGCTTGGGCGTCAGTGTGAACGACGCGCCCCGGTGGTACGGGAACGCCATAGTGTTTGAGCAAATCTTTAGTTTGATATTCATGAATATTCATAGCGTATTACTCACTTAAGTCCAGGCTTGGCTGCCTGTATCTGATCTGCCTTGGCAACCAAAACCTGCGCCTGCCTGATGGATGCCGCATCGATAAGGCGGCCATTAAGCGAAACCGCCCCTTTGCCTTCGCGCGCGGCTTGTTCCATGTTTTCCAGAATACTTCTGGCACGGCTAACTTCTGCCTCGCTGGGTGTGAAGACTTCGTTGGCTAATGCAATTTGTGATGGATGGATGGCCCATTTTCCTTCAACGCCCAGTGCGGCCACACCTTTCGCAACCGCCAAAAATCCTTCTGGATCGTTAAAGTCACCAAATGGGCCGTCAATCGGTCTCAGGCCATAAGCGCGGCAAGCAACTACCAATCTTGATATCGCATAATGCCATTGATCGCCCCAATGGCGCGTCCGCTTTCCAGCTTCATCGGCGTCGGTAAGTATGGCGTAATTAGGGTTGGCGCCGCCCATATTGGTCGTGCGTGCCTGTGTCGAAGCCGCGTAATCGGCCACACCGAATACCATCGCCTCCATGCGGCTCGGACATGCTTGAGCGATTTGTTCGATATTCGCCATGCCGAGTGCTGTCTCAATAAGCACATGGATATTGACCGGCTTGAATTTCTTCGCCGCCTCGATTTGTTCCATCAACGTTGCGACAAAATAGACATCGTCCGGCCTATTAACTTTGGGGATTAGAATGGTATCGAGCTTATCTCCGGCGGCTTCCATCACATCTACGATATCGCGGTAGCACCAATGCGTATCGAGTCCGTTGATTCGCACAGAAACAGAACATGCAGACCAGTCCATATCATTTAATGCCGCTATGACATTTTTGCGCGCCTGTTCTTTATCATCAGGCGCAACCGCGTCTTCCAAATCCAGAAAGACCACATCAGCACCTGCTGTCGGCGCTTTTTCAAGCATACGTAGATTACTGCCCGGAACGGCCAATTCGCTACGATGAAGTCGAGTTTTAACTGCCACTATATTTCCCCCTTGATTTGTATGTTTATTTATTATGGTGACGCAACACCGATGTAATCGGTATGGTTTTTCTGGGTGCAAACTATATCACGATGTTAGCTCGACTTCATATTTTGACCACTCATGTGCGTCAAGATTGAGGTGCGCTGGAAAAAATGAACACCAACGTTTTGTTAAACTTGAAACGGAGGTAAGAGATTAAACAGGAAGTACTAGGCGTAATTTACAGCAACGAATTTCGTGAACAGGCGGTCAAGCAAATCACAAATGGAGGGTTAAGCCAAAAGGAAGCGGCGCGACGATTGTTGATGCCTGTTTCCATATTAGAGTAATGGTTAAAATCCTCAAAGATTTGTTCAGTGGCGACCTAGTGGGCTGCGCCATGAGCACGAGCGCATGACCAGAAACTTGGTCAGTCAATCGCTAAAATGTATGTTTGGGATGACTACCTCCTGTCGCATTTAAGCATCAATTCTATGAAAATAGACTGGCGACATGAACCCGTTGGGGTTCAATTATTGACAGCCGACTTCTGACCTTGCTGTGTAGATCAAGTCTTACACATGACTATTGTGGGACTCAGGTTCCATTTTAAAATCAATAATGACGCACAGGCAAAGCCTGAAAAAACGATTTTGAAATTTAAATGGAACAAACGGGAGGTAATTTTCCTGTAAGAGAGTTCTTATTAGCTGTACTTGGTTTTTTCATCCCGATGAAACCAATTAATCCTGTTGCGAATAACCACATTACTCCTGGCTCAGGTACTGAACCTACTTTAACTGGAACTGGAGTGCTTGCGTTTGCAAAATTCCAGCTTGCTTCCAGATAAACAGGGCTTCCCAATGTAGCCTCCTCAACAAATAATTTTTGTGCGCCACCAAAATCTTCGATTTGGAGGTTTTTAAAACTACCGATATCGATCGGCTCTAGGTAAAACCTGACACCATCCAGTTTTCCATTATTGAAAAAAAACCGTGTATATGTTGGATCCGTAACATCTGATTGTGAAAACGAAAATGAGCCCAGCGTAAATTTAAAATCCCAACTACTCAGCCCATTAATGAATATCGTTTCATCAGTACTGGTTCCTAGCACTAGAGCGTCGTCATAAATGGCAGAGCCTGTAATGCTGTTTCCATTGACAAGCCCGAAAGGATTGCTGCCGCTATTATCTGTGGTAACAGCCCCGGTAAATGATGTCGTTACCAGCGCAGATTGGGCAACGCAAGAAAAGAAGCCCATGCCGATAAAGGCAATAAGCGCTACAAAATGACTCTTGATGTTATTCATATTTCCTCCTGTATGTTTATGTTCATGTTAAGGAACACCCGTTGGTTAATTGCGGGGTGGGAAAACGCCAGTCAGTGCAATGCAAGCTCGTATCCCCAAGAACGGAGAACGAATTCCAACGGGTTGGTTGTTGCCCGTATTTGCCACGGTTATTGATGAGACACTCATGTCTGCATTCGCAGCAGCGGTATTGTTGTAGATTCCAGTTCTACTTGCATTTGCCTGAAGCGCCCCTGCAGGTGAATCAACATTGCCGTTAGTGGTAGTGCCGTGCAAAATTGCTGCGTGCGAATGGGCTGGCATTTGATTGATATTTAATGCCACTGTCTCATTACCTCCTTGTTGCCCCTGGGTAATATTGGATAGTCCTGTTCCTTGTCCTACGTGAACAGGGCTGCGTCCTCTTAGATCGGGAAGCGCAAAATTGGTTGTACCGTTGCCACCATACTGGGTTCCAAGCAATGAAAATAACGCTGTGTTTGAAGAAATAGCCAGTAACTGACCGTTGGATTCTATAAATCCTTGGGGACAAAAAGAAAAACCTACCCAGATAATTTCTCCAATATAAGGCTCAGGCCCTGCTTGTGAAGATGGAGCAGAAAATATTGCGGTAGCAACGATTGCCGAAAGCATGAGCGATTTAAAATTTGTTTTTTTATTCATTTTTATAATTCCCATTTTGATTGCACAAATGACACACCTTGATCTAATGATTGATTTCATCAGATCATAAACAAGGGTGGTCCGTATTTTCTTGGTTAAAAAAGATTTTTAGAAGGATTTTTTACGTTCCCCGGTGAAGGCTAATGCTTATTATTTTATAAGTCAATAATGACAGGGAAGTGTTAGCTCCAAGTAGTACTGTCCAGAATAAAAGGGGGCAGATATCGTCTTGACATCGCAGCTGCCATCCGGCGAAGACCTATTCTTGACTCTACCGGATTGTAGGGTGCATCATCGCGCCATCCAATGCAATGGACACTTGCCTATCCTTCAAGGCTTGATGAAGCGAAATGCGAATTTGTCTGTCGGTATTTCCATATCGAAATAAACTTGATCGCGAGGGTCGGTCGGGTTGCGAAGAAAGTTGCTTTCTTGTTCAAGTCGGAAACCGGCTTTTTGAATCTCATCCAAAACGATAGCCTGGTCCATGCGATGGAGCGTCTTTGCCGTTGCAATATCAGTGCCCGTCTTGGTGGAGTGGTCGATCACGATGAGGTGTCCGCCAGATTTCAACGCCTTGAATAATCGCTGATTCAACCTGGCACGACGGGCAGCCGACATGTGGGTGCTATTGTGATAATTCATGATGTTGGTAATCAAATCCAGTTTGGGCGCAGCTTCGGGTATGGGATCTTCGAAAGGGCGGATAACTGGCACAATGTTCGACTGGGGGTGGTCGGCCAATCGTTTGATGAATGCTGGCCGTGGGTCTCCTTGCGCCCATACCGTTCCGGCGCTTCCAACAACCAACGCAAGCAATTGTGTCGTGTACCCATTGCCAGTTGCGAGATCCAGTACCCGCATACCCGGTCGCACTTGGGCGAACTGCAAGAACTCAACCGGTTTGCGTGTAGCGTCAGCACGCTTATCTTCATTAGTTCGAATGGGGCTGCTAACCGCCTGTTGGTAAAAGTCGGATAGTGTTCGCGGGTTGATTAACCCAGGCGCTGCGTATCCGTTGATCCCGCATACAAAGCCGAAGATAGCGATTAGCGTCAGTAGCCATCGGCCACCCAAGCAGTATTGGGTAATCACAAAAAAATCTTTTCAAAAATATCAGGGCGTAAGGTAATTTTCAGTGGGACGGTCATCCCATGTATTTGGAGCTTGCCTACAAATATAAAAGGAACGCTAATGTCCAAAATGTGTGTAGGCAAGCGTCCACGGCAATGGATGCCTATACCTATCAAGGCTTGACGAAGCGCAAGGCAAATTTGTCTGACGGAATTTTCATCTTGAAGAAAGCTTGGTCACGGGGGTCAGACGGATTGTGTAGGAAGCTGCTTTCTTCTTCGAGCTGGAAACCTGCCTTCAGGAATTCCTCACCAACGAGTTTTTCGTCAATACGGTGAAGTGACTTTGCTGCTGAGACTCCACTACCCGGTTTTGCTGAGTGATCAATTACAACGAGATGTCCACCAGATTTCAATGCATTAAACAATCGTTGGTTTAGTTTGGAACGGTCAACGGGTTTATAGGCGATATCATGGTAGTTCAGGATGATGGTAATCAAGTCTAACTTGGGTATATCACTGGGGATAGGGTCTTCAAAAGAGCTTATTACCGGAACGATGTTCGGTTGGGGATGGTCGGCCAACCGTTTGACAAGTGCTGGCCGTTGTTGGTCCCCTTGTGCCCATACGGTACCCTTGCTTCCAATAACCAGCGCAAGTAGCTGCGTGGTGTTTCCCCCGCCAGCTGCAATGTCCATTACCAGCATACCTGGCCGTACTTGGGTGAACTGTAGGAATTCAATTGGTTTGCGCGTTGCATCAGCACGCCTGTCTTCATCGGTTCGTATTGGGCTGTTAACCGCCTGTTGGTAACCCTCATTTACAGCTTGCAAATTATCCCATTGAGGAGAGGTATGTCCGTTAATTCCCCATGCCAAACCAAAGCTGGCGATTAACGCCGGAAGCCATCGCCCAGTTACGCAGTATTTTGTTGTTAACATGAAGATTCCTTTCAAGAGTGTTGTTAAGTTGTGGTGGCACCGTACTCATTTTGCAGCTATTTGATAGGTGGTGTGATGTTGCTGAGTCAGTAAAATTTTACACTGGCCTTATACGGAGCGGGAACAGCTGGAAGTTAAACAGTCTGACTCGCTGAAAGCGAATGGATATTGGTGCCCCGAAGACGAATCGAACGTCCGACCTACCCCTTAGGAGGGGGTCGCTCTATCCACTGAGCTACCGAGGCGCGTGCCTATTCTAACGCAAATGAACTTTGATCACACCTCTGCTATTCACAATTTATTTAGTCTAACTTATTCATAAAGAGGGTAAATAACACTCGTAATTATTTAATATAATGTACTTTTTAAGCGATACATTCGTAAAATGTATACAGGGAGTTTTCTCTGTCAGTCGGCTGACAGTTGATAGCATAAGCCGCACGTGCGGAAATAATACGATGCTTCCGGGGAAGCCACTGTACGGCCTGAGTCAATCTGCCATGCGTAACGCTGTGCCGTGGTAAACCGATGGAATGTGGCTGACCTACCGTCCGCAACCGGGAAAAATGCGGGGCCTTTGATCAGACATTTGTGTTGCTTTTATGTAGCTTCAAACAATTGAATTTCTATGCCTCAAGTTGTAAGAATTGGGGCCCAGTCTACGACTGGTACGGGTGTAACCATAGTTTCATGAAAAACACCAAGACTACATGATTCAGTTAATGCTCAATCTTGAGCGCCACTTCCACTGAGTAAGGTATACCTACCTCATGTATCGCTTGATCATGGCGGGCGGTGGACACGCGCAACTCAGCGTGCTTAAAACCCTTGCTCAAAAATCTTTGGGCATTGATGCGGTACTGATTACCCCCAGTCCTTACCAAATCTATTCAGGCATGTTGCCGGGATGGATAGCCGGACATTACAGCCTGTCGGAATGTCGGATCGATCTGCGCCCGCTGGCAGCATCCGCCGGGGCACGCCTGATCTTTGCCCAAGTCGTTGGAATAGATGCCCAACGGTGCCGAATCTCGCTTTCAGATGGCATGCACCTCGATTACGACGGCTTGTCGCTCGATGTGGGTAGCGAGGCTGATCTATCATTACTGGAGGTGGCGGGAGAACGTCTGCTACCAATCAAGCCGCTGGCAAATTTTGTACAACGTTGGCCGGCCATACTCAACGCTGCATCGCAACAGGATCATTATCGGCTGGTGGTGGTCGGCGGCGGTGCGGCTGGCGTCGAGTTGGCATTTGCCGCGCAATATGCTTTTGCCACGCAACGATGCAAGCAAGCTTCAGTCGCGTTGGTCGCTTCGGAGGGCGGCATATTGCCGGGTCATGCAAGCGGGGTGAAGCATCGTGTCCGTGCGCTGTTGGGGCAGCGCGGCATTATGTTGTATCAGGCGCAAGCAGTGGGTACTTTAGAAGGGGTTGCACTTTCCAACGGGCAATCCCTGCTTGCGGATTGCATCATTGCCGCGACCGGTGCACGTCCGCTCGCTTGGCTACGTAATTCCGGTCTTGCGTTGGATGAAGAGGGCTACGTCCTCGTGGATGCGCAACACCGAAGCATCTCCCACCCCAATGTATTTGCCGCCGGCGATGTGTGTATGCGTAGTGACATTCAGCTTGCGCATTCCGGTGTGCACGCGGTATTTGCCGGGCCGGTACTGGCGCACAACCTGATTGCAGCCATCAATGGGCGCGTACTTAAAAGTTACTGGCCACGCAAAAAATCCTTGTATTTGCTGGCGACTGGCCCGAAACACGCCATCGCATCCTGGGGTGCGTTCAGCGCCCAAGGGCATTGGGTGTGGCGCTGGAAGGACTGGATCGATCGCCACTTCATGCATAAGAATGGCACATTGAATCGCTTGCATAATGGCGAGAAATAAAATTGAACTGTGGGAAAGTAATGGTTACCGATCGGGATCACAAAGATAATATTCAGCAAGCCGTAAATTTGCTGGCTGACGCGGCATTTCTGGAAGACATACGCAAACAAATGATCAAATTCGCTATGCTCCAGCTCGGAGACGGTCACTTGGCGGAAGATGCAGTGCAGGAAGCTTTGATCGGTGCGTTGAAGAATGCCACCTCCTTTGGTGGGCGCGCCGCACTCAAAACCTGGATATTTGCTATTTTGAAGAACAAGATTGTGGATACGCTGCGACACAAGCAACGGGTGGTGAATGTCAGTAGCTTATTGCGCGAGGAAGATGATGACGAGGCGCTTTCAGAATTGTTCGACCAGAAAGGATTTTGGCAGCAAGATGAACGTCCAATAGCATGGGGCAATCCCGAAGCGTCCCTGCACGAGTCGTATTTCTGGCGTGTGTTTGAAGCGTGTCTGGAACGCTTACCGCCCAAACAGGCGCGGGCATTCATGATGCGGGAATTTATCGAGCTGGATGCCGACGAAGTTTGTGTTGCCATGAATTTAACCACCAGCAACCTGCATGTGTTGTTGTATCGCGCGCGTCTGCGTTTGCGCGAGTGCATTGAAAACAGATGGTATCTGCAAGGAGAGCGAAATGATGAATTGCCGTGACGCTACGAGCCTGATGTCTGAGGCGCAAGAACGACCCCTCTCGATCGCCGAGCGGGTGTCATTGAAGTTGCACGTGATTATGTGCAGCGGTTGCCAGAACTTTAAAAATCAAATGGGTACGCTCAGATTGATGACGCGTGCCTATGCAAAGGGGGAGGCAAGCACCTTGATTTGCAAAGATAACATCGAGCCCATGGATAAATCATCGTAATAGCGGTCATGACAGCTTTATTCGAGCGTGTAGGATGGAAATGCGCCATCGCGACGGTATACTTGGCTGATGCTTGACAAAGCCGGGTACGATAATTGTAAGACAGCTTTTGAATGTTTTGGAGAGCCACTATGATTCCAATTACAGTGCACACAGCCTTGTTTGTTAACTTGCCGCTGAATTGAAATGAAGATGGCTGCGCATAAATTATCCCTGTCGGTGCAGTATGCGGTCGGAAAGACGGGTCTGCCCACACGTCAGCAGTTTCGCCGTTGGATCAAAGCTGCATTGCAATGCGATGTGCAAACCGTGCTGCGTATCGTAGACGAAATAGAGGGGCGTGCATTAAACAAACAATTTCGCGGCAAGAATTACGCTACTAACGTGCTTACGTTTGTGTATGCGGATAACGGCCAGCGGCCTGACAAAACCGAATTGCTGTATGGCGATATCGTGATCTGTGCGCCGGTGGTCGAACGCGAAGTGCGCGAGCAACACAAGGATTTGCAAGCGCACTTCGCTCATCTCACTATTCATGGCGCCCTGCATTTACAAGGATATGACCACGAAAATGACCAGGATGCCGCCATAATGGAAGCACTGGAAACAAAGCTGCTGGTAAAGCTAGGGTATGTTGATCCTTACAAAGTTGTAGGGCCCCTCTAAAAATTCAGATTTGCGAGCATCCCCTTCGGGGATTGCCTGCTTAACCCGTTTCGTCACAATACGTTGTTGCTCACAAAAAAAGTTTCCTTACATATTAATTATATGCTGCGTCAACATTTTTTATTCGCGCCTAGTCTTGTTTAGAACTCTTAATTTTTAGAGGTACCCTGTAGTTGAATGAAGGTTTTTTCATTCGGCTAGTTATCTTATAACGATGAATTTGATTCAACGCAGTTTAAGCTTGCTTGCAGTGCGTGTACCCATGTGGCTGGCAGTGTGTTTGTTCCCAGCCAACGTGATAAAATCCGCACCCATTCTCCTTCTCTGACTTATTGGAAATCCATCATGTTCTCTAGCAAAAACACAATCGCTCATACTGACCCTGAATTATGGGCAGCGATTCAAGATGAAAGTCGCCGTCAGGAGGATCATATTGAGCTGATCGCTTCAGAAAATTACACCAGCCCGGCGGTGATGGAAGCGCAGGGCAGCAAATTGACCAACAAATATGCCGAAGGGTATCCCGGGAAGCGTTACTACGGCGGCTGCGAATACGTAGATGTGGCGGAGCAATTGGCAATTGACCGTGTAAAGGCTTTATTTGGCGCTGAATATGCCAATGTTCAGCCGCATTCCGGCTCGCAGGCCAATCAAGCGGTATACCTGTCGGTGCTCAAGCCGGGTGACACTATCCTTGGCATGTCGCTGGCGCATGGCGGCCACCTAACCCATGGCGCTTCTGTGAATCTAAGTGGCAAGCTGTATCACGCCGTTGTTTATGGCCTCAACGAAAAAGAAGAGATTGACTATGATGCAGTGGAAAAGCTGGCTCAGGAACATAAGCCCAGGATGATCGTCGCTGGTGCTTCCGCCTATGCGCTGGTGATCGACTGGAAGCGTTTCCGCGCCATCGCTGACAGCGTAGGGGCATATTTGTTCGTGGACATGGCTCATTACGCCGGACTGGTGGCGGCCGGTTATTATCCCAGCCCGGTGGGCATCGCTGACTTTGTCACCAGTACCACCCACAAGACGTTGCGCGGCCCACGTGGTGGCATCATCCTGGCTAAGGCAGAATTTGAAAAAGTACTTAATTCCGCGATATTCCCTGGTATACAGGGTGGCCCCTTGATGCATGTAATCGCCGCCAAGGCCGTGGCGTTTAAGGAGGCAATGGGCAAGGAATTCAAGGAATGCCAGAAACAGGTGATTGATAATGCCCGCGTGATGGCTAAGGTATTGCAGGAGCGCGGCTTGCGCATTGTATCTGGACGCACAGATTGCCACATGTTCCTGTTAGACCTGCAATCCAAGCAAATCACTGGCAAGGACGCCGAGACGGCGCTAGGGCGTGCGCATATCACGGTGAACAAAAACGCTATCCCTAACGACCCACAAAAACCGTTCGTTACCAGCGGAATTCGCATCGGCAGTCCGGCGATGACTACGCGCGGCTTTAAAGAGTTAGAAGCGGAGAAGCTAGCACACCTGATTGCGGATGTATTGGATGCACCCCATGATGATGTGGTGATTAACCGCGTGGCTACAGATGTGAAGCAGCTATGCGCAAAATTTCCAGTATATGGTCACAGTAAAAGAAGGAAAGAGGATTAAGAAAAACCGAGGGATTATGATTTTTTGTTTGTTTCGTAACGTCTCAATTTCCGTTTTTCGATTGCCGTTTTCTGCTTTTCGTTCTTCAAGCCTATGAAATGCCCATTTTGCAAAGGCCCTGACACCCAAGTGGTGGATACTCGCGAAAGCGAGGAGGGCGATAGTATCCGCCGCCGCCGCCGCTGCTTATCTTGCGAAAAACGTTTCACCACCTATGAAACAGTCGAGCAGCGTATGCCACAGGTGGTCAAGCAGAACGGCATGCGCGCTGAATTCGATGAAGAAAAATTGAGCACCAGTTTTAATCGCGCATTGCATAAGCGACCGGTTCCGACAGAGCTGGTAGATGCGGCCATAGATCATGTAAAACAAAGAGTATTCGCTCTTGGCGAACGTGAGATCGGCACCCGGCAAATCGGCGAGATGGTGATGAAGGAATTGTTGAAGCTGGACAAGGTAGCCTACATTCGTTTCGCTTCGGTGTACAAAAGTTTCCAGGATGTGAGGGATTTTTCTGAGGCGGTCGAGGCAGTGCGTCAATCGCCTGCAAAGGCCAAACCGCGAGCGAGTTGAATATGCTGTCCGCGCAAGATAGTTTGTGGATGGCCAAGGCATTGCACTTGGCAGAGCGCGGTCTATATACCACCAGCCCCAATCCGAGAGTCGGCTGTGTGTTGGTACGCGATGACAAGATCGTGGGTGAGGGTTGGCACCAATATGCTGGTGAACCTCATGCGGAAGTGCATGCATTATGCGCAGCCGGGAAAGCATCACGCGGTGCAACTGCTTACGTTACGCTCGAGCCTTGCAGCCATCAGGGCAGAACCCCTCCTTGCGTTGATGCGTTGGTTGGTGCAGGCGTGACACGCGTGGTAGCGGCAATGCAAGACCCAAATCCGCAGGTAGCAGGACAAGGTTTGGCAAAATTGCGCGCTGCAGGTATCGAGGCCGAGTGCGGATTGATGGAAGTTGCGGCGCGTGAACTGAACATTGGATTTTTTTCACGTATGACGCGTGGCTTACCGTGGCTACGCAGCAAGATCGCCATGAGTCTGGATGGACGCACAGCATTGAATAATGGAATGAGCCAGTGGATTACTGGCGCAGCAGCGCGGCAAGATGTGCAACACTGGCGCGGGCGCTCTTGCGCGGTGCTTACCGGCATCGGAACGGTGCTGGCTGATGATCCGCAGCTTAACGTGCGTGAACAGCAACTGGCCATCCATGAACCGCAATTGGGTGGCCACGGGATAAAAGCCCTACGTCAGCCATTGCGGGTGGTGTTGGATAGCCAGTTGCAATTGCCGTTAACAGCACGCATTCTGTGCGGTGGTGATTTGGTGGTTTACACTGCCACATCAGATTTTCAAAAAAAGGCCGCACTCGAAAAATTGGGAGTACGCGTTGTTGTGTTGCCGGATGTGTGTGGGCGTGTAGATTTAATTGCGATGCTACGCGACCTGGCTGCAAGCGGCTGCAATGAAGTACTGGTGGAAGCGGGCAGACTATTGAATGGTGCGCTGCTCCAAGCGGGGCTGGTGGATGAGTTGGTGCTGTATATGGCACCGCAGTTGCTCGGTGATAGGGCGCGCGGCATGGCGCAACTGGGTGAGTTAACGATGCTAGACCAGCGCATAGAACTGGAATGGCAGGATGTGCGTAATGTTGGTAAAGATTTGCGTATCGTGGCACGGGCGCATCATCAATGAATATTTATTTGGCCACACATCACGGAAAGTTGTATGCACCGGACGAAATCGGAATGCAGCATGTTTAGTGGCATCATCGCAGATGTGGGCATCATTGAACGCGCGGAAGACCGTGATGGAGGGCTGAGTCTTTCCATAGCCACGCATGCGCTCGGCATGGAGGACGTGCAGCTTGGCGATAGCATTGCAGTGAACGGCGTGTGTCTGACTGTCGTAAAAATTGATGGTAATCGTTTCAGCGTGAATGTGTCGCGGGAGACATTAAATTGTACGGTCGGGCTGGAGGTACAGGGTGGTCGTGTCAACTTGGAAAAAGCGTTGCGCCTGGCTGACCGGCTGGGCGGGCATCTGGTGAGTGGCCATGTGGATGGCGTCGGTGAAGTGGTGGAATTCACCGATCTCGACGAAAGCTGGAAACTTAGCGTACGTGTGCCGCAATCATTGGCAAAATACATCGCGGTAAAGGGCTCCATCACAATCAATGGGGTGAGCCTGACAGTGAATCAGGTTGAAGGTGAGGTGTTCAGCGTGAATTTGATTCCGTACACATTAGAGGTAACCACACTGAACGAATTGCGTGCTGGCGATAAGGTCAATGTGGAAATTGACCTTATCGCGCGTTACGTTGAACGCATTATGCAAGCAAGGGGTGAGTGAACATGACAGATATTGCACCGATACAAGAAATTATTGCCGAAATCCGCGCCGGACACATGGTAGTGCTGGTGGACGAGGAAGACCGCGAGAACGAAGGCGATCTATTGTTTGCCGCCGAATTCGTTACGCCTGAGAAAATAAATTTCATGGCCAAGCATGGGCGTGGACTGATTTGTCTCACATTGACCGACGCGCATTGCAAGCAACTTAACCTGCCGTTAATGGTGCGGGACAATGGTTCCCCGCTGGGTACCAATTTCACACTTTCCATCGAAGCCGCGAGCGGTGTGACGACGGGGATTTCTGCAACCGATCGTGCGCGCACCGTGCAGGTTTCCGTGAATAAAAATGCCAAGCCTGCTGACATCGTACAGCCGGGACATATTTTTCCGCTGATGGCACAAAAAGGCGGTGTACTGGTGCGCGCTGGTCATACCGAAGCGGGTTGTGATTTGGCGCAATTGGCGGGGCTGACCCCCGCCTCGGTTATCTGCGAAATCTTAAAAGATGATGGAGAGATGGCACGCTTGCCCGACCTGATAGCGTTCGCGCAACTGCATGGCTTGAAAATCGGCACCATCGCCGACCTCATCGAACATCGTAGCCAGCATGAAAAGCTGGTCGAGCGTGTGGCAAAACGGTCAGTGCAAACTGCTTATGGCGTATTTGATCTAATTAGCTATGTGGACAAAACTACGCAGCGCACCCATCTGGCTTTGGTTAAGGGTGACATCGAGCCGCAAATTGAGACGCTGGTGCGTGTGCATGAGCCGCTGTCAGTGCTGGATTTTCTGGAGCAGGCAAGTTTCAAGAATTCAATCAGTGTGCATGATGCGATGCTGAAAATTAGCCAGTCATCCGCCGGTGTATTGGTGTTATTGCATCGCAACGAAACTTCGAGCGACTTGTTAGCGCGGGCCGTTGTAAAGCCTGATGCACACCATATTTCCCAGTGGGATTTGCGTAGTTACGGCATTGGTGCGCAGATTTTGCGCGACCTGAATGTTGGCAAGATGCGCCTGCTTGCTACCCCGCGCAAACTGCCGAGCATGGCGGGATTTGGTCTTGAAGTTGTTGGTTACGCACAACACGAATAAACACGGGCATTTCCAATTAATCGTCACATTACAAGCGTTTCCAGCATTCCCTGACAACGGCAAACTGGGCGGGCTACCAGGATAAATAATGAAAGAAATCGAAAAGAATCTGAACGGCGCAGGAATGCGCATTGGCATCGTACAAAGCCGCTTTAACCCAGTGATTTGTGAAGGTCTTCTGGCTGCCTGCCGTGCGCAGCTTGCCCAGCAAGGGGTGAGTGATGCGGACATCACGTTGGCGAGTGTGCCTGGCGCATTAGAAATTCCATTGGTGTTGCAGCGGATGGCGCAAAGCGGAAAATTTGATGCGCTTATAGCTCTAGGCGCGGTAATTCGTGGGGATACGTATCACTTTGAAATTGTGGCGAATGAATCTGCACGCGGGGTGAGCGAAGTACAGCTGCATGGTGGCTTGCCAATCGCCAATGCCATTCTTACAACCGATGTCGATGAACAGGCAGAGGAACGCATGAATACCAAAGGTGCGGAAGCTGCGTTAGTGGCGATTGAGATGGCAAATCTATTGAAGGAACTGGCATGAGCGAACCAATTATCAAGGCAAAAGGACTTCCAAAAAGTTCGCGCCGCCGCTCACGCGAACTAGCTTTGCAAGGCATCTATCAATGGCGCTTGACTAGCGATGACCAAGAGCAAATTGAAAAACAGATTCTTGCTGAAAAGGGAATGGGCCGCTGCGATGTGGAATTTTTCAGCAAGTTGTTGCGTGGTGTACTGACACAACATGCAGAACTTGAGACGGTTGTTGCCACGCACCTTGACCGCGCCCTGGATGAACTCAGTCCGGTTGAGTTTTCTGTATTGATGATCGGCGTATACGAGTTAACATTTCACCCAGAAATCCCCTATCGCGTGGTTATTAACGAGGCAGTAGAACTTGCCAAAACGTTTGGTGGTACAGACGGGCACAAGTTTGTTAACGGTGTGCTGGACAAGGTGGCGGCGCAAGTTCGTGTAGTTGAAGTACGCGGGGATAGCGGTAAAATTGTTGCGTGAAAGTGGATACAGGCGTAGCCGCCATATAAGGTCAACCAAATCAATTCATCATTCGAAAATTCCCGCTTAAGAAATGGGAAGCACTGTCTAGTTATGTGGAGCTATCTCTGCTATGATAGATTCAATCTTCGGCCACATTTTAACTAAAGGGCACCTCTAAACACTGCTGCATTGAAGATCAATGCTTGTTTGAATTTTTAACCATTTCATAAGGGAGAGTTTCATGGGACGCTTGTCAATTCGCAACCTCCAGGTAAGCCTTGTTGCTGGAACTATTGCAGCCATGATAATTATGCAAACGGCATCTGTCGCTGTGCAACAGCCGGCAACGGATGCAACGATGATAGAACGATCCAAAATTCTTACCCAGCCGGGTGTTTTTGGCGTATTTACGATGTTTAAACTGAGGCCGGAATGGAATAAGTTGCCTGCAACTGAACGAATGGATAGCGCTGCTGAAGTAGCAAAACTGATCGAAAAACATAAAGATAATGTGCTGGTGGATCTTTATCTGACCCGAGGCCTGGAAACCAACTCCGACTTTTTCTTCCGGATAAACGCTTATGATCTCGCTAAGGCGCAGACATTCATGCGTGAGTTCCGGTCGACAACTGTAGGTAAAAACGCTGATATTTTCGATACCCTGGTAGGCGTGACGAAACCCTTAAACTACATCACAAAAGATAAGTCACCCGAACTTAATACCGGCCTCAGCTCAGCAACCTATATCGGCGATGCACCTCGTTACGTTATCGTTATCCCGGTGAAGAAAAGCGCCGAGTGGTGGAATTTATCATTTGAGCAACGGCTAAAGGAGATGGAAAGCCATACCGTGCCAACACTTCCCTATCTAGTTAACGTTAAACGCAAGCTCTATCACTCTACAGGACTGGACGATATCGATTTCATAACCTACTTTGAGACCAACGATTTAATTGCCTTCAACAACTTATTGATCTCTCTCGCCTCAGTACCTGAGAATAAATACCACGTGCGCTGGGGCAGTCCGACCACACTTGGTACCATTCTCAGCCCGGAAAATGTTATCAAGGCTCTGTCTGAATAGTTTTCTCAAATGCTTGGCGGATTCAAAAGTCAGCCACAACAGTTAGCCGCAGATTTAGCGAGTTCCATATTGAGCAGGAGTGTGTTGCCATGAGCTGTGCAGATCACAGCAGTAGGCTAACACACCAGTTAGTTCAATCAGTTGCTCATCTAGCGGCCTTGGTCGAAGGTGGAAATAACGTGCCATGTATAGCACACCGTTAAAATTGAGGAACGCGCCATTTTTTAGCGTCCCATTCGAATGCAAAGCTAGTCAACAAGCGGGGAGTTAAGACTAGATTCCTTTACTCATGCGTTCACTTGGCATAGACCGCAATCCGCTCCAGTATCATCGGTTTTCCCCCGGCTGCCTTCCAATTAAATCGGATACGTTTAAATTCTGTATTGGCATACTGGCCTGACAACGGCAGCATCAAACCAGCGGTGACTCGTTGCAGCCTGGACAATTCAGTAGTGGCCACCAAGGTGACCCATGCTCCATTCGACGTTTGTCCTTCTACACCGATCTCCGTAACTGTTTCAGGTTCGGTAATTTTTATGACGATCGCTTGATAGCTGGCTGGTTGGAAAGCGATGTCGTCCGGTGATTCAAGTGAACCTTGTGCACCACGAACGGTGCTTAAGGTAAATTTCCCCGGGGCGAGCTGACCCTGTGTGCTTCCGGAAGGAAGCCAGCTATCTCCATCAGCGTGCTCCCCTGCACCAAAAGTCCACAAGCGTGATCGGCGTGGCAGATTAGCGTGCGAGATCATAAACGTCTTTATCGCATCTTCCAAAGGTGTATCACGTAGTGCTGTATAAGAAACAAAGCCCGCTTGGCTGGCAAATATGCCCCGGCTACCGTTCCATGCCATCGGTGAAATAAAACGTGCACCATAATTATGGATGTCTCTCAATGACCGGTAAGCCTCAGCAAAATTCGCCAGACGTTTCGGATTGCGTAAATCGGCAGTATTGTGTTCGACCACCGCCCAATCAGGATCGAGTTTGCGGAATTCTGAGAACAACGAGCGAGATTCCTCCATTCTGATCTGATTGACGGCACTTGGCCCGTAGAGAATTGCACCGAGGTGCCCATTGGATGGCATCGCTCCATCGACTGACATACCGCCCATATCGCTATTTCTCACGGGACTGTTTAAGTGGATCGGAAATGGCATGCCGAGCGCATCCGGAGCCATGAAACCCTGAGCGGAATAAATGAATTCCTTACCTATTCCTGCTTCTCCAATCCATTGTGAAAGTTCGTCGTAATGCAGTTTAACTAGATGACGGCGAAAGTGCTCCCACTCTGCTACCCATGCATCTTCCCAGAACGGATTAATATGCTTTGAAAATATTCGAGGTGGATCAACATCTTCCCAACGCTTGAACTGATGCCCGCTCAGTGCATTTACATTATCTAGTGTCAACGGCTTTTCTTTCTTGTAATGGGAAAGATTAGGCTCGCCTGCCATAGTCCGTCCGGAATATGGTCCGCTTCCCTGCAACCATTCGCGAAACTGGCGCAAGGTACCCGGGTTATAGTCGTACCATTGTTGACCCGAAAAAAAAGGATTCAAGTACACATCTGGGTCAGTGGTTACGCCGATGAAAAGTGCCGGGTATTGTGTTGCAAATTTACGGATAATGGACGCGGCATGCTGCAAATTACGTTTTTTGTAATGTCGATTTTTTGTAGCGTAAATATTAAAAGCTAGGGAGCGGCCGAGCTCAGGTGAATCCATGGAACCGGAAAGATTCTTCAGATAATCATCCGCCATCACTTGGTTCTTTTCATTCCACTGCAAGTTGGCGGCATCGTGTTCCAGCACATCATTAATGTCCCATTCCGGTGCGTCGCACGCGGCATCGGCCCAAATTCCGCCATTCAGCGTGAACAATACAGGTAACTGGTGTTTGACCGCGTAATCGATAACGCCGTTCAGATTGTCTTCGGCGATCGTCCGCGTGCCGCATTTATGACTGGATGGAAAGTCGGCATCGAAAGTGTAATCGCTGGCCCTGCCTTTGGTCGTGCGTAAATAGAGGATGGGAACCCGAATGCCGACCTTAACCGTATCACTTTCGTAGGGTCGAAATATAGTATCAACATCCGTTGCGCCCCCGCTGGCAATATTGCTGGTGGCCATGATGAAATAGAACACGTCATCACGCTTCAGCCCGCGTAACTTGAGAAGATCGGACCATGTCTGCTTGGCATTTAATGCCGGTAGCGTGCGTCGAGTGAGGACATTTTCTCCACCTTGTTTGTCGGTAACGACCAGCTCCAACGTTTGCAACTCGATGGGCCGGTTTGAAATGTCGACCTTGCCTTCAAACCCTGCTTTACCGGAGTCTGGATAACCTGGGAAGGTTTGAGCTACGTCCGCACGCGGCACGGCAATGGTAAGAGGTATTCTAAGCTTGCCGTTCAAAACCAACTCTACACGTGCAATACCCGCTTTACTCACAGCCCATCCGAGCACAGAAATTTTCCTACCGTCAGTGGATTCTTCATTCAGCTTGTCGACGAACCCTAAAATTGGTGTTGTTGTAGTATTCGTAGTGATTGCTGGGGGGTGAAACCATTGTGGGTATGCTTTTATCAATACGTAACTACCGCCACACAACAATACGAGAGCCAATAACAGCAAAATTATTGATAGCCGCTTCGTGCTAAAAGAAGTTTTCATGTTCTGTTCAATACTTATAGAGATAATTAAAAATGTCCAATTGTTTGCTACAAAAAACGTACATAAGGTCGCTCATTGTCGTTGTGTAAACGTTCAACAACAAGAGATAACAGATACCCTCATCGTATGGGACATTCCTCGCTAGACGCCAATAGCTGGCACACGTCAATATTATGGGGCAGGATGTTTCTGGTTACGATGATAATTGTGTATTGATAAGGGAAAACGATGTTAAGGGTATCGAGCTGGCTATTCGGGTAGTAGACAACTATTTGGCACGTTGGGGTTTTAAACCAAAAAAAACCATTAAAAAATATACGAGCTGTGTTTTAAAACCTTCCAGACTTAGCTTGATGAACAATATTCAGCCATTGCGGCTGCACATACATTGTTATAACGAAACCAGATAATATGAACCGAATAGCATAATCCATGGATAAAATTTATGAATCGAGCGATGCCACGATGAAGGTACTTGTGATCTTAGGACATCCACGTAGCCCCAGCCTATGTTCCGCCCTTGCAAACGCCTATGAAAATGGCGCGCTAGCAGCTGGTATGGAAATTCAGAAGATAGATTTGGGGGCAATAGACTTCGACCTTGATGTACATCCGGTCTCGCCTCGGGATCAACCTCTGGAACCTGATTTGGAACGCGCTTTGCAACTCATCAAGTGGGCAGATCATATTACTTTTATCTATCCTGCCTGGTGGGGAGTCGGGCCAGCTCGTCTTAAAGGATTTCTCGATCGGATACTCTTACCAGGATTTGCTTTCAGAGAACGTGACGACGGCCACTTTGAGGGATTGCTGACCGGCAAGACGGCTCATCTCATCACCACTTTAGATATGCCGCCTTGGGTATACCGGTTCATCTACCGCGGCCCCGGTCACAATGCCATGAAGCGATCCGCGTTAGGTTTCTGTGGCATCACTACTACGCGCATTCTTGCACTGGGTCCAGTAAAGGATTCCGAGCCAGTTCAACGGGCCCAATGGTTGGAGCAAGCTCGAGGGCTCGGCTTTTCCTTAAAGAATGGTGCCTCAAGCCATATAGACCGTGTTACCACTAAGCTAAAAGCTTGGCTCAAGGCGTTACGGCTCCAATTTTATCCTATGACTTGGATGGCCTATACGGTAGGCGCATTGGGCGCGGCAGCGGCTACTGGAGACTGGAATCCATCGGTCTACTGGCTGGGTTATGCCTGCCTGTTCTTCTTGGAGGCAGCCACGGTATTTACCAATGATTGGTTCGACTATGAAAGTGACCGGTGCAACCGCCATTACGGCCCCTTTACTGGCGGCTCTCGAGTACTTGTGGATAAAAATCTAAGTTTCGGTGAACTACGCGTGGGCATCGTGATGACATTGATGGCCGCCGCAGCCTGTACCGGCTTACTCATGGATTATCTTGCAGGCAACAGTGCTGTACCTATCGTAATACTCATAATGACCGTGTTAGGGCTGGGTTATACGGCGCCTCCCTTGAAGCTCGCCTGGCGTGGGTTGGGGGAGCTCAATGTGGCTGCTACCCACAGTTTTGGTGTAATACTAAGCGGCTATATATTCCAGGGTGGAGAATGGAACAGCCCCTTTCCTTGGCTCATTAGCCTGCCACTGCTTCTTGCGGTAATGCCGGCTATCATCCTCTCGGGCATTCCGGACTTCGAGGCAGATAAACAAGCTGGCAAACGTACCTTGGTGGTACGCTTGGGATTAGGCTGGACAACACTGCTAGCTCTAGTGCTGGCCGCAGCGGCGCCATTAGTCGTGATACTTATCAAAGATCAGCCCGCTTTGCGCGGTAGCTTCCAAGGATTGCTACCGTGGGTGCTTCCTCATGTTTGTCTGCTCGGATTTATGATTTACCGTGCGTGGAGACAGCAACGACTATGCGGCCGCATTGATGGACTGATGGTGGCATCGCTTACCTATATCATTTGGTTTGGATTGGTTCCACTGTTGCATTTGAAATGAGCCAGAAGTTGAGTGAAAAATGCACAAATGGTAAAGCGCTATAAAACAATAAAGCCCAGTATGAACTGAGCTTGCAGGTATTTTATTACTGCGTTGGACGCCATGAAATTAAACGTTAGACAAAAAATTCGCCATGTGTTCTTTTTCTGACGCGCCTGAAAAAGAACGTTTCTAGTTGCCGCTGTGGTTGCATATAAATTAATGAAAGAATGATGTCGAACTTACTGAAGATATTAGGTACGATGACAACTAAAAAAATATTCGCGATACTTTTTGCGCTCATCGCGTTGCATGCCACGATGATTGAGGCGAACGCAGCGCCGGTGCTCGACAGTTCGTTTGGGAGCAGCGGCATTGTGCGTCTCGAGGTGCCTTCCGGCTACGACAAGCTTGACACGATACTGGTTGAAACTTCGGGCAAAGTTGTGCTTATAGGTTTTACATTCCAAACCTTTGACTATCTCCTTGAACGCTTTATGGCAAATGGTTCCCCAGACATCTCATTCGGGACGAACGGGCGCGTAGCGCCAAGGCAATACAGTCACTTCATCGGCAAGGTGCGTGCAGCTGAACAGGAAAGCGGTGCGATAACGGTCGTGACCGGAACCGCAGCTGGAACTGCTGGTCAGTTCGGCACCGTCACGGCATTTCGACTTGACTCTGCCGGGACGCTCTACACCGGATTCGCACCCGCTCTCGTGGCACCGCCAATAGCCAATACGGATATTGCGTTGGGCGTCCGTCCAGATGGGCGCTTGCTTTACGGAACGATAACGTACGACGGAACTGCGATTTTGCAGCAGACCATGCCGGATGGCTCGCCTGACCTGAATTTCGGCGCAGGCGGTAAAATCGAATTCCCGTTGTCTGCTGGGGAGCAATCACGCCAGGCGGACCTGGTTTTGCTTGGCGACGGCTCAGTTGTCTTTGCCGTGCTAACAACTCAGAACCTGCGTCTCTATAAGGTCGATTCGCATGGGTTACCGGTAGCTTCGTTTGGGACGGTCGGTCAGTTTGCCTATGCTGCGGATTTCGCCGATGCATTCTCCATTGGAATACCATTCTCCTTGCTCTCACTGAGCGATGGTTCCCTGCTGGCTGGCATTCGCGCATACGCACCATCCAGTTCATCAAGCGAATCGTTGCTCGTGATACGGATTTCCAGCAATGGCATGCTGATCGGGGCGAACAATTTGTTGGCGGATCAGAATTATCTCACTTGGAATTTTGCTGCACTGCCCGACGCCAGTGTGGTAATAGCGCGCAACCGTTACGATGGCCCAATGAGTTCGACAGCGCTATATCGCCTGCTTCCGAATAACAGTCTGGATACGAGTTTTGGCCTCGGCGGGGCGTATCCGCTACCCGGCATGCAGAGCGTCAGCGCGCTGGCGCTCGATGCCCATTCTCGTTTGCTCGTTGCGGGACAGGATGCGACGAGTGCTGTTCTGGCTCGGTATGATCTGAGCGGAGCGCTCGTCAGTATGCCGGTCGTTGAGTTCTACAACACCAACTTGGATCACTATTTCATCACCGCCGACGCCAGTGAGGCTGCGGGCATCGACGGAGGTAGCGCGGGGCCCGGCTGGATTCGCACCGGAAATAGTTTCAAGTCGGGTGGCAGTACGTCCGTTTGTCGGTTCTATGGTAGCCAGTTCCCCGGTCCCAATTCGCATTTCTATACATTAGCGGGCGCTGAATGTGATGGCCTTAAGCAGCTTCAGGCCATCACGCCCGCCACGCAGAAGCGCTGGAATCTCGAAAGTCTGGATTTTGTCTCGACTCCACCGACCAATGGTACCTGTCCGACCGGGACAGCGCCGGTCTATCGAGCCTATAACAATGGGTTTGCCCGCGGTGTCGACAGCAATCACCGTTTTTCCAGTAGTGTGGCGGCCATCCAGGAAGTCGTCATACGCGGCTGGATCAATGAGGGTGTGGTCATGTGTGTGCCGATTTGACTTGACCTAAAGTTTTGGTCACGGCTTCCTAATCCCTCAAGGTCGGCCATTCACGTACCGCAGCGTTAAAAATAGTTTGTGGGGTGCCAAGAAGCGAAGAGAAACGACAAGAATAAAAAACCCCGTATAACCGGGGTTTTTTATTTGTTTTGTTGCCTCGTTGCCATATCACAAAGCATAAAAAATGGTTTACACGTTGAAGCGGAAGTGCATCACATCGCCATCCTGCACCAAATAATCCTTGCCTTCCAACCGCATTTTCCCCTTTTCTTTTGCGCCCGCTTCGCCCTTGCAAGCGACGAAATCCTCATAACTGATCACTTCGGCGCGAATAAAGCCATGCTCAAAATCATTATGAATGACGCCCGCGGCCTGCGGTGCGGTATCGCCTATGTGTATCGTCCAGGCGCGCACTTCTTTCACTCCGGCGGTAAAGTAGGTTTGCAAACCTAACAACTTGTACGCCACGCGAATCAGTCGATTTAGACCGGGCTCTTCCAAACCGATGTCGGCCAGGAATTCTTGTTTATCTTCATCTGAAAGCTCTGAAATTTCCGACTCCAGCGCCGCGCAAATCGCCACTACCGGAGCGCCTTCACGCGCGGCGAATTCTTCCAGCCGCGTCAATAATGGATTGTTTTTAAAACCATCTTCAGCCACGTTAGCCACGTACATGGCAGGCTTAATCGTGAGCAGGCACAGCGGCTTAAGCGAGGCGATCTGCGCTGCGTCCAGCTTCATCATGCGCGCAGGTTTGCCTTGGTTTAAATGTGCGGCAACCTGATCCAACAATTCACCAAATTTAGCTGCTTCTTTGTCGCCGGAGCGTGCAGCCTTGGAGTTGCGTAACTGGGCTTTTTCCACCGTTGTCATATCCGCCAGCGCCAGTTCCGTTACGATCGTTTCAACGTCGGAAATCGGATCGACCTTGCCCGCCACGTGAATGACGTTGTCGTCTTCGAAACAACGCACCACATTCAAAATACCATCGGTCTCACGAATGTTGGCGAGGAATTGGTTGCCCAAGCCTTCGCCCTTGGATGCCCCAGCCACCAAACCGGCAATGTCCACGAATTCTGTGATGGCATATTGCATTTTCTGCGGCTTGACGATATCGGCCAACGCCTGCATCCGCGCATCCGGAACTTCCACAATGCCGACGTTAGGCTCAATCGTACAGAACGGATAGTTCTCCGCCGCTATACCCGCTTTGGTGAGTGCATTGAATAAGGTGGACTTGCCTACATTGGGCAGACCGACGATTCCGCATTTCAGACTCATGAATATTCCTTAAAATTAATTACTGTGCAACTTCAGCATTGCCGCTTCCAGCTTGCCATCAACTATCAGGGGAACCACATCCAGCGCACGCTGCATGGCATGTTCAATCAACTCCGCTTCTTCACGGCGCGGAGCATTCAGCACATAATTAACCACGTCTGCACGTTCGCCAGGATGACCAATGCCGATACGCAGTCGCCAAAAATCGCGCGTGCCAAGATGCGCAAAGATGTCCTTCAAGCCGTTGTGTCCGCCGTGACCACCACCGAGTTTAAGCTTGACGCTGCCCGGCGGCAAATCGAGTTCATCATGCACGACTAAAATATGTCGAGGTTCGATTTTGTGGAACTGGGTCAATGCCCCCACTGCGCGGCCACTGATATTCATAAAGGTTTGCGGCTTAAGCAGGAATAATTCACGGCCATCCACCTGACCGCGCGCGACCAAACCGTGGAACTTGCTTTCGGCCTTGAACGTGAATTGGTGCATGCGCGCGAACGTGTCCGCCCACCAAAATCCAGCGTTGTGCCGGGTGAAATCATATTCACGACCGGGATTACCCAGCCCGACAATTAACTTGATTTCACTCATTTTTATTTACACCATGTGAAATAACTGTTCACGACATGTTAAAAACCCGCCATACACTGAAGAGTGCATGGCGGGTTTTTAATGGTAATACTTATGCTACTTAGATTTCGCCGCAGGTTTTGCCGCAGCTTTCGCATCAGCAGGCGCGGCGGCGGCGGCCGCCGCCAATGCTTCGGCTTCAACCGCACCACGTGGTACTTGGACGGTGGCCACTACGGCCTCTCCAATGTGGACACCTGCCGCTTCTACGCCTTTAGGTAGCTTGAGGTCGGACACATGGATGGAATGGTTTAGCGCCAGAGTGGACAGATCGACCTCGATAAATTCGGGCAAGTCAGCTGGCAAGCAAGCGATATTCAGATCATTCATCACGTGGGAGACGATACCTCCGTTCAGCTTCACCCCAGGAGCGATATCGGCATTTACGAAGTGCAATGGCACTTTCATATGGATCTTTTTATTTGATTCCACGCGCTGAAAATCGATATGTTGTACTTGCTGACGAAATGGGTGCATCTGGAAATCGCGCAATAGCACTTGCTCTTTTTTGCCGTCCAAATCCAGTGTCAGGATGGAAGCATGAAACGCTTCCTTACGCAGGCTGTAATACAGATTGTTGTGATCAAGGTCAATCAACGTAGGCTCAGTGCCACCATATACGATGCCAGGCACGCGGCCAGACTTGCGCAGACGGCGGCTCGCACCCGTTCCTTGCGCTTTGCGGGATATTGCACTTAGTTCGATTTTCATTTTGTTTCTCCACTTCAAATTCGGAATTACCCGCGACCAGGTAATTCCAGGTTACGTGGCAGTCAAAATGACTGCCACAAAAATTATTCCATAAATAATGAGCTGACGGATTCTTCCGCATGGATGCGACGAATTGTTTCAGCCAACAACTCAGCCACACTCAACTGGCGAATACGCTTGCAAGCTGTCGCCTCAATGCTCAGCGGGATAGTGTCGGTCACGACCAGTTCATCTATTGCGGAATTCTCTATGCGCTCAATCGCCGAGCCAGACAGCACCGGGTGTGTGCAATACGCCACTACCTTTTCCGCACCCTTAGCTTTTAGTGCATCAGCAGCTTCGCATAAGGTATTCCCGGTATCGACCAGGTCATCCATGATCAAACAGGTTCGGTCTACCACTTCACCAATGATGTTCATCACCTTGGCCACGTTGGGCTTGGGGCGACGCTTGTCGATGATGGTGAGATCAGCTTCCAAACGCTTGGCTAATGCCCGTGCGCGGACTACGCCGCCCACGTCCGGTGAGACTACCACCAGATTTTTGTAATCATGCTTCCACACATCTGCCAACAAAATCGGGCTAGCATAAATGTTGTCCACAGGAATATCGAAAAACCCCTGGATCTGATCCGAATGCAAATCCATGGTTAGAACGCGATCCACGCCAACTCCAGTAAGCATGTTCGCCACCACCTTGGCAGTAATCGCCACACGCGCGGAACGCGGACGCCGATCCTGCCGGGCATAGCCAAAATAGGGTAGCGCGGCGATGATACGTCCAGCGGAAGCGCGTTTAAGGGCATCCACCATGACCAGCACTTCCATTAGGCTATCGTTGGTTGGGGCGCATGTTGATTGCAGAACGAATACGTCTTTGCCGCGCACGTTGTCGAGAATTTCTATCATCACCTCGCCGTCTGAAAAACGGCCAACGGTGGCTCGCCCAAGTTGAATATTAAGGTGCTGCGCTACATATTGTGCAAGCTTAGGATTGGCATTGCCGGTGAACACCATCAAGCTGTCGTCGGACACCATGCTCCCCTTAAATAAAAACGGGCGCAAGCGCCCCAAACAAGCAACATCTTTCAAAAACTGGCTGGGGAGGTAGGGATCGAACCTACGAATGCCGGAATCAAAATCCGGTGCCTTACCACTTGGCGACTCCCCAATAATCTTGCATTTCACATTACGGTAAAGTCCCGTAGTGGATGCTGCGGCAAACCGCGCGCTACGATACCCTTTATGTCTGGCGGCAAGCTTTCTATAACTGCTTGCGCCTGTGCCTCGGTAACAAATTCAGCAAATACACAAGCACCAGAACCACTCATCCGAGCTTGTGCAAATTGCTCAAGCCAAACAAGATGCCGCGCCACTTCCGGGTATAAACTACATACCACCGATTGTAAATCGTTGCGTGGTAGCCGTAGCGGAAGGCCGCGAATTCTGAGGGAAATCGCATCCTGTGTCAATTCCAAGTTAGCAATATCCAAGTGTGCAAATACCTTTGCCGTAGCGACATGCACTGGCGGGAATAACACCACATACCAAGCATCCGGCACATCGTAGGCCTGCAACTGCTCGCCTATGCCTTCTGCATAGGCGTTTTTTCCGAACACAAATACCGGTACGTCCGCACCCAAAGATAAGCCTATCTCCATCAACCGTTCGCGCGACAACCCCAAGTTCCATAGGTTATTCAGAGCAAGGAGTGTAGTAGCTGCATCCGAACTACCGCCACCTAAACCTCCGCCCATAGGGATACGTTTCTCCAGCGTTATGTCCACACCTAAACCGCAACCGCATTCCTTTTGCAGCAGACGTGCGGCACGCACGCATAAATCCTGTTCCTGTGATACACCATCAAGCGCATTGATACGGCGCACCTCACCATTTTTGCTCAACGAAAAATGTAATATGTCGCTGAAATCAATGAAACGAAACAGGGTTTGCAGTAGGTGATAGCCGTCCATCCTACGCCCTACCACATGCAAAAAAAGGTTAAGCTTGGCTGGTGCCGGAAAGGTTAAAGTGTTTGTTATATTTCCCATTCATCGATCAGCAATTGGATTTCCAGTCCGTCGCGTTGTAAAGCGAGACGTAACGGCAAGCTATCCAGTGTTTGTGCGGCATAACGTGTATAGCGTATTGTCCAGTTATCCTGGCTTAGTTGCATTACTTGCCCGTTGGTATCGTGCTCAATGTTAAATGCGCCCCTTGGCGCTGGCAACGCCAGTACCCAATAGCGCAAGCCAGACAATGGCAAACGCCAGCCCAGTACTTGCTGGGTTAATTCGTCAACGTCTTTTGCTGCGTAGTGCTTAAACGGCATATCCAGTACTGCCCCCCTCATATCGCTACGAATGCGGGCTACAGTCTGCCCAAATGGCGCAAGCAGCAGGATTTCATCTGCCCCAGCATAATGCGTCCAGCGTACTCCAGATAAAGATCGATTTCCGCCATGCTTTACGGCGATCCGTCCAGACAGCACAAAAGGTGCATGCTCTGTCTGCGTGGGTCGTTTAATGGACTGGGGCTTTGGTGGCGCGGCTGCGCAACCAACCAGCAACAAGAGGCACAGCAGTAAAAATCGATGTATCAAGGCGTGAATTTCTTAATGACAACCTGTAGTACTGTACTCCCAGGGTTAGCTATTAGCGCATCATTCCACATTTTTTTTGCTTGCTCTTTTTCGCCCTGTACCCACAGCACTTCGCCAAGATGCGCAGCAATTTCCGGGTCTGGATTGGCGGCATAGGCACGGCGCAGGAACTCCAAGCTCTTGGATAAATTGCCCGAGCGATAATACCCAAAACCCATACTATCAATGATGCCGGCGTCCTCTGGGGCAAGCTGGTATGCCTTCTCCACTAATTTCATTGCTTCCGGTATGCGCTCATTGCGCTCCAGTAG
The DNA here is from genome assembly GCA_003402375.1 of Candidatus Nitrotoga sp. CP45. Taxonomy (GTDB): domain Bacteria; phylum Pseudomonadota; class Gammaproteobacteria; order Burkholderiales; family Gallionellaceae; genus Nitrotoga. The sequence goes on from QFXJ01000048.1 coordinate 51,761, forward strand.
ACCATAACCCAGCGCGTTATAGGCTTGCGCGTTATCAGGCTCGATCTCAATCAATTTTCGCATCATCTGTTCAAATGCATCATGTTTCCCTGCTTTATCCGCTAACATCGCCGCTTCATACATTAGGTCTGGTTGGTTGGGTAATTTTTCCAGCCCTTGCATTAGCACCTGATAAGCAGACTCAAACTGCTTCGCATCACGCAGAATCTGCGCTTCAACCATGGCCAGTTGTATGCGTTGTTGATTGTTCTTCGTAACGGTTTTGTGCAGAATCTGCCGCGCTTCATTCAGCTTACCCGACTTATTGGTTAGGTAAGCCATGCGTAAGCGCGCGGAAAAGTTATATTCCCCATCCTTTACTTTGTTGTAATTCTGCATTGCCACTTCATCATGCTTCTTTGCTTCACTTAATTGGCCAAGATAAAAATACACTACATTTTCATCTTTCTTTTTATTAGTAAGGGCTTGCTGCAACTCTTTCTCGCCACGATCCAGCTCACCCAAATCTAACGACAATAATCCCACCGCGAACGCCAGATCGGCGTTATCTGGATATGCATTAAGCAGCTGCTGAAATTCAGTGCGCGCTTCTTTATTCTGCTTCTGTTCCATCAACGCACGTGCATAAAACAGACGCACCTCCTTGGTGTCAGGATAAGCTTCAAGATATTTTTTCAGCAATGTTAAAGCCTGCTGTGGCGCCGCACCTTTTAGCAATTGGGCGTTAAGTAGCGCGGCACTGTCCCATTCCGGGCGTAAAGCATATGCTTGCCGGGCTTCTTCCAAGGCTAACTCGTGCTTACCTGCGGCTTCTGCTGCTTGCGCTAGTGCCCAACGCGCCTCCGCCACGCGTGGATAAGGTTGTGCCAGCTCACGAAGTAAATTGAACGCAATACTTTTATCGGGATAACTTGTGATCATTGGCGAAATCCGCATAAAAATATTTCCAACATTTTCTGTCGTTGCGGCTAATAGACTTTTGAGATGCGGGCGTGATTCATCAAGTTTTCCGCCACTTATCAGCAAAGTGGCTAAAGCCTGTTTTGCCAGCAGTGAATTAGGTTCTATTTCCAGCCACAGATTGAACGCTGCCATCGCTTTGTCCATTTGGCGCGTCTCAAAAGCTAAATGTGCAGCATAGCGCGCCAGGCGCGGATCACGCGTAGAATTGGCCAGCTTTAGATAAAGCTGCGCAGCCAACTCAGGCTGGTCACGCTGCAGTGCCATTTCACCCAGGAGGTACTCATAGAGTACCTCCTCAGTCAATTCCTGCTTCGGCAGCTCCGCTTGCTTTTCAGCTTCAAATCCTGGTTTCTCCGCTTGCCCTGTGTCTTGCTGCGACGCATGCGCACAAGAAATTAGCAACAATGCAAAAATAACTGTGCTACGTTTTAAATTCATCATAATTTAATAGGTAGGTATTTTAAAAAATTCATGGAACTACTATATGTCCTCTGATTGAGCACTCGTCGCTATTGAATCGCGTCAAAGCGAAGGGTAGCCCAGATTCGAAGAACGTCCAAATGCGTCCTTTATTGCCTGACGCGACCGAACAATTTCATTTTGATGTACAACGACATATTAGGTTATATTCACCCTTCCATACAAACTGCATCAGCTCTAATGCCAGTCACTGCACCAATCACCCTATCCGCACGCAACCTGATTCGCCGCTTCGGTCAACGCGAGGTCATTCATGGCATATCGTTAGAACTTCGGCATGGCGAGGTGCTTGGCCTGCTTGGGCATAATGGGGCCGGTAAAAGCACAACGTTACAAATGCTTACCGGGGCACTTTTGCCGCATTCGGGGGAAATTGAAATATGCGGTTTCGACCTAACACGCCAGTCCCAGAAAGCTAAGGCACAAACCGGATTCCTGCCAGAAACGCCACCTTTATACCGCGAAATGAGCGTAAATGATTTCCTTATATTCGCCGCCAAGCTGCATCGTATACCCCGTGCGCAGATTGCGGATGCTTTGACCGAAACCAAGCGCCGTTGCGGTTTACAGGATAATGGAAAAAAAATCATCGGGACACTTTCCAAAGGCTATCAGCAACGTGTTGGTATTGCACAAGCAATCATCCATCAACCAGAGGTAATTATTCTCGATGAGCCCACCGTTGGCCTTGATCCATCCCAGATCCGCGACATCCGCGCATTGATCCGCGAATTGGGGAATATGCACAGCGTTATCCTTTCTACCCATCTGTTGGGCGAAGTGGAAAGCATTTGTGACCGCGTCGAAATTATGCATCACGGTCGCCTGATTTACGGCGACAGCAGCACAAAAATGCAACAATACGGCAGTCAATCAGGCTTTATTGTCACCCTGTTGGCGCCGCCTACACTCTCCGAATTGCATGCCATTGCCGGAATACAGCAAGTAGACCAGCTTTCCCCCACGCAGTTCCGCATTCTGCATGCAGCTAACACAAACCCAAGCGCTGCGTTGCTCGCACTCGCCGCACAACATGGCTGGCAAGCGGAGCAACTCGTTCCGCTACAAACGCGACTGGAAGATGTGTTTATGCAAATCACCCAAGACGAAAAATTATGATTCTGACCATTGCGCATAAAGAATTCCGCAGCCTGTTCTCCATCCCTTCAACCTGGCTCATTCTGGGCGCTTTACAATTTATTTTCGCCTGGTTTTTTTTCGCACGCCTTGATGTTTTTTTACAGGTACAGTCACAATTGGCGCAGCTTGCCAACGCGCCCGGCGCCACATTAGCCGTGGCGGCTCCATTATTCGGCACCATCGCGCTGATTTTGATGATGTTGATACCAATATTTACCATGCGCTTGATCGCCGAAGAACGACGCAACCAAACTCTGACACTATTAATGAGCGCACCGGTTTCTGATACTCACATTGTGGTAGGGAAGTTCATCGGCCTGATGCTATTTTTGCTGCTCATCATCGCAAGCTGCATGTTGATGGTGCTAACGCTGGCCGCAGGTACGCAACTTGACACCGGCCTTCTTCTTACCAATGCGCTAGGACTTATGCTACTTGCTGCCAGCTATGCTGCATTGGGGCTATACATTTCCTCGCTCACAAAACAACCAGTGGTGGCTGCCATTGGTGCATTGGCCATACTTTTCGGTCTGTGGCTAGCAGATGTCAGCGCGGTGGATAACAACAACACTTGGCGTGCGCTCGCCCCTACCAGCCATTTTCAAAATTTCAATATCGGCTTGTTGAATATTATAGATCTGATGTTCTTTCTGCTGTTTTGTACCGTTTTTTTGTTGCTAACGATACGGCGGCTGCACAACAACCGCATTTATAGCTGAGCCATCCAGCATGAAATTCTCACAACCCAGTCTGCTCATTAAAAATCTTGCTTTCACCGCACTGCTGCTCGTCGCTGTCGTCACGTTGTATCAACTTGCGGCACGCCACCCCGCACAATGGGATATGACACAAAATGCCAGTAACAGTTTGGCAGAGAGCAGTGTAAATGTACTGAAAAAGCTACAAGGTGAAATAAAACTAACGATGTATGTAACCGGGCAGGATGCCAACTTAGGCGATATGCACAGGCTGACCCGTGATTTTGTCGCCCTCTATCAGCGCTATAAACCCAATATTTCGCTCACCTTTATCGACCCGGTGAAGCAACCGGAGGAAGCGCGCAAGGTCAATATTCGTGTCAATGGCGAAATGCTGGTGGAATATGGCGGCAAGCGTGAGCATCTCACCATGTTGAACGAGCAAGCGCTTTCCAGCGTGTTGTTACGCATGGCCCACACAAAAAATCAACTGCTTGTATATCTTGATGGACATGGCGAGCGCAATCTGGAAGGCATCGCAAACCACGATCTCGGCGAATTCGGCAAACGGTTGCAACAAAATGGCTTTCGGCTTAACAGCCTTAATTTAACACTGGCACAGGATGTGCCAGACAATGCCAGCATGTTGATCATCACTCAGCCACAAATCGACCTATTGCAGGGCGAAATAGATAAGTTACTGCGCTATATTGCCAAGGGCGGTAACCTGTTGTGGTTAGTAGACGCTGAGCCATTGCGTGGATTGGAGCGTCTGACTGAAAAACTGGACATAATTCTCACGCCTGGCATCGTGGTTGACCCGGCAGCAGAAGAAATGAACATTCCTGCGACTTGGGCGCTGGGCGCAGGCTACCCGCCGCACGCTGTTACGCAAAATTTCAACTTGACCACGGTCTTCCCTTTTGCCCGCGCCATTGACTGGGAGGAAAATGCTGCATGGCAACACACCACGCTGGTAGAGGCCGCGCCACGGGGCTGGATTAGCCGCGACATACCGCAAGGTAAACCACATTTCAACAAAGCCTCTGACATCCCTGGCCCAGTAACCATCGCACTCGCCTTGCAACGCCACATAAACGATCGTGAGCAACGTATTATCGTCGGGAGCGGTTCGTTTCTTGCTAACGCCTATTCCGGCAACGGCGGCAATCTTGATCTCGGTGTCAACATGATAAACTGGTTAGGCAACGAGGAGAGACTCATCACCGCTCAACCCCGCACAGTGAAAGATGGCACGGTTTCCTTGAGCAAGATCCATCTGACTATAATCAGCGGTAGCTTCTTGATCGCCATGCCTATGCTGTTAATGCTGGCGGGTGCTATCCTGTGGTGGCGTAGAAGAAATTAAGCCAGTACTTAGTGCAAAAATTGATATGCGTAAAACATGTTTTTATTTGATTTAGTATGGCTATTTTTTAATAAAGTTTGCCCAATGCTTCAACCCAAAAGGCTGCATGTCTACCTTCTATACGTCCTAATCAGCATTTTCTGTACCAGCTGCGCAGTGGTTGCCGTCACTGATGCTGCGGTTACCGTAGTTGCAACAACTGTTAAGGTTAGTGCCGCAGTAGTTAGTACGACCGTCGATGTTGCAGCGGCAGGCGTAAAAGCAGTAGCTGGAAGTTCTGATAAAAAATAAAACGACAAGGGCAAAATACCAAATTATTTAAGCCATCACCTTGTGCTTAAATTTGTAGCCGATTTTTAACCATTTTCCAATGTAGAAAAAATCTAATGCCTGAACTACCTGAGGTCGAAACTACCCTGCGCGGACTTGAGCCGCATTTGATTGGCCAGCGCATCACGGATGTAGTCATTCGGACGTCTCATTTGCGCTGGGCTATCCCCAAGCAATTGCCCACCATCCTACATAACCAGATAATTCACGCACTACATCGCCGTGCCAAATATTTGTTAATCAAATGTGACAGCGGTACGCTCATCCTTCACCTTGGCATGTCCGGCAGCTTACGCATTTTGTCCGCAGACATCGCTGCAGAAAAGCACGATCACTTCGATTTAACGCTGGCAAACGGAATGCTTATGCGGCTACGTGACCCGCGCCGTTTTGGCGCGGTACTGTGGCATGAAGGTGACCCCGCACAGCATCCACTGTTGTTGAAGCTTGGGGTGGAACCGCTAGAGCATGGATTTAATGCCGAGTATCTTTATCGTGCGATACGCAACCGCAATGCCGCAATCAAGTTGGTCATAATGGACCATCATCTAGTCGTAGGCGTGGGCAACATCTATGCCAATGAAGCTCTTTTCCGTGCAGGTATTCGTCCGCAACTACCTGCCGCAAAACTTAGTCGACCGCGCTGCGCCCTATTGGTAAAAACGATACAAGAAACGTTGACGGAGGCCATTGCATTAGGCGGCAGCAGCCTGCGCAATTTCGTGGGTAGCGATGGCAAGCCTGGCTATTTCCAGCAGCACTACTGGGTATATGGCCGCGCGACCGAAACTTGTCGTAAATGCAACACTATCATCAAGCAGATTCGGCAAGGGCAGCGATCAAGTTTTTACTGCTTACAATGCCAAAAATAATCCATTTGTTCCCAGTCTCTCCGTTGCCACCTAAAGTTTGAACATTTTTTTAAATCCTGAGTTTTAGACGAAAACGTACCAAAATTTTAGTGCCACATTCAGCATTGCGACGATTATCAGTGCGCTACCAAGGGCATCTGGCTCTAGGCATAACGCCAAAGGAAAAGAATGGCCGTAGTTTGGATTTCCTGACAGAATGTGCCTTCATGTCGAAATGCTACTTCGTAGATCATCGAAGGAATGGTCTGTATGAAACACTTCTTAGATTGATGGACCAGTAATACATTGGCTATTTTTAATAAAAATTGGAAATGTCATCTATACCCGAGTATTTTGTTAAGTGGCTCCAAAATTCATGGCATGGTTGACAGTGGCGTTACATACATAAAATAGGAGGGGAAATCTTGGCTATCGGTTGGATTAACGCGCTAAAGTTCGTACCGTGGAAAGATGTATTAGACGCCGCGCCGGGCATGGTTAAAAGCGCAAAGCGGCTTTTTACTGCGGCAAAAAGTGAAACCAATAACCAGCCTGTTGCTGATAGCTCACCAACAGTCGTTTCATTCGATGCTGAAGGACTCGCAAATTTGGACAGTCGCGTTCGTCATCTTCAGGCGAAGGTATCTGAACTGAATTCTGAACAAAATTCATCAGCTACGTTAATTAAATCACTTACCGAACAAAATGCTCACATAGTTAACGCGATCGAGATTTTTAGATTTCGAATCAAGGTTCTAATCTATGTATGTTTTCTACTAGGCGTCACCCTATCTATTCTGGCATTTGTGGTGATACTAAAATAAGCAGCTCGCCACCTAAATTCATTTACAAAAGCTGCACTTCAGAGTTGAATCCGCCCATATAAGGAAGCCTCAGGTTTGTAAGCGCCAAATCTTCCGCTCCTGTTTTCGCTTAAGCGCTGTTGATATTCCTTTGCCAAGAGTCCGATTAAAACGTGAGTAGATTTAGCTGATTGCCCGACAGCCGTTCAAAGCGCAGAGCACAGAAAACCAGCATGAATCTCCACAAGAATTTGAATATTAAAGAATATACAAAGCAAGCAGCGGGATTAAAATCGCGCCTAAAATGCCGTGCATACCCATGGCGAGGCTAGCGTATAAACCGGCTTCTGGGTGAACAGCAAAAGCCCTGGAGGTTCCAATACCATGTGCAGCCACACCCATTGCAAATCCCCGTTGCCACCAGGCTTCCATGCCGAGCAAGTTCAAAATAAAACTACCCAATATTGCTCCCAAGATACCCGTGACAACTGCAAATACAGCAGTCAGAGTAGGTGAGGCAGTCAAACGCTCTGCAATACCCATCGCAATGGGTGTAGTAACTGATTTAGGATATAGAGCACCAATAATCGTTGCATCCGCTCCCAGAAATGTTGCAATTTCGACAGCGCTTGCTATAGAAACGAATCCACCACATAACAAAGCAACCGTTAAGGGGATGAGTCGTGTTTTTAAAATAGAAAACCCCTTATAAATAGGTACAGCTAATGCAACAGTTGCAGTACCCAGTAAGAAATGCACGAACTGCGCTCCTTCAAAATATTTTTGGTAAGGCATATCCATCAGATATAAAACCAGAGCAATTAAAACTACTGCTATAGCAACAGGATTAGCGAATGGATTTTTATTCGTTCTTTGATAAAGCAGGTTACCTAATTAATAAGCTGCCAGTGTAATTATCAAAGCAAATAAAGGGCTGCCAGAAAGGTAAACCCAGATGTCTGCAATTTGAGATTGTTCACGGATCATTAGAATTTTTTCTAACAAATAATCTCAAAATAACCGCTGTGGTAGTGATTGTTAAAACAACACTTACAATTAATGCCGTTATAACGGCTAAAGCATGGGCTTTTAATTGTGGTAAAAATATAATTACGCCTACAGCCGCAGGTATAAATAGAAGACCTAAATGTTGACTAAAGGCATCAGAAATAACAAGAAGTGAAGAATTAGCACGCCCTTTAATGATTAAAAATACTAACAATAAAATAAGACCCAATACTGGGCCAGGCAAAATAGGTATAAGGAAGTGAGAAACTAGCACTCCTAATCCCTGCCATAAAAGAATTTGGACTAATCCGGGAACCATAATTTCAGTCTAATTATTGTTGTTAAATTTCTATCACTATCTGATGATTTGCCTTAACCGGGCCGTGAAAAAGAAATGTAACATATCCCGAATCCATTATGTTAATGAGCTAAAGGTAAGCTGGAAAACACTAAATCTTCCAGAAACCTAACAATCTCCGCCTCATCTTTATTTTTCCCAAAATCCGTCAGCGAAGGCAGATTATTCATAAAAAAATTTTGAAAATGCGCCATTTCAATAATGGTAGTGGCTAATGATCTCGGATATTTGTATCGGGGGTTGCATTCCAAAATCATATTTCCGATAACAGCGCAAAGGTCTTTGTAGGGTTTAAATAAGTGATCCTTGTTATTTTCAGATACCCGTTTGGTCAGATAGGCTTTGGAGCCTTCGGTAATAATGATTTGATGAAGGATACTTTCATCGACATAATTGGTTCTAATATCCTCCTTCAATGTAGTCGCCAATAATTTAATGACCATTTTTAACTTAACCACAGGATCTTTAATATTGTTGGTCTGAAAAGTAACCTGATACTCAAGCCAACTCCAATACCAGGCAGTAAGATAAATTAGCAACAAGTGTTTGTTTTCAAAATATCGGTAAATACCCGCCTCGGTTGTGCCAATAGCTTCCGCCAGTTTTTTAAACGTGAATGCTTCAAACCCGTTAAGGTGAATTAACTGAATACTGTGCAGAATAATTTTTTTGCCCAGATCGGATTGCTCCGGATCTCGGAGAAATAATTTATCATTCATTTTAATTTGCAACTGAATTTTCATAGCGTTCTGACTTGACTTCTTTAATCTGTAGTTAATGTGTTTGATCTACTCAATTTTAACCTGCATCTAATTCATTGAAAAAATGATAGCTGAAAGTAAAAAAATAGTGTTACTATCTTTCCAGGTAGTTTTGCTTCTCGCCATATTCATTGAATAACCCCGCAGCAAGCTGCGGGGCATCTCAAAACAGTGCAAGCTGATGGCTCGAGTTTAATTTATGATATTCATTGCCTTGGGAGTTAACGTGCTAGCCTATCTTGGCTTAATCGCCATGTTTCCCAATCGTCCTTGCAAAAAAATTATCCGTCCAGAATTCATCACCCCACAACTGTTTTTTGACTTGTGGGCAACGCCTGAATATCTCTCGTGCCGTTATGTTCTTCAACATCCTCAAAATCTTCGTCACACTGTATGTCAGTACCGACTGGACCAAAAAATGGATATGGTCTTTGTCCCTCGCTATCTCCAAAAACTTCATTTGGTAGCGCTCCTCAATTTCCAAACATACCACTTTCAAAACCTCATCAACCTTGCTGTCAAACATTGCTCGTCGATACTTTGCCGGAAATACCAAGTGCTACGCAGCACCGTTACGTTGTGACTCTTATGGATATATTCGCTCATACGCAAAACTTACGCCGCAAGCGGCGGGGGACTTGAACCCGAAGAGATTAAAGAAAATACAGCCAGCAGTTGATGATGAAAATAGCGAAACCGAAAATCGTAATTCAAACATCCCTGAGTTGGGAGAAAAAATAGCCACCATGAATGTAAAAAACATTGCGTGCCATTATAGAACCGTACCCCAATTATAGAAGGGATGGTTGAAACTGGTGCGATTGGTATTATTGTCGGTAAACATGACATAGCAACTGGTGTGGTAGATTTTTATGGAGACAAGTTAATTCTTAATAATCCTGAATAACCTGTCTTCCATAGGATGGATCTTATCCCCAGAAATAAGTTCCTCAGAAATAAGTTAAGGTGATGAAAATGAACCCACAAAAGATAGTTATTGCCATGCCAACCGAAGAAGATTTTATGCCAAGTATTTCAAGGTGGGGGCAAGAATATGGTTGGACAAAAAGGGAAATTTATTTTATTTATGTTATCAGGAAAGATGTTTGCGTTGGTGAAATGAGCGTTGTCGAAACTCCTAGCAAGGCCGCACAAGAAAATATGAAACAACATCTGCTTGAGTTTATTAAAAATAAAGCAAGTGAGATGATGCCTTTACCGACATTTAAACAAGCTCATTTTGAAGTTCTATTTGCGCAATCTCCAGCAGATCAACTGGCTGAGTATGCTAAAGAAATAAATGCAGGAATGATCGTGGTAGCAACAAGAAACAAGAGAGGCTTCTCACGGATTTTCCTTAGTACCTTTGCAGACCGTCTTTTAAAGTTATCACACTGTGATGTTCTAGTATTAAGACCAAATAATGCACCCCGCAGTAAGCCATGGGGTATTTACTGCGCTCTTATAATTCGCTGGCTTTCAGACAGCATTCGCCCCAAGGGACGGGAAATGTTAGTCCCGAGTAGTAATGTCCCGAGTAGTAATGTCCCGAGTAGTAATGTCCCAAGTAGTAATGTCCCAAGTAGTAATGTCCCAAGTAGTAATGTCCCAAGTAGTAATGTCTACTTTCTCCCAAATAGAAATGTCCACAGGTGATTAAACTCACCCCTGTTTAAAACAGAAGCGGATATTTCGAAAATGGACAAACCCATGAGTGAAAAAGAAGTGAAACGTTTACAGGCACTGAACAAGCTGAACAAAGGCAAAATCAGCCAGCAACAAGCGGCGAAGCAAATTTGCATCACCCCCCGTTATGTTCACCGATTGGCCAATCGCTACCAGCCGGAAGGGGTAGCCGGGTTGGTCAGCAAAAAGCGCGGCATAGCCTCGAATCGGTGGCTGAATGAAACCATCCGTGCCACAGCCATCGAACTGATCGGCGTACATTACCGTGACTTCGGCCCAACGCTGGCCAGCGAGAAGCTCGCCGAGTTGCACGGCATCGGGTTGACCGTCGAGGGTGTCCGCCAGATGATGATACATGCTGGCTATTGGATACCTCGTCGAGACAGTACAGTGTGCGCTCACCCCATGCGCGAACGGCGCGCTCGGGTTGGCAAACTGATCCAGATCGACGGCAGCCCCCACGACTGGTTTGAAGGTCGCTGCCCATACTGCACGATGCTGGTGTTCTTAGATGATGCCACCGGGCGACTGACTCAATTGCACTTCACTTCATGCCGACTGAGACCACGCTGGGCTCCATGCAGGTGCTGCATGCCCACATCTTGGTATACGGTGTGCCAGCAGCGCTATACAGCGATAAACACAGCATCTTCCGTATCAATGCCAAAGATGCCGATCCGGAGGCCGAAAACCAATTCTCGCGGGCGACGCGGGAGCTGGGCATCGAATGCATTCACGCCCACAGCCCGCAAGCCAAAGGGCGTGTAGAACGCGCCAATCAAACCTTGCAGGACAGGCTGGTCAAGAAAATGCGGCAAGTGGGCATCAACGACATGAACAGGGCGAATGCCTGGTTGCCGGGATGTATCGTGGATTACAACCGGCGTTTTGCCGTAAAGCCCAAAGATACAACTGACGCGCATTTGACCTATCCGGACACCCCGGCAGCACTTGTAATCATCCTGTCGGCTCAAGTGACGAAAACGCTTTTTAATATCCATTCATGCCAGCATGAAAACATGCTGCTGCAAGTGGCCATCACCGGCACGGGGCTGGATCTGAGGGGCACGAAAGTGAAGGTACACGAACATTTTGACGGTAGCGGGGAGTTGCGTTTAAAAAAGGGGCAAACTGACCTATTGCGTGATGGAAAAACCGCAGCGTCAGTCACCGGTGGCCGTCGGCAAATCAGACAATGCGCAAGTTGATAAGGCGATGGCGAGGCGCAACACGGAGCACAAACCCGCACCGGATCATCCTTGGAAAAGTATGCCCGTCGACAAATCCGCCCGCGACGGGCAGTGCGCTACCCAGTAGTGAAGGAAAAACAGGAAAAAAAGACATTTCTATTTTGCAGGAAACCGAAAATTTCTACTTGGCGCTGACAAAAACTTCTAAAGTTAAAGCAACAGGCAAGTGTTGAGCTATAGATGTGATGTGCAAATAACCTTGTTTTCTCAATACCATGAGGGAAAAAAAATGATTATGCAACGATTAAAACTATTTTTAACATTTTTTGATAGTCGCTGGGAGGATTTAAATCGTGATACTTGGAAGCAAACCATTTACCGTGATTTTAGTGCGGGATTAATTGTCGCCCTGACGGCTATTCCTATGTCAATGGGGTTTGCAATGGCAATGGGTCTGCGCCCTGAACAAGGCATTATTGCGGGCGCGTTGGCGTGTATAGTGGGTAGAACATGGGGCGGGTCGAAATATCAAGTGTATGGACCTACTGCCGCGTTCATTCCGCTGATTGCAGGACTCATGGCAAAATACGGTGTGGCGAATGGAGGTACGCCGGAACAAGCACACGGTTTTTTAGTGCTGGTGTCGATTATTGCAGGCGTTGTGTTAATGATTATGGGCTTGCTGGGTTTGGGTAAATACGCCAAGTTGGTGCCCAATTCCATTGTGGTGGGTTTTACGGTAGGTATTGCTGCCGTGATTGCGCTTACCAATATCAAAGATATTTTGGGTATTTCCAGTTTCAAGTTTTCTTTAGTGGTAGAAGGCGATGCTCTTAGAGGATTTTTTGATGCAGTTAATTTCAGCGCAATGGATGTTAGTAACATCAATGTCTGGGCGATAGTCGTTGGTTTAGGTACATTTTTTCTAACCAAATTTTTATTGCGTATTTCTATTTTTATTCCCGCGCCATTAATTTCCATTGTGCTGGCAAGCGTTATCACGGCAACGTTATTGCGCGATAAAGGCATTGCCGTTGTTGGTGATGTTTATGGCTCAATTCCTAATAATTTCTTTGTGTTTACGCCACCGATTGTGCCTGAGATGACCAACACGGTGATGATCGACATTGTCTATTTTGTGCTGGCAATTGTGTTTATTTCGGGTGTGGAAAGTTTGCTGTGTTCTTCAATGGCAGACAGAATGGCAAATAATCGTAAAACACTGTTTAATCCCGATAAAGAATTTTGGGGACAAGGTTTAGTACAAATCATTGTGCCATTAGTGAATGGTTTTCCGTGCACAGGGGCGTTAGCAAGAACGGCGACCAGTATTAAAGCGGGGGCAGTCACGCCTCTGGCAGGTTATTTCAAGGCCGTTCTTAAACTTGCTTTAGCCTATTACATTGCCAGTTACCTTGAAGAAGTGCCGATGGCGTGTATTGGTGGTATTTTATTGTGGGTAGCAAGCAATATGTTTAAACCTGCTGAGATAAAAGAAGTCTTAGCACACAATAAATTTCACGCGAGTTTAATGATTTACACGGCTATCATGGTGCCATTAACTGATTTTATAACAGGGGTGTTATCGGCACTGATTCTGTATGCGGTGTTATTTAAATTTTTGGATAAACCTGTTCACAAAGCGGCCCATGTGAAAGAGGCTAAAGTGGCGTTACCCGTACAAAAAGTAACTTCAGTGGGGCAGTTTGAATGTGTGAACGTATTACTCGGTTTAGATGATTTAGATGCAGAATTACTAACCTATGCCGCGAAACTGGCCAATAAAGGCGTGAGTAAGGAATTCCATTTTATTCATACTATCCCATCACAAAAACCACCCGCTTCTGCACAAGAAATTGAACAGTTAAAAGCGCGTATTCTAAGTGAAGTGAATAAGTATTTTGATGGTTCACTTAAAGGCATTTCGTTTAATGCACAAGTCTTTAATGCTGACTCGCATATAGATCAGTTAATTGAACATGTCGTGACTTCAAATTCGGATTTAGTGCTACTTGGTCATCATCATGGCAGACGACGTTCATTAGCGCGTCGTTTAGCAATGGTCACAAATGCCTCTGTTTGGATGGTGCCAGAAGGTGCAGGTACGGAAATTAAACGCATTCTTGCGCCAGTTGATTTTTCTAAACCATCGGCAGATGCACTGTCTCATGCAACCGCGTTGGCTAAAATGCACGGTTTAACCGAAGTCAGCGCATTACACGTTTATTTTGATGAATCGACTATTCGTTATAGCGAACATGTTGAAGCCATTAAATCCCATGAAACACAGGCTTTTAAAGCATTTTTAGCGGGCATTGAAACACATGGCATTCACATTAAACCCGTGTTTGTGGAAAGCAGTATGCCAGAACAGGCTATTTTAGAAAAGGCTCAAGAGATGGCGGCTGATTTAATTGTCATGAGTACACGCGGACGCAGTAACACCACAGCGATTTTGTTGGGTGATACCGTATCGCAAATCATGATAAATTCTTCTGTGCCTGTTTTGGCTATCAAGCATTATGGTGATCGTATTGGTTTGCTTAAGGCACTGATTGAAAATAAGTTTTTGACAAGCTCTCAAAAGGCATCTTAAGTTAAATGACCCCGGGCATACATGGACGCCAACTTTTCCAAGCTTTCGATCAATGATTTTGTGAAGGTAAAGATTGCTGCCATACATCCGAATTTTTGATGAGGTTTTCGCTTCTGTCCTTTGCCAATAGCGCCCATACGATCCGGGCATTCGTGTGCGCCAGTGCAACGGCATAGAAACAAAAAAAGCAAACCGAAAACCGGGGCAGCGCCGTTCCGCTGCATGAAAAAGGTTACCCTCTCAAACTCGATGCATTATTGTCTTGACGGAGGAGCTACTTTACAGAATCTCGCCTGCCCGCAGTAATGCCGCGACAGCTTGTATCTCGTCATTCGGGGTAGTATAAAGATTCACAGTGATTTTTTAATCTTGCACTCGGTTGACTTGTCGCAGCTCTGCCGACGGCTCATCGCCTGAATAGGGATAACGTACATGGCCGAGGCGAATCAGGAACACTGCCAGCGTTAGCATCAGGATGGAGCCAGTTATCGCGAGCATGCGCCAGTCATCCATAGCTTTCATATCTAAGATCAGATAGCGCGCAAGCGCCACCATACCGATG